>JABABZ010000035.1 GCA_014237965.1 Phycisphaerales bacterium | reverse complement strand
GGAACTGCAGGATCTCGGGGGTGATCAGGATCAGCTTGGAACTCATTTCAGTCATGGGTTCAGCGGCTCCCCTCGAGCGTGGTATCGCTCAGAAGACTGACCTTCGCGGTCGCGTCCATCTGTTCGAAGTGGCTCTCGACGAGGGCCGGATAGGGCTTGAGGACTTCGTCAGCCACCGGTTCGACGGCGTGGAGAATCGGCCAGGGCATGACGCCGAAGATGAGGCAGATCAGGGCGATCGGGGCCAGGGCGGCGATCTCTCGCAGGCTCAGATCCTTGGGCAGTTCCTCGGACTCGTGATGGTCCGCGGGTTCTCGCAGCGGACCGAAGCACAGCTTCCCGGTCATGTACAGGAGGTACATCGCCCCGAGGATCATGCCGGTCGCGGCGATCGCGGCGAACCAGGGTCCGAGGACGCCGGGGTATCCCGTCTCGGCGCCCGGCACGGCGGTGAAGGTGCCGATCAGGCAGAGGAACTCGCTCACGAATCCGTTGAGGCCGGGAAGGCCGACGCTCGCGAAGACCAGCACGATGAAGAAGAACGACCAGACCGGCATCTTGAAGGCCAGTCCACCGACTTCGCGGAGGTCCTTGGTGTGGTATCGCTCGTACATCATGCCGATGCAGAGGAAGAGTCCGCCGGTCGCGAACCCGTGGCTGAGCATGTAGAAGACCGACCCCTGCAGTCCGAGGGGGTTCAATGCGATCAGGCCCAGAACCGCGAAGCCCATGTGGCTCACCGAGGAGTAGGCGATCAGCTTCTTGACATCGGTCTGCACCCAGCAGATCAGTGCCGCATAGACGACCCCGATCACCGCGAGCACCGCGATGGTCGGTGCCCACGCCACCACGGCCTCGGGCACCATCGGCAGCACGAACACGTACATCCCGTAGAGGCCGAGCTTGAGAATGACCGCGGCGAAGTTCACGGAACCGGCGGTGGGAGCCTGATTGTGAGCGAGGGGGAGCCAGGTGTGCAGCGGGAAGAGCGGGACCTTGACGGCCAGGCCGGCCATCAACGCGAGAAGAATCCAACCTTGTTCACCGGCGGAGAGCGTCGGTGCGAACGCGGTGAGATCGCTGATCGCGAAGGACCAGTCGCCGGTCTGTTGCGCGTGCTGCCAGGCGACGTAGGCGAGGCCCAGCAGCATGAACAGCGAACCGACGAAGGTGTAGATGAAGAACTTGAAGGAGGCTTCTCGTCGATCCGGCCCGCCGTAGATCGCCAGCATGAAGAAGCCGGGGACCAGTGACGCTTCGAAGAAGGTGTAGAAACTGATGACGTCGCGGGCGACGAAGACGCCCATGACGCAGGTTGAAAGCACCAGCAGCCAGATGTAGAACTCGCGGCGTCGTTCCTTGATCGCGACCCACGAGCCCAGCACGCAGCACGGCATCAGGATGACGTTCAGCAACACCAGAAGCAGGGAGACGCTGTCGACACCGAGCTCGATCGCGATCCCGAGGCCGGGGAGCACCGGAAATGCGTTGTCCTCGGGGGCGGGCCAGTAGAGCCACTGTTCGGCCTGCCAGTGGGGGAACTGCATCGCCAGCACGACGGCCCACGCAAGGGTCGCCAGCGAACCGCCGAGCGCGATGGCGCGGGCGTTGCGTTCGCCGCCGAAGCCGACGCCGATGCAGGTGACCAGAGGGATGAGAAGGAGGATCCAGAGTTGCATCAGACGCTCCCTCGCATCCAGACCCAGACGATCCAGGCGATCACGAGGGCGAGACCACCCGCCATCGAAGTCGCGTAACCCTGAAGCTTGCCGTTGTAGAGCGGCTGGAAGAGCGACGCGGCGATCTTCGGCAAGCGAGCGGTTCCATTGACGCCGATGCCGTCGACGAAGACACGGTCGAACATGTAGAGGGCATGCCCGGCGATCCAGAGCGGGAAGCGGATCGTCGCGATGTAGATCTCATCGACATACCACTTGTGCTCCATCGCCCGCGGAAGCCAGGCGATCCAGGCTCGTCCGTTGAGCCAGGCACGAAGATCATCCGCCGCCTTCCGGTTCGAACAGTGGAGCCACCAGGCGATGGTCAGTCCGACCAGGCCGAAGGTGCCGCTGATGAAGTACATCGCGGTGTGGGGGTCGAAGCCGAACAGGGTCGGGTGCTCGCCGGCAGGCATGAGCTGGAGCCCCGTACCGGCACTCGAGTGCTCGATCGCGTTCTTGATCCAGGTCTGGGTGCCCCAGACGTCTCCGACGAAGTACCCGACTGCGAGCCAGATGGCACCGAGTGACAAGGTGATCAGCACGAGATTGATGCGAACGCCGGGGGCGTGCGGGTGGAAGTCGTGATCACCCTCGTTGGCATCATCATGTCCGGCGTGGCCGTGGGTTTCATCGGGCTTGTAGTGCGTGGGCCCGGTGAAGACGCGGAACCACACGCGGAAGGTGTAGTACGCGGTGAGCCCGGCGGTGATGATGCCGATCCAGCCGAGAAGTTTGAAGCCGGCACCCTCGGAGATGAACGCCTGAGCGAGAATCTCGTCCTTCGAGAAGTAGCCGGCGCTGCCGGGAATTCCGGAGAGCCAGAGGCTGCCGATCAGCATCGTCCAGCAGACGACACTCCATCCGGGAACCCGCCGGATGCCGCCGAGCTTGCGAAGATCGAGCTGGCCGCCGAAGCCGTGCATCACGGCGCCGCAGCAGAGGAAGAGCAGTGCCTTGAAGAAGGCGTGCGTCAGAACGTGGTAGCAGGCGCCGAAACTCGTCGCGAGTCCGAGGCCCATGAACATGTAGCCGAGTTGCGAGACCGTCGAGTAGGCCATCACCCGCTTGATGTCGTACTGGGCCATCGCGATGGTCGCGGCGAGCAGGGCGGTCAGGCCGCCGATCCAGGCGACGGCTTCGAGTGCATGCCCGCCGAGGTCCTTGTTCATCAGGAAGAACGGCATGGTGCGGGCGATGAGGTAGATCCCGGCGGTCACCATGGTCGCGGCGTGAATCAACGCGGAGACCGGCGTCGGTCCTTCCATCGCATCGGGAAGCCAGACGTAGAGTGGGAACTGGGCGGACTTGCCGAAGGCGCCGAGCATCAGGCACCAGGGGATCAAGGTGGCGGCCCACCCGCCGTACTGGCCGGCGCCGGTGTCGCCGGCCTGCAGGGCTTCGAACAGGACTCCGAATTCGAGGCTGCCGTACTCGAGCCAGATCAGATAGATGCCCAGGGCGAGGCCCAGGTCACCGATCCGGTTCATGATGAAGGCCTTCTTGGCCGCGGCGACCGCTTCGGGCTTCTTGTAGTAGTAGCCGATCAGCAGATAACTGGCGAGGCCCACGCCTTCCCAGCCGAGGTAGAGCATGATCAGGTTCTCACCGAGGACCAGAGCGGTCATGGCGAAGAGGAAGATGCTCACGCCGGCGAAGAACCGGCAGTATCCGGTGCCCTTGTCCTCTTCCATGTACTCGCTCGCGTAGAACGCGATCATCGTGCCGAGGAAGGTGACGAAGAGGATCCAATACGCGCTCAGTCCGTCGAGATAGAGCGCGAAGTTCGCTCGCAGGCCGTGCCACTTGCCATCCGCCGCTCCGGACCCGCTCGACCACGAGAGGTCGATCCAGTCGAAGAGGTGGACGACCACTGGTTTCGCGAAGTCGAGCTTCGAGACGGTCATCGCCGCGATCACGAATGATCCGGCGAGGGCTGCGACGGTGGTCCAGGCGGGGAGACGGCTCTTGACCCCGAGGGCGGCGTACACGCCGCAGAGGATCGCGCTGATCACCGGGAGCCAGATCATCCAGGCCGCGAGGGCGAAGGACTGTTCGTCGACGACCGGTGCGATCGGCACCTGGAACCCGAAGGGCTCGCCGGCGGGAAGTCCGTGGGACCCGTCTCCGCCGCCGGCCATGGCGACGGTCGCGAGTGCGGTGTGCGCGACGGCGCTCAGCATTCCTTCAACTCCGACCAGGCTTCCGCGTCCAGCGTCGGCTTCCGGCGGTAGAGGAGCACCACGAGCCCGAGTGCGAGTGCCGCCTCGGCCGCGGCGACCGTGAGAATGAAGATCACGAAGACCTGGCCTTCGGGGTTCAAGTGCATGCGGCCGAAGGCGATCATCGCGATCGCGGAGGCCTGGAACATCAGTTCGGTGCAGAGGAACATGAGAATCATGTTCCGACGGGTGAGGAAACCGACCATTCCGATCGCGAACATCACGGCGCTGACCAGCAGCACGATCTGGATGGTTCCGGTGGTGATCGGGACCATCGTGGACGCTTCGCCAGCCTGAGTGAGCGAGACGGCGACGTCGTTCATGACGAACCTCCCGCGAATTCCGATTCCTCTTCTTCGAGGAGCGGGGTCATGCCGGCGGCGACGCGGAGTTCATCCTCGCCGAGGTCGATCTGTCGTCGTGCAAGCACCACGGCACCGAACATCGCCATGAGCAGGATCACGCCCGCGACTTCGAGGCTCACCGGGAACGTCGCCACCAGCGACCAGCCGACGAGCTGGGCGTTGGTCGGCATGGCGCTGACCGGAAGCACGAGATTTCGTGATTCATCGGCGATCTTCACGTCGACGCTGGCGTGCGTGCCGTCGAACCTGATCGCCCGGCCGTCGATGCGTTCGATGGAGAATTCAGCGGCGGGGGCGTCGGCGGACTCCGCGGCGAGAATCTCCGCCACGGTCTCTTCGAGTTGAAGCGGAAGTCCGTCGAGGACCATCCAGCGATCTTCCTCGACCGAGGCGAGGCTCGGGGTCATTCCCGGAGCATCGGGACGGACGCCGCCATCGACCAGCAGGAACGCGTCGCTGAGAATCGCAAGCAGCACGAAGCCGACCACCAGGGCGGCGAGCGGTTCGCGGGGGATTCGATCGTAGAGGGCTTCGCCCGCCGTGGACGTGGCGTCCTGAGCGAGCATGAGCACGAACAGATAGGTGATCAGGATCGCGCCGGCGTAGACGATGATCAGGGCGAAGGCCATGAACTCCGCGTCCATCAGCAGGAACATGCCGGCGGAGCTCACCACGACCACCACGAAGTAGATGGCGGCGAAGACCGGTCGAGGATGGGTCACCATGCGGGCGGCGCCGGCGATGGCGGCGAGGCCGAACACCACTTCGAGAATCGGAACCGGAGCATCGGCGGCAAGACCCTCGAGGACCTTGACCATGATGAATGCGATCGCGCCGGCGCCAGCGATGGTTCCGACGATTCGCGTCGCACTCCGGTGCGGCCGCATGATGAGGTAGAGGCCGATCGCCCCGACGACGCACGCGATGTAGAGGATGGATGGCGTCATGCCTGTCTGAATCCGTCGCGTACGGCGTGAACGGCCGGTCGAATCCCTTCGACCGATTCCAGCCCTGAGCTGGGACCGTCTGAGGGCCGACCGTTCGAGAGGTCGGCGGGGAAATGGCCCTTTGAAGGACCGGGAAGTGCCGAAGAATACGCCCCGCCGCCCGGGGTCGCAACCGGGAAGCAGCGGTCGATCAGCGAGATTGGTGTCAGTAAGGATGATTCAGGGCATCGATCACGCCGAAATGGGCCGACTTGGCGGCCTCGGCGCTCCCCGGCTACCTTGCCCTCATGTCCGATCCGGTCCGCCGCATGATCCCGAACCTTCTCACGCTGGCTCGAGTGGGCCTGGCCGGGTGTTTCTTCGCCATCGTCGCGGTGGCGTTGTGGCCGAAGCAAGGGGCCGGATATGACGTCGACGCCCGGCAAGTCTGGGGGAACGTGGCGGTCGTGATATTCGTCGTCGCCGCCGTCACGGACTTCGTGGATGGGCTGCTGGCCCGCCGCTGGAAGGTCGTCAGCGTCTTCGGACGGGTGATGGACCCCTTTGGCGACAAACTGCTGGTGATCGGCGCCTTCGTTTTTCTGGCCTCCCCGGCCTTTCTCAAGGTCGCTCCGGCCGATGGAGGCTATTTCCTCTTCGTGCCGTTTGATGAGGCGGGCAATGTCGAGATGACCACGGGGGTTCGACCCTGGATGGTCGCGGTGATCCTTGCCCGGGAGTTGCTGGTGACCAGCATCCGAGGGGTCTTTGAAGGGCTTGGAATCGACTTTTCGGCCGGCTCCAGCGGCAAATGGAAGATGGTCCTCCAGTCGGTCGCGGCCCCGTTCGCCCTCTTCGTTGCGGTCAACCCCTTCGCTCTGGATTCCGTGGCCTTCGTGGCGGTACGAGACATCCTGATCTGGCTGACCATCCTCATCACCATCTGGTCCGCCTGGCCCTACCTGCTCCGGTCCCGATCAATCCTGTCGGCGCCGACCCCGCCTGATGATGTCGGGAGCGATGCGTGACGACCGACGATCAAAGCCCCTCGGTGCGGCCCTCGCCGGCTGCCGTCTTTCGCTCGATGGGGGTCATTCCCGCGCTGGCCGTGACCGCGGGGGGGCTTGGCTTCCTCAGGCCGGCTTCGGGAACCTGGGGTTCGCTTCCGCCGGCGGTGGTGGCGGCGTTGCTCGCGATCTCCGGGGCGGCGGGCTGGCAGATCGATCTGGTGCTGCTCCTGCTTCTGGGAATCGGCTGCGTCGCCTGTCTCAGATTCGGTCGGTCCGCCGAAGCGATCATGGGGAAGAAGGATCCCGGGCAGGTGGTGGCGGATGAGATCGCGGGCCAGGCGCTCACCTTGCTTGCATTGCCTTGGGCGATCGCCGACGGATGGGCGGGATCATCAAACCTGCCCGAAGGTGTGACGCCGATGGTCTTCAACATCGGGCTCGCGGTGGTCGGATTTCTGCTCTTCCGAATCTTCGACATCCTGAAACCACCGCCGGCCAACGGGCTTCAGCGGCTCGGGGGTGGAATGGGAATCCTGGTCGACGATCTGATCGCCGGCGCCATGGCCGCCGCGGTCCTTCAGATCGGGGTTCGTTTCTTCTATTGATGAGAACGGATCAGCCGTTCCTTCACTCGGCATCCGGGACCGACGCCAGTCGGTCGAGCAAAGGCGTCAAGCGGGCGGACCAGGTCGAGAGACCGGGGTGACCGACCTGCGCCGCGCGGACTCTGCCGTCGGGCGTGATGATCACCAGCGTCGGAAGTCCGCTCAATCGCCAGCTCGAGCCGCACCCTGCGATGTCGGCCACCAGGTCGCGATCGTCTCGCGGAAGCGTGAGTTCGTCCGAGGCGAGCTGGATTCGATAGCCTCGGAATCGGTCGTCGCTCCGGGTCAGGGTCGCGAAATCTCGAGCAGCGCGGTCGTTGAGTGCGTCGTCCGCAGTGAAGAGCATCGCGACTGGAACCGTCATGTCGGTGAGTGGATCGACCATGTTTCCCTCGGCGTCACGCATCGCGATGCGGGGTGCTCGTCGGCCGACGAGCGCCTGCACGGGTGCGGAAGCCTCGCCCGCCTCGGTGGCTTCGGTGAGGGAAGCGACCTTCACCCAGCTCGGCGGCGGGGTCATCGAGAAGCGGGGGCGGCCGTCGTGCGGATCGACCTCGGCGTCTCCGAGCCAGTCGGAGAATTTCATCACGATCGAGTTGCCGTCGGCAAGCGGAAGGCGAACCCCAAGAAGGATCGGGTCTCCCTCGGTCGCCACGGTGAGTTGCAATCGTCGTGGACTTTCGGGGTCGGTCGATCGGCATTCGATGACCGAAGCCTTCACGCCGGCGACTTCGATGGCGGTCGCTTGATCAGCAGTCGACAGATCCGCGAAGGTGTCTTCGCACATCGCCGAGAACAGGAACGCGGCGCCGAGTCCGAGCCGGATCGAAAGATCGCGGTCGGAAAGCATGGTCCGCACGTCGGGCGGCGCGATGCGAAGGTCGAATCGTCTCAGCAGTGGATCGCCGACGAGCAGTGACCGGCCGTCGCAGACCAGATCACTGCCGCCACTCGGGCCGCTCCAGCTGTGAACGCTGAATCGGAGCGGGCGGTTCTTGGACTGACGCGAGAAAGCCAGCGCCGATCGCTTGGGCGGTGCCGTGACTCGGCCGTCGGAGGCGACCACACTCGTTTCCACCATCACGTCGAGGTCGGTCAGTGAATCGAGGAACGAGCGAGCGGCCTCCAGAAGACCGATGGCGGAGGATGTCTGATCGGAGGAAGTCGTGGATTCGTCATCGACGACCACGCCGCCGACGGCTGCTGGCGTCGCGATGGCGGCGATCAGGGTCGCGGCAAGCATGCCGCGAGTCTTCCGGAGCAGTCGTGATGTCGGTGGGGTCGTGGGTGTCGTCATTTGGATTCCAAGCCTTCGGTCGTCGAGGGGGTGGGAAGCACGCGGCAGTCTTCGGCGCAGGGTTCAGACCCGCCTTATCTGGCTCGCATCGGCCTTTACGGGGGAGGACTTCACCGAATCGTCGATGAATCATGGAGTTGGCGACGTGGCGACCCTTCCACGGTCGCGGCCGCTGATCAGGCCTGCGGGGCAGATCGACTCGTGACCCTTGGGCCGGTCATTCCCGGGTCGGATTTCGGTACGAGTCCGTTGCCGGTGGCGACGGAAGAGCGTGATCCGGCCACCTCGGCATTCAACGCTCGTGGGCGATGAGATCGTCGTTGGTCTCTCGGCGTCTCACCACTCGGAAGCTCGAGCCATCGACGAGGACCTCGGCGGGAAGCGGCATCGCGTTGTATCGACTCGCCATCGTCATGCCGTAGGCGCCGGTTGCGAAGATCGCGATCAGGTCGCCCCGGTCGCAGGGAGGAAAGGGCCGATCGCGGGCCAGGAAGTCGCCGGTCTCGCAGATGGGGCCGACGATGTCGACGACTTGGAGATCGGCGAGCTCCGGACGTTCGGCTCTCGCCGTCGGGACGAGCGATGGCGGGACCGAGGCCGGCCAGGCGAAATGGAACGCGTCGTAGTGGCTCGGTCGGAGCAGGGCGTTCATGCCACCGTCGCAGACCAGGAACGTCTTGCGACCGGAGGTCTTCCGGACCACGACCCTCAGCAGGAGGATTCCGGCATTGGCGGCGATGGCGCGGCCCGGCTCGAGGATGATCTTCGTTCCCCGGCGAACTCGATCCGCGAGAAGCGGGCAGATGGCATCGGCATAGGCCGCGGCGTCGGGCGCTCGTCCGGTCTCGTAGTCCGCGGCGAATCCGCCGCCGATGTCGAGTCGGTCGATGGTCCCGCCATCCTGTTCCACGCGTCGGGCGAGTTCGAGAATGCGCTTCAGTCCGACGACGTACGGATCGGTCTCGTAGATCGGTGATCCGAGATGCACGTGGAGGCCGGTGACGGCGACGGCCGGGTCGTCCCGCACCGAGGCGAACACTCCGGGCACGCGTTCGGCGTCGATTCCGAACTTCGTCTCCCGCGTGCCGGTGGTGGTGTGTCGATGGGTGTGCGGATCGACGTCCGGATTGACTCTGATCGAAACCGGAGCCACGCGGTCGAGGTGTCGGGCCACGGTCGCGATGGTTTCGAGTTCCTGTTCGCTCTCGGCGTTGATCGAACCGATCCCCGCCCGCAGGGCGGCCTCGATCTCCGGCGCGGTCTTTCCGACGCCGGCGTACACGCACCGGTCGGCGGGAATCCCCGCTTCGAGGGCGCGATGGAACTCGCCGCCGCTCACCACGTCCATTCCCGAGCCGAGGTCGCCCAGCAGTCGAAGCACCGAGAGATTCGCGTTGCTCTTGACCGCGAAGCAGATGAGCGGATCGATGGGTGCGAACGCGTCGCGGAAGCGTTGGTAATGCGAGGTCAACGTCGCGGCCGAGTAGACGAACGTGGGCGTGCCGACCTCTTCGGCGATCTTCGCGACGTCGACGTCCTCGGCGTGAAGGCGGCCGGATCGATGGTGGAAGTGGTCCATGCGAGGGGCAGGATAATCGGCGGCGCTTCGGCGTGAGTCAGAGCACGCGGACCGCGCGAGGATAGGAGCCTCGGACGTAGAGGCTGCTGCAGTGCGTCCGGGCATCTTCGATGGCCGCCGCGACGGAGGCATCGTCACGATGCCCTTCGAGGTCGGTGAAGAAGGTGTACTGCCAGTTGTCCAGCCGTGAAGGGCGTTTGTCGATGTGGGTGAGGTTCACTCCGGACTCGCGAAACGAGGCGAGAACGTCGACCAGGGCGCCGGGGCGGTTGGCGGTCTGGAACTGAACGGTGGTGCGATCGTGCCCGGTGGCCGCCGGAGCCTGTCTTCCGATGACCAGGAATCGAGTGATGTTCTCGGCGCGATCCTGAATTCGATCGAAGAGCACCTTCACCCCGTGGATCTCGCCACCGAGCCGGCAGCCGACGGCCGCGGTCCGGCTGGCGGAAGAGGCCCGCATCACGGCGGCGGAAGTGCTCGAGGTCTCGATGATCTCGACGTGGGGGAGCGTCGCAGCGAGGAACTTCCCGCACTGCGCGAGGGCTTCCGGCTTGCTGGCGACCGCCTTGATGTCGTCCGGACTGCAGTTGGCCATCAATGCCTGGTCGATCGCGATGAGGCTTTCAGCGCAGACCGGCGCTTCGTGTTCGGCGAGCGCGTCGAGGGTCTCGGTGATCGAGCCGCCGATGGAATTCTCGTAGGGGACGAGCCCGTAGTCGGCACGGTCGGTCATGACCTCTTCGACGACCGAGTTGATCGACGTCATCGTCGCCAGTTCGGTGCTGGATCCGAAATGCCGCAGGGCGGCCAGATGGCTGAAGGAACCTTCCGGCCCGAGGTAGCCGATGCGCAGGGGGCGTTCGAGTCGGAACGAACCCGACATGAGCTCTCGCCAGATCGCCTCCACGGTTCTCTCGGGGAGCGGCCCCTGATTCGATGCCAGCACACGCTTCAAGACCGCGGACTCGCGATCCGGCGCATAGATCGGCGTCCCGTCGCCCTGCTTGGCGCGGCCGACGTCGACGACCACCCGGGCCCGCTCGCTGAGGAGTTCCATCAGCTTTCGATCGAGGTCGTCGATTCTCCGGCGAAGGTTCTCGAGGGCCCGAGCCTCATCGCGGTCGGGGTGGTTGGGATCGGTCGAGTCGTCGGACATGGTTGGAAGGTACGTCATGCGATGAGGGGGGGTTGGTCGAGTTGCGGTGGAAACCGCGAATTGGTCGATATCCATGACCGTGCTGTTGATTCTCCAAGAAACACCGGAAGACACCCTGGCGACGTCGGTTCTCTGGACCACCGCCGATCCGGTTTCCCTGCTCGTCGTCGGAGCCGTCGGCCTGATGCTCCTCTTGTTCGGAGGGCGTCTGTTCCGGCCGTGTCTGGTTCTGGCCGCCGCCGTGGCCGGTGCGATGCTCGGTCTTCAACTGGCTTCCGCGACGCGAGCCGGAACGCTTCCGGGGTGGGCGATGAACGCGAGCATTCCTCCGCTGGTCTGGGTGATCGGGATGCCGCTCGTCGCCGGACTTCTGGCGGCGGTCTTCTCTCGGGTGGTGCTGGCGATTCTGATCGGTGTTCTCGGGGTCGGCGGCGTGTTGTTGATCGCCGCGGCGGTCTTTGGATCGGATGGACCACCGGCGGGCTCCGGATCGAACGCCGGGGCGACGGCGGTGAGTTGGCGTGTCGAGCGACAGACACAGGAAGAACCGGCGGCGCAGGACGACGACCGAGGTCTCCTCGAGGGGATTCGCGCCGCAGCGGTGGAGGAGATCGGTGGTCAGGTCGTGGATGCCGCGACGGAGCGCGGCCTCGAAAAGGTCGATGAGGCCCGGCGAAGGATGATCGGCTTGACCGATTCACTCTTCGGCGAACTCCGAGCCTGGTGGTCCGCTCGAACGAGTCACGTGGCGCCGGCGATGCTCGACCTCGTCATGGCGATCGCCGTGGTGGTCGGAATCGCGGGCTTCATCGTCGCGCTGCTCCGTCCGGTCCTGGTGGCGTCCATCGGGACCGCATTCCTCGGTGGATGGATGCTCATGGCCTGCGGCGCGGTGCTCTGGTCACGGGTCTCCTCGACGGGGGATCTGCCGTCGCCGTTCCTGATGCTGCTGGGCTGGGGGTTCGCGACGGCCGTCGGGCTCCTCGTTCAAGCCTCCACCAGGTCGGCCCGGAAGCCCGCAGCGGCCTCGTCGGCCGAGGATTGAGCGCCGTCGAGGGTTGCCGAGAATGCCACTCAGGGGCCATTGGACGCGATATCTGGTCGTCGATCCGGCATCGGGCCGATATCGAGGCTTGACCCCGACCTCGTCGAAGGCCGCCTTGCGGCCGTCGAATCCGATCGCCAATGGAGCCGTTGACATGACGCCCCTGATCCTCGCCGAAGTCGGCGACCTCACATTCTCGAACACCTGGGAGACGATCCTCGCTTCGCTGGATCTCTTCCGACGCCCCGACGAGATCCTCAAGATGCTGACGTCCTTGCCGATCGTCGGCGCCGCGGTGGTCACCGCGGTCGGGGTGGCCTGCGTCTTTCGGGGGTACAAGTGGCACAAGCCCGTCGTGGTGCTTCTCTCGTTGATGCTTGGATTCGCGGTGGGGCGGATGATCAGCCAGGACGTCGGGAAGTCCACGGTCGTCGCGATCTCGCTTGGTGTGTTGCTGGCCGCGATCGCTTCACCGTTGTTGAAGTACGCGGTCGCGGTCTTCGCGGGCATCGCCGGCGCCGGCATCGGCGCCACCGTCTGGTCGTTCTTCAATCCGGGCGAGACGGCGCTGGCGTGGGCCGGTGCGGGGATGGGGTTCATCACTCTCGCGCTGCTCAGCTTCATCTTCTTCCGGATCGTGGTCATCGTCTTCACCAGTGTCGGTGGCGCCGCCATGATGGTGATGGGTTCGGTCGCGTTGCTGCTCCAGGTCGAGTCGATCTCGGCTCAGGTCCAGCAACAGCTGTCGCTTCACCCCGGCGTGCTTCCTCTGGTGGTGGTCACCGCGGCGATTCTCGGCATCGTTCATCAACAAGGCGGGTCAACCGAGCCGGCCGGCGAAGAGGATTGAGACTCATCCGGCACTCCCGTTGGATCGACCGCGGCGGACTTCGATCGGACGGACGCGGCCGCCTTCTGGCCACGGGGCTCGTGGTGGGGTTGCTGGCCGGCTGCTCGGGTGGATCGACCCCGCCGCCGCCGAAACCGGCCCCCGGCCCTCCGCCGGACGCGCCATCGACTGATACAAGGTCTGGAACACGCATGAAACAGGATGAATCCGGCCACGGCGCGGCCGGTGGCGATCGAACGCCGAATCGCCTCGCCGACGAGACGAGTCCCTACCTCCTTCAGCACGCCTACAACCCCGTCGACTGGAGACCATGGGGCGAGGAGGCCTTTGAGGAGGCTCGACGCAGAGACGTGCCGATTCTGGTGTCGATCGGATACTCCACCTGCTACTGGTGTCACGTGATGGAGCGGGAGAGTTTCGAGGACCCCGCGATCGCCGAGATCATGAATCGCGACTTCGTCTGCATCAAGGTCGATCGGGAGCAACGTCCCGACGTGGACGAGATCCACATGACGGCGTGCCAGATCTTCACGCAGTTGACCGAAGGACGCGCCTCGGGCGGGTGGCCGCTCAACGCGTTCCTGAATCCCTTCACGCTCGAACCGTTTCTGATCGGAACGTACTTTCCGCCCGAGCCGTCGTATGGTCGCCCCAGCTTTCCTCAGATCCTCGAGAACATCTCTGGAGCCTGGTCCACTCGGCGCGAGGAGATCGTGGCGCAGGGGAATCGGATCGCGACGCTGGTCAAGGAACGGCTCTCCGCGGACGCGAGCGAGGCGAGACTCGATCCGTCGCTGGGTCGATCGACGGTGAGCGGGCTTCTTCAGTATCACGATCCGGTGAACGGCGGATTCGGCGGCGCGCCGAAGTTCCCGCAGCCCGTGTTTCTCGAACTCATGATGGAGATCGGTTGGGAGGACCCGGCGATGCGGGCCGCGATTCTCAAGACCCTCGACCGGATGGCGGTCGGTGGCGTGCACGATCAGGTGGCCGGCGGGTTTCATCGCTATTCGGTCGATGCGGAATGGACCGTTCCGCACTTCGAGAAGATGCTCTACGACAACGGGCAGCTCGCCTCCATCTACGCCGAGGCTCACGCTCGGACCGGCGATCCCTATCACGCGGAAGTGGTCCGCGGAATCCTCGAGTACGTCCTTCGGGAGATGACCGACGCGGACGGCGCGTTCTGGTCGGCTCAGGATGCGGAAGTCGACGCCCGTGAGGGCGGGACGCAGATCTGGCTTCCCGCCGAAGTGAATGCCGTTCTCACCGAAGCGGGGCTGGAAGCGGATCTCGACTTCGCGATGTCGCTCTACGGTCTCGATGCGGGGGCCAACTTCCGCGACCCGCATCATCCGGAGGCGCCTCCTTCGAACGTCCTGAGGCTTCGTGATCGCCCCGAAGCGGTCGCGGCGGCGATGGGTCTGGAACCCGCGGAATTCACGGCGCGTCGCGCTCGCGTCGATGCGGCGCTGCTTGCCGCCCGGGAGTTGCGTCCTCAGCCCGCGCTCGATGACAAGATTCTCGCGGGCTGGAACGGCTTGATGATCAAAGGATTCGCGGATGCGGGCCGAGTGCTCGACGACGCGAAGTTCATCGATGCGGCGAATCGCGCCGCGGACGCGGTGCTCGAGCGGCTCGGCCGGGAGGATGGCGGCCTGTATCGAACCGCCCGCGGCGAGGTCGTGCAGATCGACGCCTTCCTGGAGGACTACGCCCTCCTCGCGGAGGGGCTTCTGTCCCTGCATCGTGCGACGGGCGACCCCCTCCGGCTGGAGCAGGCAGCGGCACTGGTGGAGGCGGCGAGGGTTCGGTTCTGGAACGACGAACGTGGGGGATGGTTCGACACCCAGGCCGGACAGTCGGACCTGATCGTGCGAGCGGTCAACATGAACGACGGGGCGGTTCCCAGCGGCGCGGGGACGATGCTGTTGAATCTCTCCGACCTGGCTTCACGCACCGGCGATCCGGCCTACCTGGACACGTTGCAGTCAGCGATGTCGGGCATGTCGAGCGGGATCGCGCAGAATCCGAGTGGGGCGGCGCGAAGCGTGATGGCGGTCGAGCGACTCGCGAAATCCGATCCGCTTCGGCTTCCCGGGATGCGAGCGGTGCCACCAGTCGAGGAGCCGGTCGAGGAGCCCGCCAAGGTGGTCGCCGACGTCATCGAAGGTGATGGTCCGGATCGGTATGTCCTGCGATTCGAGATTCCCGACGGCCAGCACCTCAACGCCCATGAGCCGGGCGGGGACACGCCGGAGGCCGCCGGTTTGATCGGGCTGTCGCTCGTCGAGGTCTCGGGCGGCAGGGTTCGGATCGAGTGGCCGAAAGGAACACCGTGGCGGGATGGCATCCAGGTCCACGCCGGGACACTGAAGGTGGCCTTCGAGGTCCTTCGTGACACACCGGACTCCACGGTGGTCTTCATGGTCGGCTGGCAGGCCTGCGACGAGCGCGTCTGCTTCCGTCCCGAGGAAGTGGAATTCGCGATCCGGCCTTGACGGCGCCCGCCGCTTCGCGTTCCTCCTACCATCTCCAGCATGCGCACCATGAACAATCCCTTCCGTGTGGTCATCGTCTCCACCGGTGGAACCATCGAGAAGACCTACTGCGAACTCGGCGGCGTTCTGAGCAATCAGATCAACGTGCTCGACGTGCTGCTCGCCCAGCTGGAGCTCGACGGGGTCGAGGTCTCCAGAGTCTCCTTGATGAACAAGGACAGTCTCGACATGACCGAGGAGGATCTGGAGTCCGTCGTCGCTTCAGTGCGTGCGGGATTCGAGGAGCATGACGGGGTGGTGGTCGTGCATGGCACCGATCGGCTCGCCGATACCGGCGATCTGCTTCACGAACGCCTGCCGTCACCCGGCAAGCCGGTGGTGCTGACCGGGGCGATGCGTCCGTTCGAGCTTCGGCAGACCGATGCGATCCAGAACATCACCGAAGCCCTTCTGGCCATTCAGTTGCTCGAACCGGGTATCTGGTGCGTGATGCACAACAAGGCGATGCGATTCCCCGGCGTTCGCAAGGATCGGCATCGGCTCACCCTCACCGCGGACTGATCCCCGGGCCTGCCGTCTCGGGCTCGAGATGCGAGGAGCGGGTATCCTCTCCCGCGAACCTCTGGAGCCTGATACATGTCGAGTTATCTCACTGCGCCCGTTCCGTCGAAGAAACTTCCGGGCGGCATTCCGTACATCATCGGCAACGAGGCCGCGGAGCGATTCAGCTTCTATGGCATGAAGGCGATTCTCGTCGTCTTCATGACGAACTACCTGTATTTGATGCCCGGTGCCACCAGCAACGAGGCGATGACCGATACCGAGGCGATCGCGGGATACCACCTGTTCACCTCCGCGGTGTACTTCACACCCATTCTCGGCGCCTTGCTCAGTGACATCGTCCTCGGGAAGTACCTGACGATCATGATTCTGAGCATCGTCTACTGCCTCGGTCACGGCGTGCTGGCGTTGATGGGCATCGACGACAACATCGACCCCGGTTGGATGCTCATGCTCGGGCTTGGATTGATCGCGTTCGGCTCCGGCGGCATCAAGCCCTGCGTGTCCGCCCATGTCGGTGACCAGTTCGGCCGATCCAACGCTCACCTGCTCACCAAGGTGTTCAGTGCCTTCTACTTCTCGATCAACGTGGGCGCATTCGTCTCTACCCTGCTCACGCCCTGGTTCCTCGAGTGGTACGGCCCACATCTCGCCTTCGGCATCCCCGGGGTCCTGATGTGCATCGCGACGTTCCTCTTCTGGTGCGGCCGGAAGAAGTTCGTCCACGTCCCGGCGGGCGGGCTGAAGTGGTTCCGCGAGACCTTCAGTTGGAAGGGGATCAGCGCGATCCTCAAGCTCGGTGTGATCTACGTCTTCGTGGCCGTCTTCTGGGCGCTCTTCGATCAGACCGGATCATCCTGGGTGCTCCAGGCCGAGGATCTCGATCGCCAGTGGTTGGGCGTGAACTGGCTTCCGTCGCAGATCCAGGCGGTCAACCCGATCATGATCCTGGTCTTCATTCCGATCTTCGCCTTCATCGTGTACCCGCTGGTCAACAAGGTGTTCACCCTCACGCCGATCCGGAAGATCTCGATCGGCCTGTTCATCATGGTGGTCGGCTTCGCGATGGTGTCATGGGTTCAGGGAGCGATCGACGCCGGGCAGCGGCCGAGCATCGGCTGGCAGATCGCGGCCTACGCGATTCTCACCGCGTCGGAGGTCATGGTTTCGATCACCTGTCTGGAGTTCTCCTACACGCAGGCTCCACGAACCATGAAATCCGTGCTCATGGCCCTCTTCCTCATGAGCGTGTCTCTTGGAAGCCTCTTCACCGCCGGCGTGAACAAGGTGATCATGGTCGACTCGAATGCGGTCGATGCGAAGAGCCTGGCCATGAAGATCGCAAACCCCGAGTCCTCCGACGAGGGAGATGAGGTCGCGCCGGGATCACTCGCCAAGGCGCAAGGCCTCGGTTTCAGAGCGATTCCCGGGGAGGGATTCGCCCTTCGGCATGCCGGCGTCGACGCCGTGCTGGGCAATGATGACGATATTGAACTGGGGTTCGAACCAGACGGCACGATGGCCGGATTCATGAACGAGGAATTCAAGGCCATGACGCAGGCGATCGTGAAGATCGGAGACCACTGGGAGGACCAGAAGAAGCTCCCAAGCACTGCCGAAGGCACCGAGATCATCGCGGGGTTCACCGACCCGTGGGGGCAGCAGCTGCGATATCAGATCAAGACCGGATCCAGTTTCTTCCTCACCAGTGATGGGCCGGACAATATCTGGCAGAGCGAGTTCGACATCCGCGCCGAAGTCACCCTCTCATCGGAGACTCCCGCGCAGCAGCGGGAAGCGATCGCCAATTCAGGCTCTGGAGATCTTCTCGCCTTTGCGCGTCCGGAGACGACCTGGAAGAATCGACGTCTGGAAGAGATCGCCGCGGAGAAGGGCACGGAGATCGACTCTTCGTCAGGAGATGATGAGAGCGGGTCGGCGGCGACCATCAACGAGAATCCCGATTTCGACTACTCGGTTCGCTGGGACATCGGCGGCGCGAATCGGCTGAGCGGTGCCAGTTACTTCTGGTTCTTCACCTTCGTGATGCTGGGAACCGCCGTCCTCTTCGTTCCGGTCGGCTGGTTGTATCGTCCTCAGACCTACCTCCAGGAAGAGGAAGGCGACGGAGACGCCACCGAGAAGTCTGCGGCGTGATTTCATGACCGCGGAAAAAGGCCGCTTGATTCGACTTCGTCGTCCGCCGGTCTTCAACGTGGTTCCCGATCGGTGGATTCCCCAATCCATCGATCTCGAGTCCGTCGATGAAGCATGGGCCGTTCTGAGCGAACGGAATCCTCGATACCACGACGGCGATGTCCTTCACGTTCTCGGTGTGGTTAGCAACGGACATGGTGGGGCGATCGTGCATCTCGCGCCGTCGAGTTACCGGTTTCATGCGGTCCGCGCGATGGGAATCGACACCGGGATTCGAACGCTCGGTCTCAAGGGGCTCTGTGTGGTGACCCGGGGCGGCGAGGCCGGCTTGATCGCAGGCCGGCGCAGCGATGCGAGCGGCTCCTATCCCGGCATGTGGGAATACCTTCCGGGGGGTGGCGTCCCGCCGGAGTCTGATGGGTCGGTTCGGCCGGACCTCGTCTTCAAACGGGAGCTCGAGGAGGAATGCGGCGTGCCATCGTCGGGTGAGGCGATACCGATCGCCATGCTCCGGGACGACGTGGTGGGGACCTGGGAAGTGGTCTATCGGTGCACTCTGGCGTCCAGCCCGACGACCTCGCCGGGTTGGGAACACGATGAGCTCGCCCTGGTGACGCCCGCGACGCTTCCCGAGCCATCAAGCGATGCCGCACGGGCGATGGCGGAACTCGCCGAGGTCGTCCTCGACGACGTCGCGACGTGATTCGTCGAGTCCGGAAGTGATCAGTGGTTGGTTGCGGCGGCGATCAGGAACCGGCCGCCACCGAGCCCGGCGTCGACCCAGTGCGGCGACCCGAGCCGATCCGTCACGATCTGACTCACGGCGTCACGCATCCTGATCGCGACGGTCTCGTCGAGCGGAGCGCCGATCTGGCCCGAGAGTCGAGCGGGCGTGAGCAGGTCGCGGAAGCCGTCGGTGGAATCCAGCAGGGCGAGATTCGAGCCCGAGATGTTCAGTCCGAAGCCGGTCTTGCCCGGCGTGCCTCTGGGCCAGCCGAATCCGCCGCCACCGTAGACGCCGACCTGTCCATCGACCAGCACCACATAGCGGATGCTGAGGTTGGTCGACTCGGAACTGACCGGAGTCCGGCCCGGCCGGGGCTTCCAGAGCATCTGCACGTGAACGACCTGGGCTTCTTCGAAGTCTCCGGACGCCAGCGTCTCCAGCGGGATGGTGCTGAGAATCAGTGACACCTTCGATGGATCGACGGTGTAGGCGCCGAAGCCGAACGATCCGGTGAGTTGGACGGGTTGCGCGGTGCGGGAGGTGACCGTGACCAGCCCGGAAGGGGATTGCGGGGCGCAGGATGTCGCCACGAACGCCATCAGGATGGCGGCGGCGGTCTTCCATGTCGAGGTCCGTCGGCCGGAGGGTTCAGGCACCCGTCGGTTCACCGGTGGCTCCCGTCGGAGTCGTCGTGGCTGGAGTGACCTCGGGTGAAGTCCCGCGTCCGCCGGCGATGGGAATTCCGAGGGTGGTGGCGACGTCGCGTTCGACGATCGATCTCAGCTGGCTTCGGGGGATCCCC
>JABABZ010000034.1 GCA_014237965.1 Phycisphaerales bacterium | reverse complement strand
GGCAGAGTTCGAATCGCCGGCCCCTGGAAAGGCCCCGACCGCACGATCGATCTCGCTGGTTTTCTCGAACGACAGCGGCTTGATCGGGGCGGCCTTCTTCCCTCCGACACGCCCATCCACATCGATCCCAGATCCGGCGTCGACTGGGGCGAGGCCGTCGAAGCCTTCAACGCCGCGGTGCTGGCGGGCTATCAGTCGGTGGGCTTCGCCGACACGACCAATCGATCGGGATCACGACGCTGATGATTCCGATCCTCGTCATCGCCGTGCCCATCCTTCTCGCCGGAGTGTTCTCCCCCGACGATCGAATCTCCGCCGCAGAGCCGCCGACTTCGATCTCCAGGATCGCCGAACGACACGCGACCGAGGATGCGGAGATCGATTCGACGCAGGATCCGCTCGAACGCGTCGACCGGAGACTCGATGCCGCGGCGAGTTCGTTTCAGACCGACCTGCCGGCACGGATTCGAACGCGTTTGTTCTGGACCCCACTCGATCCGACGCTGGTGGTGAAAGCAGAATCCGCCCTCGCGAGAGTCCGTGGCCTGATCGACGACTCCCTGACCGACCTCCTTCTCGTCGACCGGCCGGGAAGAGATCGTCGCGTTGCCCGAGCGGCCGCGATCGAGGCCGCGGCGGCCCTGCTGGAAGGACGACTTCGGAGGTCGACGATCGCGAAATCGAAGGCCGAGATCCAACGCATCCACCGCGAACTGGGCGACGTGGTCGAACGGACGAGCGAGCTCGACGGGCCGGTTCTTCTGATTCTGGCCACCGCCGCCGCCACCGCGGGCGAAGATCGCCCGGCACGTTCCGCGGCAACGCTGCTCGGTCGCGCCGCCGCCACGCCTCGGGGAATCGACGCCGTTGAATTCGAGTTGGTGCGGCGACTGAACGACGCTGGTGGCGTCGATGCCGATCGGCAGGTCACCATCGCCGGCATGATGATCAGAGAACCGCGGCCTCCCGCGGATCGACTTCTGATCGCCGCGATCCTCCTCGAGGCACGCCGGCAGACCGGAGGTCCCGATTCCCGGCTCGGCCACCTCACCCTTCTCGATGCCCTGACCGCCCCCGACACCGACGCGACCGACCGCCCGAGACTCACCCGGGGACTGGCCGGCATCGCCGCCGATGCCGTCGACCCGTCTGCGGCGATCGAGTCCATCTCCCCGCTGGCGGCGCTCGGACACTCGATGCGGAGCGGCAAGGCCGGCGATCCCTCGGCCGCGCTCCGCTTCGCCACGCGGGCCTGCCAGACGAACATCGTCGACATCGCTGCCGAGGCGCAACTCGAACGCGCCAATCTTCTTCTCAGAAGCGGCGATCGCGTGGGTGCCATGAATGCTCTGGTCGTCCTCTGCCGAAAAGCCCCCTCTCATCCGAGCGCCGAACGAGGCGCCACGATCGCGGCGCGACTGGCTGCGTCAGGGTCAAGCGATGCCGACCACGCGCGGGTCGTCGACCAACTCGTGAAGATCATGCCGTCCCATCCTGAACGCGACGACTGGATGATCTCCGTCGGCGATCGTGCCGCCCGCATCGGAGATGAAGCGACCGCGCGAGCAGCCTGGTCCTCGATCGACGATCACTCCGAACTCGGGCCGCAGACGCTGGTCCGACTGGCCGGACTTCGAAATCCGGGCGTCGACGACGTCACGATGCTTCAGCGTCTCGAGATGATCGACGACGAACTCTCCAACGACCCGTTCCACCCGTTGCGACTGGCCGCGGACATCGCCCGCGTCCGCCTTCTCCTGCGACTTGATCGGAACACTTCCGCCGCGGATGTCGCGGTCCGCTGGCTCGAGTTCGAGAACATCCCGGTCGATTCCCGTCTCGACGTCGCCGCCCTGTGCATCGCCGCCCTGCAACGATCGGGACGTGAAGCCGAAGCCGCGACCTTCTTCGAGAACCTGCAGACGATCGACGCCTCTCTGGCCGAACGACTGACCCGGAAGGAGCGGGAGACTGCGGTCTCGGACGTCATCGCCGCGATCGACGAAGATGATCTCGTCACCGCGACCCGCATCGCGCGTGGGTTGATCTCCATCACGCCGGACGCCACCGTCGGAAGCGACTGGATCGACGCCGCAGATTCCGCGACCTTGTTGGACTGGTCCTGGTTGTTCGCAGCGGCGGATCGACCCGAGGACGCCTCCAGACTGCTGCGGAGGATTCTCGCCGATCGACCGGACGCCGCGGACGCACTGATGCTCGAGGCGATTCTTCAGGGGGGCCGGCTCTCGATGCGTCCGGACTCGACGCGGCCTCGGAGTGATCCCGCTCGGGCGGAGGCTGCCTTGCGAACGCTGGCTCGGATCACCGCGGGGACCGGCCGGAACGAGCAGATCTGGTGGAGGTGCGAGATCGAGCGATTGGAGATCCTGCACCTGCTGGGCCGGAGCCTCGATCGAATCGCACCTCGGATCGACCGCTTGCGTGCCGAACATGGGGATCTCGGATCAGAGGCGTTCCGTGGCCGATTCAATCGACTCAGAACACGACTCAACCAATCGACTCGCTGAAACGCCGGACGATCCCGCGGCGGGCCCATCCACGAGCTTCAGAGTCGACGAAGCTCGTCGCGAAGAATCGCCGCCAGTTCGTAGTTCTCGGAGGCGAGCGCCCCGAGCAATCGCTGCTCCAGATCGTGCCTTTGACTGATCGGGAGCTGCGGCTGCAACACGTCTCGCATGCCTTCGAGCATCGGAATCTCCGGCGGTTCCGGCGCGCCTTCGGGAAGCGCGGCACGAATGTCATTGACCGCGGCGTCGATGATGTTGCGGGCGACTCCCGTCTGACGCTCGCGCACCGCGATCAAGGCGGCGGCTCGCGCGCGGGTGGCCAGGACCTGTGGGCGAAACTGCTCGAGGATCGTGCGATCATCAGCCTCCGACGCACGATCGCGACAGAGATCGAACACGCGGAGATTCCGCGAGGTGTCATCGACGACCAGGTCGAAGATCTCCAGAGCCAGCAACGCCACGTAGCGTTGATGAACCTGAACCGCCTCGGATCGAAGCTCCGCGGCCAGTGCCGAATCGAGCTTGAACTCGGGATCACGTTTGACCGCCTCCTCGACCTGGGCGAGTCGATCCGCGCTCCCGTCCGGGCGATCGGTCAACTCCATTTGAAGCATCCCGAGTTCCACTCGAATCTGGAGCACTCGACGCTCGTCTTCGAGCTCGATCAACCGAGCGACCAACCGATCAGGTTCGAAGGCCCATCTCTCCAAGGGTCCGGTCAAATCGTCGTTCAAGGGCTCTCCAGAGGGGTCGAGTGTGTATGCGAGGGCGGTGTCGATCGTAGCGATCGCCCACTCCACAACGAGTCTTCCGCCTGGGAATAGCGGTTCAAACACGATCCTGACCAAAAAAATTTGACCGCGTGAAGATTGGTGATCGAAAGGACCGAAACCCTCATCAGGGAGAAGAAACGCCGAACTTCGGCCACCCGGAGTCGGTACAAGGAGGGACTCACCACCGGTTCGGCATCAACTCGCGAAATTCGCGCTTGTTTCAAGACACGGCATTCCTACAATCGGAGTGCTGGTCTGGGAGGGCCGGCTGATTCAAGGGGTACTCCCCTCTTGAATTCGTGAGGAGGTACCGAGCACAGGAGTGAGCTCGGAGAAGAGGTAAAGGGATCATGGCTCGAAAAGGCGTTCATACAGAGCTGCAGTTGTACCTGCGCGAAATCAACGGAATCCAACTCCTGACCGCTCAGGAGGAGAAGGATCTCGGTTGGTTGATTGTCAACGACAGCTGTCCTGAGGCCAAGGATCGGATGATCAAGTCCAATCTTCGTCTCGTCATCGCCATCAGCAAGAACTATGCGAACCGCGGACTGCCGCTGCTCGATCTCATCGAGGAAGGCAACATCGGCCTGATTCGTGCGGTCGAGGGCTTCGATCCCGCGCAGGGCGCCCGGTTCAGCACATACGCCTCCTGGTGGATCAAACAATCCATCAAGCGGATGCTGGTGAATGCGACCCAACCCATTCACATCCCGGCCTACATGGTCGACCTCATCGGGAAGTGGCGATATGCCGCGTCCCGTCTCGAGGAAGAAATGGGCCGACCGCCCAGCAACGCGGAGATGGGCGAAGCACTGCAGATCCCGGACCGCAAGGTCCAGGCGATTCGACGAGCCATGAAGGCGGTTTCGACCGGCAATCAGGCTCCGACCGGAATCGACGGAGAAGCCGCGGACTTCGCGGAAATCTGTCCGGACTCGCGAAACGGCCAACCGGAGACCGAAAGCGAACATCGCGAGGACTATGCGATGGTGCTCCAGCTGCTCGATTCGATCGATGAGCGGGACGCTCGAGTGATTCGGCTCCGATTCGGGCTCGAAGGCCAGCCTCCGCTCACGCTCAAGGAGATCGGCCACGAAGTCGGACTGACCCGGGAACGGGTCCGCCAGATCGAGATGGAGGCGCTCCGCCGACTCCAATCCCAGATGATGGACGACCGGCCCGGCCGATTCGTTCAGACCCGGGAAGACGTCGGCCATCGAACGGGCTCGCGACGGAGACTGTCGAAGTCCAAGAAGACACCGTCCGAACGATCCTGACGCTCAGGATCACCAAGCGACGAAACCGCACCGATGAACACCACGCGGGCCCGGTCATGACCGGGCCCGCGTTTCGTTGATCATCGGGAAGTGAACACGGGCGGCTCGGACGAGGAGCCGAAGGAACGCCCGTACCAGTCCGATCGACGGACTCGATCACGGACGCTTGTAGAACGGCAGCGGAACGATTTCGGCGTCGGTACCCCCACCGAGATCGATTCGAACCTTGCCACCCGCTGCGGCCATCTCCGCAGGTACGTAGGCCATGCCGATGGGATGGCCCAGGGTCGGGCTCGGGCATCCACTGGTGACGATCCCCACCACTCGGTCTCCGTCAAGAACCGACATCCCCTGCCGAGGGCTTCGACGTCCATCCAGCTTCAGACCGACCAGCCGTCGTTCGGGACCGTCGGCCGCGATTCGCTGCAGCGCGTCCTGGCCGATGAAACGACCTTCCTGTGCATCCGACTCGCCCTTGTCCAACTTGACGGCGAACTCCAGTCCGGCAGAGATCGGATCGGTCTGCTCGTCGAGTTCGTGCCCGTACAGCGGCATGCCTGCCTCCATCCGAAGGCTGTCACGGGCGCCGAGACCGGCTGGACGAACGACCCCGCCTTCGACACCGATGTCCTTGAGCAGCATCCCCAGCGCCTGGCGGGCGAACTTCGACCCGAGAACGACCTCGACGCCATCCTCGCCGGTGTACCCGGTCCTGCTGACGATGATCTTCATGACCAGGACGTTCTTCACGGTGAACCGATATCGCTTGAGCGTCGGCACCTCTCGAGAGACCTTCCCGAGGAGTTCCATGACCTTCGGACCCTGAATCGCGCACATGCAGGTCGACTCGGTCTCATCCACCATCTTGAAGGCCAGATCCTCCTCCGCCTTCACTCGATTGAAGTGCGTGGTGATCTTCCCGCGGTTTGCGCCGTTGCAGACGACCATGTAATCGTCGTCGGAGAAGCAGTAGACAAGAACGTCATCGAGGCAACCCCCCGCTTCGTTGCAGATCAGGCCGTAGCGGCACTGGCCCTCCTTCATTCCTCGAACCAGCCGCGTACAGACACGATCCAGGAATTTCCGCGCATGGCGGCCGGAGATGCGAAACCGACCCATGTGCGAGACGTCGAAGATGCTTCCGCTGGAGCGTGTCCAGAGGTGTTCGTCGCCGATCGAACCATAGTGGAGCGGGAGTTCCCAGCCGGCGTAGTCGACGATCTTCGCCTGATGTTCGACATGGAAGGCATGAAGTGGAGAACGCGTCAGCGTGGTGATTTCTGGCATTCCCGCACGGTAGCGGTCCCCCCGGCCCTTCGCCACCAGCAGACCTCGATTCCAACCATGCCGGTAGTGCGGCCTGTGACGACCAGGCGACCCCTCGAGGCGGCGAAATCGGCCGGCCCGGTTTGCATCCGGCCTGTTCGAAATCGACCTTCGAGAAGTGGCGTCCGATTCCCGGACAGCCGCCAACCCGAGGAGAAGGCCTGATGCCCAGCAAGAGCACCACCGTCACCGCCAGCGGAGATCGAGATATTCTGTTCCGACTGGCGATGGCCGCCGCCGGAATCGGTCTCCTGCTCTCGGTTCTGATCTGACCACCACTGAACCGGATCGCCCCGATCGGGGCCGTCGATCCGATGAACAACTCGCCCCGCCGGAACGTGTGCCCCACGCTCCGGCGGGGCGTCCCATTGGCCCCCGAGGTAAACTCCGGGTCCATGCCGACCGGCTCGCTGAACTTCGATGATGGGGCTCACCTCAAGGCCGGGCGGTTGCGCGCCACGAGATCCGAGACTCCCGTCCGAGCGGGGCGGCCCGGACCGCGGAGATCGCCGGGACGATGCATGCTCGTGACCCGGCTTGGGGTCCTCCGACTCGTCCTCGGGTCGCTGATCCTCATCGGGGCCATCCCGACGCATGCCATGGGGACCGCCCCCCGTCAGGACATCGACGACGAGACGTTCGCGGATCGCCCGATCTCCGAAGTCGAGTTCAAGGGTCTCGAGCGGGTCGAGATGCGGCTGGTCCAGAACAACATTCGCACCGCGTCCGGACAGCCGTTCGATGCGCAGTCACTCCGAGACGACGTCGCCACCATGTACCGACTCGGCCAGTTCCAGACCGTGACCGCCGATGCCGTTCTCGAGCCGGACGGCAGCGTCAGGGTGATCTATCGCGTGACCGAGCAGTCGATCATCCGCGACGTGCAGACCGTCGGAAACACCCTCGTCTCGGATCAGGAACTCCGTGCACAGATACCCCTCTATGCCGGTGGTCCCCGCGACGATTTTCTCGTCGAGCAATCACTGCTCCGAATCAAGGATCTCTATCGCGGAAGAGGCCATTACCTCGCAGAGGTCCGCGTGGACGATTCGCGACTGACCGACGCGGGCATCCTGATCTTCGTGATCGTCGAAGGGCCGCGGGTCCGGATCAAGGACATCGAATTCGTCGGGAACCGCAACATCCCCGCGAACATTCTCGGATCGCAGATCTCCACCAAGCCGGCCATTCTCTTCTTCCGAAAGGGCGAGCTGGATCCGAATCGCCTGATCGATGATGCCGCGACGCTTGACAAGTTCTACAAGGATCGCGGATGGATCGACGTCAGAGTGGACAGCCGCGTGCTGCTCGGACCCGATTCCAAGGAGGCGAAGGTGGTCTTCGTGATCGACGAGGGTCGGCAGTACCGACTCCGCCGAATCGACATCGCCTCGATCGGTGGTGACGACTCCCCCCTCGACGTCTTCACCAACGAGCAGCTCCTGGCACTGGCGAGACTCCGCCCTGGCGATCCATACGAGAAACCCAGAGTCGATCGGACGGTCGAGACGATTCGCAACGCCTACCTGCAGATGGGGTTCATCGACGCGAGGGTCACGGCTCGAAGCCTCCGGGTCGGAGAACAGGCCGAAGTCGACATGATCGTCCAGGTCGTCGAGGGCGAGTCCTCCACCGCCGGACTCATCATGATCCAGGGGAATTTCCTGACCAAGGACAAGGTCATTCGCCGTCTGGTGAAGGTCCGACCGGGCCGTCCGCTCGACGGGACCCTCGCGGATCAGGCGGAGGTCGCCATCCAGCGCACCCAGCTCTTCAACGATGCGCGAGTCTTCATCCAGCAGCCCACACCCGACGCGCCGCGTGTCCGCGACATCATCATCGAGGTGAAGGAGAAGAACACGGGCTCCTTCAACTTTGGAGCCGGGCTCGCCTCCGACAGCGGCGTCTTAGGTGAGTTCTCGTTTCGCCAGACGAACTTCGACGTCGCAGACTTTCCGCTTTCCGTCGAGGAACTGATCAGCAGCCGCGCCTTCCGCGGCGCCGGCCAGAGCTTCGACATGACGATCGCCCCCGGTACCGAGGTGAGCATGTACTCGGTCTCGATCACCGAGCCACATCTCTTCGAGAGCAACATCTCGGGCCAGTTCGACAGCTACTTCCGCAACCGCATCTACAACCAGTACACCGAACAACGACTCTCGGCGGGTGGGAACATCGGCCAGAGGCTCGGAGATGTCTGGGTCGGCAACATCTCTGCCAACGTACAGCGCGTGAAACTGAGCGACTTCGATTCCGACACCCCGATCGAGGTGTACGAAGATCGCGGTCCCGACCTCTTCACATTGATCGGAGGCGGGCTTCGCCGCACGACGGTCGACAATCCGTTCCGCCCGGGGAAGGGCTCCGTGATCAACCTCGGCCTGTCCAAGGCCATACCGATCAGCGGAAACGTCGACTATTGGCGGGTCAGCGCCGAGCTGACGAGTTTCCTCACCCTCTACGAGGACTTCCTGGGCCGAAAGCACGTGCTCAAACTGCAGACCGAGGCCGGGTGGATCTTCGAAGGCGAAGCCCCCACCTTCGAGAAGTACTATCTCGGCGGGCGGACCTTCCGCGGCTTCCAGTTCCGGACCGTGAGTCCGAAGTCGGATACGACCGTTGGGATGCCCGGCGGCACGGGTGACTTCGAACCGATCGGAGGCAGCTGGCTCTTCTTCGCCGGCGCCCAGTACGAGGTCCCGCTCTTCGGCGAATCGCTCACCGGCGTGATGTTCGTGGACTCCGGAACGGTCACGAACACGCCCGGCTTCGATGACTATCGGGTCTCGGTCGGCGTCGGCCTCCGACTCTACCTCCCGGTGCTGGGCCCGGCCCCACTCGCCTTCGATTTCGGTTTCCCACTCGTCAAGCAGGAGTACGACGAGACCCAGGTCTTCAGTTTCAGCGCCGAACTGCCCTTCTGAGCCGCTCATCTCATCCGCCCCGCCAGATCGCCCCCACAACGGCTCCGCTCCGTACAATTCCCCTCATTCACCCAAGGTCGCCTCACCTCCATCAGGAGCCTCGTCGCATGTCCGTGGATCGCTCGCCCTCGACGCATCGTCTCTCTCGTCTCGCCGGTCCCACCGCCCTCGCAGTGAGTCTGGTCCTCCTCGTTCACACCATGTCGGTCAACGCATCGCGCCCCGCTACCGTGAAGGCCGACCCGACGCCGGTCGCGGTCGTCGAGGTCGCTCGAGTGCTCGATCAGATCGATGAGAAATCGGAATGGGAGATCAGGATCGAAGCCCTGAAGGCCTCCATCCAGCAGGAAGGTTCCAGCCGCCAGCAGGCGATGGAACGACGCCTCGAGGAAAGCGAGAACGCGACCTCACCCGAACAGCGCCAGGAGATTCGCGACGAAGTCGCCTTGATGCAACTCCGACTCGAACAATGGGCGAACATGAAGGCCGTCGAGGTCGACCGCGAACAGTCGCTCATGTGGCGCAGCATCTACCGGAATCTGCGCAAGGAAGCCGAACGGGTCGCCGAAGCCGAGGGCTTCGCCCTGGTTCTCGTCGACGACTCGGGTGGTGAGATTCGAACCCAATCCGGAACTCAGGTCCCCCTGCAGACGCAGGTGCTCCAGCAGATCACGAGCCGCCGGATTCTCTTCGCGGCGAACATGACCGACATCTCCGATCAGGTCATCGTCCGCATGAACAACGCCGTTGTGGCGCCCTGACCCCCTCGGATTCGACCCGAAGTCTCTTGGAAGATATTCACTCATGAACCGCTCGACCATCCGACTCTCCCTCGCCGGCATCGTCACCTTCATGGTGCTCGCCGGCGCCTCCCGATTGATGTTCGCACCACCGACCGCCCCCGCGTTGGTCGCCACAATCGATCTCGAGAGACTCTTCAACAGTCTTGACATGCAGAAGGTCGAGGGCGCCCGCGTCGATGCGGTCGCAGTCCAGTACGACAAGCAACTCGACACGCTCCGAAGCCGGATCGAGAACCTGCAAGCCGAACTCGAGAACTTCGAACAAGGCGGCGAAGCGTGGCTCAAGACGAGCAGAGACGCGGAAGCGGCCATCAGCGAGTATCAGGCGATCGAGCAGTTCGCCCGGCTGAAGGTCGAAGCGGAACGAGCCAAGTCGATGCGCAACGTCTACGAGAGCATCAAGGCGGAGATCGAGACCTTCGCCAAGGAACAGACGCCACCACTCGATCTCGTCCTCATCGACGACACCATTCCCGTCCTGGAACCATCCACCGCGGAAGCGATGCAGAAGCAGATCTCCGCACGCCGGATGATCTATGCATCAAGCGCCTTCGACATCACGGACATTCTGCTCGCACGCATGAATTCCGGCGGCGGAAGCGGCGGGTGAGTGAACTCGGCCTTGGAGTCGAATCGGCCCGCACCGCGGACGGGATCGCCCTGCTGGTCGACGGCGAGGTCGAGGGCGACGGCGATGCCAGCGCGAGCGGCATCGAAGCCATCGATCATGCCGGCGAAGGTGATCTGACCTTCATCGGCGATGCCCGACACGCCAGGTTCTGGGCGACGTCCAGCGCAAGCGTCGCGTTGGTGACCCGCGGAATCGATCTCGGAGACTGGTCGGCCGACGGACGTGCGGTGATCCGCGTGAAGGATGCGGACCAGGCGATGATTCAGGTACTCGAACTCGTCGAATCCGCGGCCGCGGACATCGTCGAGCGTCCGGAGCCTGGAATCGACCCGGACGCAAGAATCGATCCCACCGCCACGATCGAGGGCGACGTCGCGATCGGCCCCTTCGCGGTGATCGGCGCTCGATGCCGGATCGGCTCCGGATCCGTCGTCGAATCAGGGGTTCGAATCTACTCCGACGCGACCATCGGGAGCGATGTTCATCTGCACGCCGGCGTCGTCATCCGGGAGCGGTGCGTGATCGGCGACCGATCCATCCTTCACGGCGGCGTGGTGATCGGGAGCGATGGATTCGGATATCGCCCGGATCCATCCGGCAAGGGGACGCGGAAGATCCCTCATCTCGGCAACGTGGAAATCGGGACCGACGTCGAGATCGGAGCGAATTCCTGCATCGATCGCGGCAAGTTCGGCCCGACGATCATCGGAGAAGGCTCGAAGATCGACAATCTGTGCCAGATCGGCCACAACGCCAAGATCGGCAGATGCGTCCTGATCAGTGGTCTCACGGGAATAGCCGGGAGTACGAGCGTCGGAGACGGTACGCTCATCGGTGGCGGCGTCGGACTCAGTGACCATCTGCGAATCGGTGCCGGCTGCCAGATCGCAGGAAGATCCGGTGTGATGAACGACATCCCCGACGGTGAGACCTGGGCGGGAATGCCCGCCAAGGAAGCCAGGATCGCCATGAAGGAACAGGCGGTGATTCGTAGACTGCCCGAGTGGTCCAAGCGACTCAAGGAACTTCTCGATCCTCGCTGACCTTCGTTGATCGCCACTTTTAGACCCCCTTCGACCCGTTTCGCATTCCGCAGACAGACAGAACGATGCTCAGACCAGAGACCGAATCCGAACCGACCACCGAGACCGGAAGTGACGACTCGTCACCTCCGGCCGCATCGATGCGCCAGCACACGCTCGGTGGTCCGATCAGGGTCGAGGGGCTCGGGCTTCTGATGGGTGAACCCGTCCATGTCATCATCGAACCGGCCGACATCGATCACGGCATCGTCTTCGAGCGAGTCGATCTGGATCCACCGGTTCGAATTCCGGCCCTGGTCGAGAATGTCGTTCCGAGAGGGCGGCGGACGACGCTCAAGTCGGGCGAAACCACGATCGAGACCGTCGAACACTGCATGTCCGCGTTGGCCGGACTTGGAATCGACAATGCGTTGATCCGAATCCACGGCCCGGAACTCCCCGGAGGAGACGGATCCGCCCGCCCGTTCATCGACCCTCTCCTTGAAGTCGGCATCGTGGAACAGGATGCCGCGCGTCGAACATTCGAGCTCAAGGAGGCGATCGTGATCGATGAAGGGGATGCCATGATCGCGGCCATCCCCCACGAGACGCCCGGGATGCGGGTGGTCTTCGACCTCGACTACAACGCGACGGGCGGACGCATCAAGCGGCAGGTCCTGAACTGGGACACCTCGGTGCAGGATTATGTGGGACACCTCTCTTCCGCTCGGACCTTCAGTCTCGAGGAAGAGGCGAAGGCGATGTGGGAACGCGGCATCGGACGGCACCTGACGCCCAAGGACGTCCTGGTCATCGGAGAAGACGGGCCGATCGAGAACGCCTACCGCTTCGAAGACGAGCCCGTCCGCCACAAGATCCTCGACATGCTCGGCGATCTCTATCTCGTCGGTTGCCCGGTCCGCTGCAGAATCGTGGCGTACCGATCGGGCCACGGGTTGAACCGTCGACTCGGGATGGCGATTCGAGAACAGATGGCGGCGGTGGATCGGCGGTTCAGCATCCAGAACGGACGCGTGATGGACATCCGAGCCATCCACCGCACCCTCCCTCACCGCTACCCGATGCTTCTGGTCGATCGAGTGATCGAAATGGACGGCGAGCGTCGGGCAGTCGGCATCAAGAACGTCACGATGAACGAGCACTTCTTTCAGGGGCACTACCCTGGAACGCCGATCATGCCGGGCGTGTTGATCATCGAAGCCATGGCCCAGCTCGGAGGTCTTCTGCTGAGCCAGCGCCTCGAACACACGGGCAAGATCGCGGTTCTCCTGAGCCTGGACAAGGTCAAGCTCCGAAAACCGGTCGGCCCCGGAGATCAACTGGTGCTCGAAGCGGAACGACTGAAGGCCAGCGCCCGACTCGGCCACATTCGGTGCAAGGCCACGGTGGACGACAAGATCGCCGCGGAAGCGGACATCAAGTTCATGCTGGTCGACGCTGAACAGGACTAGTCGGACCAGAGGCCCGGTCGATTCGCCAGGGGCCGTACCCGGCCAGGAATCGCATCACCCCGGCCATTTCCTCGGCTTGAAGCCGGGATTCCCTGAACCTCGCCCTCCTCATGGTCGATGACCATGAGACGTTACCGCCCCTCCCCTCTCCACCGGAACGAAACCCATGCGCATCCTGCTCGATGAGAACCCCTGTGACATTCAGGCGAATTCCATCGGCGAGGCCATCGCCGCCGCCGCCGACGCGGCCGAACGGGCCGGCCGCCTCGTCGTGGAGGTCCGAGTGGACGGATCGATGTTCTCGGAGGACGACCTTCAGACCGGTACCCGGTTGGCCGAGATGGCCGAAGAGGTGCAGATGCTCACCACCACGCTCGAAGAACTCCTTCGTGACACCTTTCTTCAGGCCGCGGAGGCACTCGCCGACGTCGATACCGTCCAACGCGCCGCCGCAGAGTCCTTGCAGCAGTCCCGGACCGCGGAGGGAATGCAATCACTGATGAGTTCCCTGGAGACCTGGGCCGGCATCAAGGATGCGGTCGTCCAGGGACTCTCCCTGGCGGAGATCTCTCCGGACCAGGTCGCCTTTGAAGATGTCCGCCTTCCGGATGCGATCGTCGCCCTTCAGGATCGACTCGAGAAACTGAAGGAAGCGATGGTCACCGAAGACATCTCGGCGACCTGCGACTGCCTCCTCTACGATCTCCCGGAAGCGACCAGGAACTGGCGGATCATTCTCACCGGGCTCGCCGATCGCTTTGATGCGGCGTGCAAGCCGAACTCCTGAAACCCCGATCCCACCGAACTCCACATGACCACCAAAGCCGAAATCCGACGAATCGACACCTTGCTCGAAGAGACCGAGGGAGCCATGAAGGAGGCATCCTGGTATGCCGCCGAGCGGCACGCCGTCGCGGCGCTCGACCTGGCCCTCGAAGCTGGCGATCACGAACTGGCGGCACGAGCCTGCCTGCCCCTGCAGGAAGCCCGGCGTCAGCGAGGACTGGACGCGATCGATGCGGCCAACGGCACGGTCGTGATGCTCGATCACATTCCAGCGGAGATCGAGTCGGTCGAACCCGGTGTCTTTCTTCTCTACCCGAATGCGGTCGGTGCCGACGCTCGACGGCTTCGCATCGCCGCGCTTCAGTTCGAAGTTCCGATCTTCGTGGTCTGTCGCGAGCCGGACACCCGACTCGGACTGGTCCCGGTGGTCGCACTCGGCGGTACCACGGTCCGCGCGAGAATCGATCCGCCCGAAGATCCCGACGACCCGACCCTCGAATGGGTGATCAATGCCATGGAGCAACTGGGCGACGCGGCGATCGACGGCCTCGACCCGGGCCTCAGCGGTTCGCAGCGCATCGATGCGCTTCGTTCCATGCTCGACTCGGTTCCCGACCACGAGCGGCTTCATCAGGCGCTTGCGGACGCCCTCCGCGCCGCCGCCGGCTGAACCCGATCGGCCTCAGCGCCAGTCGAGTCCACTGGGCAGCGTGTTGACGTTGACGCAACCATCCGCCGTGACGATCACCAGATCTTCGATCCGGATGCCTCCCACGCGAGCGTCATAGAGCCCCGGCTCGATGGTAAATGCATCACCGATCACCAGCTCCGGTCCCTTGAAATCAAGCAGTGGTGATTCGTGCACCTCGAGCCCGAGACCATGGCCGGTCCCGTGCACCATGCCGCAGTAGTCGTCGTCGTCCTCGGGCGGCAGACCGACCCCGAACCCGTGCGCTCGAATCTCCGCGAGCCCGGCCTCATGCACCGCTTCACCGGTCGTCCCCGCCCGAGTCGCTCCTTCCGATGCCGCCTTCGCCGCCGCCACCGCCGCGTGCATCGCCTTCAATCGCGGCGAAATCTCTCCATGAACCACGGTGCGAGTGCAATCGCCGTTGTATCGCGTCTTCTTGTCCTGCGGAAAGATGTCCACGATCACCGGCTCCCCGGTTCTCAGCGGGCCGGACCCCAACTCGTGACAGTCCGCGCCCATCGGCCCGCACGCCACGATCGCGGGCCGTGACGAGAATCCTCGCTCGATGAGATGCAGGTCGATGATCGAACGAACGATTTCGCTGGTGAGGACCCGTCCTTCGTGAAGCAACGTCCCCGCATCATCCACATCCGCCCGCGCGATCGTCTCGCAGGCCAGTCTCATCGCCGACTCGGTTCCCGCCTGAGCGACGCGAAGATGCTCGATCTCCTCCGCGTCCTTGGTTCTCCGATCGACGATTCCAAGATCACGATCACAGACCACGTCGATTCCTCTTTCCCGGAAGCAGTCTGCAAAGAGCACCGGGAGGTCTCGATGAACGATCGCTCGACCGATGTCATGTCGGACCAGAAACTCCGCCGTCGCCTGAGCAGTCGCGATGCCTCGATCGCCCGAGAGGCCGTCGGGTGGTTCGAACTCCGCGGGACAGGTGACTTCGTCGGCCCGTGCGGTGCGGCGGGCACGATCCATCTCGATGTCCCGGACCATCAAGGCGGACCGTCTGTCGCCGTCATTCTCCCAGCTGATCCACGCGGCGGGATCACCGACCAGGAATCGGATGCGATGGTAGAGCGACATGTCCACCGAGGGAATTCCCGCGATGACGATGGCCGAACGGTCTTCTGAATTCACGGTGCACGGTCTCCGACGACGGGACGCTTCCCGGCGTTGATCCGATGGTATCGCCCGTCCCGGGATCCGGCTCTCCCGATCAACCGACCGTTCTCGCCGTTCTCGCCGTTCTCGCCGTTCCCGCCGTTCCCGCCGTTCCCGCCTCGAACACCGGATTCAGACGCCGGTGGACTTGTGAACCACGCCCGGAACGGGCATGATCACCCTCAGGCCGATCCGCTGGATCGGATCGGCCGTTGTCTCAACACTCCCCGGAATCCAACATGCGGCACGTACTCTCATCCACCATTCTCATCGGAATCGTCGCGCTGGCCGGATGCAACGCGACCTCGAACACGGTCGTCGGAACCTGGGAAGGTCGCGCCACCGCCGATGAAGCGCCGTTCTCCTTCGGAGCCGTGACCTTCGCCCCCGACGGAACGTTCACCGCCGAAGCGAAGTACGGCGAAACGACTCGAGCAGTGAGCGGGCGATACACGCGGGACGGTGACCAGATGACCCTTGCCGGTCAAGGCATGTCTCCCCGAACCTACACCGTGGCGACCGGCGACGGCACCGCGGTCTTCACCGATCCCGCCAGCGGAAAGTCGATGACCCTCGATCGTTTCAAATGACCCCTCGGCGGGTCCGATCGAACAACGAAAGACGCCGGCCCTCCTGAACGGAGGGCCGGCGTTCTCGTTCGAATCGGGGACGGGTTCAGTCCCGGACCAGTCGTCGGTACTTGATTCGGCTCGGATTCGTCGCATTCTCGCCGAGGCGTTGCCGGCGATCCGCCTCGTAACTCGACCAGTCACCCTCCCACCACCGAACCTGCGAGTCCCCCTCGAAGGCGAGGATATGCGTGGTGATGCGATCGAGAAACCACCGATCATGGCTGATCACGACGGCACAGCCGGCGAAGGACTCGATCGCCTCCTCGAGCGCCCGCAACGTGTGGACATCAAGGTCATTCGTCGGCTCGTCGAGCAGCAGCACGTTCGACTCGCTTCGAAGCATCCGGGCGAGATGCACGCGATTACGTTCGCCTCCGGAGAGGTCATCGACACACTTCTGCTGGTCGGTACCCGTGAAGCCGAAACGACTGACGTAGGCTCGACTGTTGACGGTGGCATTGCCGAGTTTGAGTTCCTCGTCTCCGTCGGTGATCGCCTCCCAGATCGACTTCCCTTCGGGAAGTGAATCCCGCCCCTGCTCGACGTAGCCGAGTTTGACGGTCTCACCCACTTCGAAGCTGCCGCCGTCGACCTGGGCATCGCCGGTGATCATCCGGAACATGGTGGTCTTCCCGGCCCCGTTGGGACCGACCACGCCGACCACGCCACCCGGCGGAAGGGCGAAGGTGAGATCGTCGAACAGCAGTTTCTCGCCGAAAGCCTTGGAAACCGACTTCGCCGTGATGACTCGATCGCCGAGTCGGGGACCCGGCGGAATCCAGATCTCGATCTCCGCCAGTTTCTCACGGCCCTGGTCACCGAGCATCCGCTCGTAGGACGCGATTCTCGCCTTGTTCTTCGACTGACGACCTTGAGGATTCTGCTGGATCCACTTCAACTCTCGCTGGAGGGACTTTCGACGCTTGTCTTCTCCGCGGGCTTCGACTTCGAGCCGTTTGTCCTTCTGTTCGAGCCAGGAGGAGTAGTTCCCCTTCCAGGGAATCCCCTCGCCTCGGTCGAGCTCGAGGATCCACCCTGCAACGTTGTCGAGGAAGTAGCGGTCATGGGTCACCGCGATGACGGTCCCGGTGTACCGCTGAAGATGCTGTTCGAGCCAGGCGATGCTCTCCGCGTCGAGATGGTTCGTCGGCTCGTCGAGCAACAGGATGTCAGGCTTGGTCAACAGAAGCCGACACAACGCGACTCGGCGTTTCTCACCACCCGACAACGTGTCACAGGATTGATCCTCGGGCGGACAGCGTAGCGCATCCATCGCCTGCTTGAGCCGGCTGTCCAGTTCCCACGCATCGAGCGCGTCCAGTCTTTCCTGGACCTTCCCCTGTTGCTCCAGAAGCTTGTCCATCTCGTCCGCGGACATCTCCTCCGCAAATCGGGCGTTGATCTCCTCGAACTCCTTCAGCAGCGCCACCGTTTCGCCGGCGCCCTCCTCGACCAGTTCGCGGACCGTTCGAGTCTCGTCGATCAACGGCTCCTGCTCGAGGTAGCCGATGGTGAACCCTCGCTTCATGTGGGTGTGCCCATCGAAGTCCGTGTCGACGCCCGCGAGAATGCGAAGCAGGGTCGACTTGCCCGAGCCGTTGAGGCCGAGCACGCCGATCTTTGCGCCATGGAAATAGCTCAGGGAGACATCCTTGAGAATGTCCTTCTTACCCACCCGTTTGGTGACCCCCGCCATGGTGTAGATGATCTTCTCGGAATCGGTACTCGACATGTTGGCGTCCTCCTGCGTGCCGGTCCGAACCAGTTTATCGACATTCCAAACCTGATTGCGGACAATGGCGATGGCCGAAGAACGGAATCAGATGGACTTCATGGAAAGGAGCAGGAACCACCCGCCCCCGACCAACGATCGGAAGTCGCCTGGGGACGCCGCGATGAACCCAGAGCTTCGCTCGAGACTTCTCGCCGATCCCGCACACGTGCTCCGGGAACACGGCATCGAAATTAGCGACGGCGTGGAGGCCCGGGTGATCGAGAACACCGCCGAGCACCCTTCCGGCGAGATGGATCCATGCAACTTAGGCTAGGCTAGGCTGGACTGGTTCAGGTGAGACCGCCTCGAGAAGGCCCCGTCGCCTCGCTCGAGCCGTCCGACGAGGAGCTCCATTCCGCCAACGAAGGCCTGGCGGCTCCAGCCATGAACAATCCGGCCACTCTTCCAACCCGAGCCCCGGCCGTCCAGATGACCTGGGCGAACATCGCCTTCGCCCATTGGCGGGTCCCCATGGAGACCATGCGCCGCCTGGTGCCCGCGGCCCTCGAAGTCGACACCCATGACGGTGACGCGTGGGTTGGTCTGATCCCCTTCGAGATGCAGGATTGCGACTTTCGCGGCGTGCCCTCTCTGCCCGGGCTCGGGACCTTCCTGGAATGCAACGTTCGGACCTACGTCCGACACCGAGGCATCCCGGGCGTGTGGTTCTTCTCGCTCGACGCCGCATCACGAATCGCGGTGATCGGTGGACGGCTTGCGTGGGGCCTGAACTACCGCCTGGCCACCTTCGAGTGGGAGCGGGTGAGTGAGTCCATCCGCTACGGGCTCGCGCGACGACGGGGCGATGGTGAAGGCCGACTCGACTGGACCCCCGGCCCCCCGATTCCCCGGCCCGAGCCAGGCTCGCTCGAGCACTTCCTGGTGGAGCGATACCACCTCTACTCCCAGCGACGTGGACGACTCATTCGAGGCCGGGTCGATCATCCGCCATGGCAGCTGCGGGAGGCTCGAATCGACTCGGTCGATACCGGGCTCCTCGCTGCGGAGGGAATTCAGGTCGAGGGCGACCCGATCGCGTTCTGTTCGGATGGTGTGCGCGTCGCCGGATTCTCGCCCGTCGACGCCGGTCACGCCAAAGACTGACCCGCGACCCCGTATCATTCGACAATGGCAGATTTCTCGTCCATCCCGGAAGGGGCGAACAGCATCGTCTTCTATGACGGCGAGTGCGGACTCTGCGAACGATGCGTCGATTGGTGCCTCAAGCGAGATCGTCATCGACGCCTCCGCTTCGCACCGCTTCAAGGGACGACCTTCGCGTCGATCGACGCACCCATGAAAACGACCGACCTCTCGACGATGGTCGTCTGGAATGCACGCGGCCTTCATCAGGAAAGCGACGCGACCCTGGCCATGCTCGAGGGAATCGGCGGAGTCTGGCGTGCCATCGCCCGGCTCGGGCGGGTGGTGCCTCGATCACTGCGAAACATCGCCTATCGATTCGTCGCCAGACGCCGGTATGGATGGTTCGGCGATGCGGATGCATGCCGGATCCCGTCGGACGAAGATCTGGTCCGCTTTCTCCCCTGACCACGGCGATTCGATCACGCGTCGACGGCGCGGGCCTGCAGCCGCTCGAGGGGGACGATGTCCAGAGTTCTGCGATGGGTGGCCGCGAGCACCACCTGGGGCGACTGCCCGGCGAGATCCGCCTCCAACCAACGAGCGGCACAGAGGCACCATCGATCACCGGGATTCACGCCCTCGAAGCCCCATTCCGGTCGCGGCGTCGAGAGATCGTTCCCCGCGGCCTTGCTGAACTCGAGAAACTCCTCCGTCAGGAGACCACAGACGCTGTGGACTCCAAGGTCGTCGGCACCGGAACGACAACACCCGTCGCGGTAAAAGCCGGTGACG
>JABABZ010000033.1 GCA_014237965.1 Phycisphaerales bacterium | reverse complement strand
GTCACGGGCGCCTTCGGGCGTCGACTTGATGAGCAGCGGCGTTTCGATCTCGAGGAAGTCACGCTGATGGAAGTAGGCGCGGGTGAACTGGGCGACCTTCGACCGGGTCTCGAGGATGCGCTGCATCTTCGGTCGTCGCAGGTCGATGTAGCGGTTTCGAAGTCGAACCTCCTCGCCCATCTTCTCGGCTTCCTGGTCATCGGGAAGGATCGGCGGGGTCTCGGCCTTGTTCAGGACTTCGAGCTCGGTCGCGAGCACTTCGATCTCTCCGGTGTCCAGTTTCGGATTGGCGCCGCCACCCCGAACGCGGACCGTGCCACGAATCGCAATGACGTCCTCGCGGCGAAGGCCCTGGGCGAGTTCGACGATCTCGGAAGGCGAGTCGGCCACGTCGAAGACGATCTGGGTCAGCCCGTGGCGATCCCGCAGATCGATGAAGACCAGGGACTTGGAGTGTTCGCGATAGGTGTTGACCCAACCGGCGAGCACGACGGTCGATCCGTCTTCGGTCTTCCGGAGGTCGTTGCAGAGGTGGGTTCGCTTGAGCATGGGCGGTGAAACCTTGGTCAGGTGCTTCGGAATCGAGGTGAATCCGAGATGGTACCGGACCACCCACTCGTCCGGTGGGGGTCGGGAGGCGATCTGGGTATCCTGCCTTCGATGACCGATCTCTCCGCGATCCCCGATCCTCCGGAATCCCGGCAGACGATTCTCTTCACGGCGTTCGAGCCCAGTGCGGACGCACAGGCTGCGCCGGTGATCCGGGCCTTGCGGGCACGGGAACCCGGCCTTCGGCTCGTCGCCTGGGGAGGCCCTCGCATGGAGGAGGCTGGGGCGGAGATCATCGAGCGAACGAGCGAAGACGGGGTGATGGGCCTCGCGGGTTTCCTCAAGGTGTTCGAGATGAAGCGGACCATCGATCGGATCGATGCGTGGGCGGTCGCCAACCGCGTCGACCTTCACGTGCCGATCGACAGCCCCTCCGCGAACTTTCCGATCTGCAAGCGGCTTCGAGGCCATGGGTCCCGGACCGTGCATCTGATCGCACCGAAGGTCTGGGCGTGGGGGCGTTGGCGGGTTCGCAAACTCCAACGCTGGAGTGATCACGTCCTCTGCAATCTTCCCTTCGAAGAGGCCTGGTTCCGGGACAAGGGGATCGCGGCGACGTTCATCGGTCATCCGGTCATGGCGAGATCGCTGGACGAAGAGGCCTTGGCGGTCGAACGACGGAACCTCCCGCAAGGAACTCCGAAGATCCTGATCCTCCCGGGCAGTCGGAGTGGCGAGATCAAGGGGAATCTGGCCCATCAACTCGACGCGTTCGTCGAGATTCGTCGCCGGCACCCCGAAGCGGTCTCCGTCATCCTCGCGGCCAACGAACGAATCGAAGCCGCCATTCGCGAACGATTCGATCCACTTCCGCCCGGAGTCTCCCTCGAACGTGACCGCCTCGATGCCGCGATTTCCTGGGCTGATCTGGCCTTGGCGACGAGCGGCACCGTCAGTCTCGACCTGACGCGACATGCCTGCCCGATGATCGGAAGCTACGCGATCCCGCAATGGCAGACGTTGGTCACGCGGCTCATGCTGCGGATCCCGTTCAAACTTCTGCCCAACATCGTGGCCGGCAGGGAAGTGGTGCCCGAGTTCGTGCCCTACGCCCGGCGGCACGGAGCGACACCGATCCTCGAGACGGCGTTGCCGCTGCTGGACGATCCCGCTTCACTCGCCGCGATGAAGACACGGCTCGAAGGTGTCCGCGCGATGTTCGACGGCCATGATCCGGCGATCAAGGCGGCGGACGGTATTCTCGACGTGCTTCACCGCGACCACTGAGCGACGGCGTCGGGCCTGGTGTCCTCAGATCCGACCGACCGGGTACACGGCGACCAGGGCGGTGTCGTTGCCATGTCGGTCGCTGATCGGGGCGGTGCGAACCACCACGCCCTGGGTCGGCAGGCCGTCGGAGGCCGCGTGGTGATCGAGGGCGACGGCTTGAGCCACCAACGCCGACTCGTCGATGCCGAAGGCGACCACCAGTACCGCGGCATGGTGAACCGCTTCGTCGTGGGCGAGCCGCGCGAGATCGATCTTCACGCGTCGGGGAAGCGAGGCGAGATCACCCGCGTCCCCGGCATCGCGACACGCCGAGCCGGTCTTGAGTTCCAGCCAGAAGACCTCCTCCGGTTCCAGCGCCGGTGGCGGGGGCGGCGCGTCCGGGTCGTCGAAGAGCGAGGGCGGTTCTTCGCTCGCAGAGAGCGCTTCTGCGTCATGGCCGAGGGGTCGGTCCATCGGTCGCAGAACGAAGTCGCACCGTGATCCGGCCGATCGGACCGGCTCGTCGGCGCGCCTGGGAAGACGAATCTCCCGCAGCGGATGGAGGCCGGCGGCGATGAAGGCGGTCTCGAGCATGCTCTGCAATGCTCGCTCGTCGAGGCTGTCGACACCGCGAACCTCCTGGGCGAGGTCGCGGGCGTCGGCGTCTGCGCAGACCGCCGCGACCGCGGCGTCGGCCACGGTCGCGGCGGAGATGGACAGGGACGTCGAACGTCCGAGGGACGAATCCGAACGACTCATTCTTCGGTCATGTCCGTGAAGGAACGGGCCTTGTGCGAGTGGAAGTCGCCGGAACGCAGTCGGCGGCCGTAGTCGTGATACGCCTTCATCGCGATGCCGCCGAAGACCAGCATGATCGGGATGTTGGCCCAGAGCATGACGCCGGTGCCAAGGGCGGTGAGGTTGTCCAGTTCCTTGTCGCTGGTGATGATCGGAAGAGTGGAGACGATGATCATCAGGCAGTAGAAGACCTTGTAGGGAAGGACGCTGCCCTTGCCGAGCATGAAGACCATGCCCTGCTCGCCGTAGTAACTCCAGGAGATCATGGTCGAGATGGCGAAGAGCCAGGAGGCGATGAGGATCAGCCAGGTGCCCAGGCCGGGAATCGCCCGGTCGAAGGCGTGGGCGGTGAGCGTCGCCCCTGGATAGTCCTTGTACATCTCGTTGTCGACGAAGGCGGGTCGGGCGTCGCTGGTGATGACGCCGGGCTCGAAGACCGCCACGAAGCCACCTGACTCCAGTTCGTCGACCTCGCCATAGACCCGGACCCGCATCGAACCGGTGTCGTCGTCGAGCTGATCGGTCTCCGCGATCATGAAGACCTTGTCGCCGGCGCCCCAGTCCTTGCCCGTGGTCTCCTTTGCGGCCTTGTTCTTTCCGGGAAGCGGGACGTACCAGGTCTTGCTGTCCTCGTCGTCCGACGAATCCGCATCGCCGAAGGTACCGATGTTCCAGCCCTCGTCGGACTGCGTGACGTCCGGTGTCGAAGCGAGCGTCGCTTCGCCCGTGGCCCCACGGTCCCACGCGCCGGTGGAAAGGATGACCAGCGCGGTCAGGGTGCACACGATGATGGTGTCGATGAACGGCTCGAGGCCGGCGACCACCGCCTCGCGGACGGGTTCCTTGGTCTTCGCGGCGCTATGCGCGATCGGGGAGGACCCCTGGCCGGCCTCGCTCGAGAAGAGGGCTCGCTTCATGCCCCAGAGGAACGCGTATCCCGCCGTGCCGCCGATGAACGCGCCGGCGGCATCGGTCGGGTTGAAGGCGCTCTTGATGATCAGGCCGATGATCGAAGGGATGGTGTCGATGTTCATCAGCAGGACGATGCTGCCGGCCAGCAGGTAGAGCACGCACATGAACGGCACGAGGATGCCTGCGACGTGGCCGATCCGCTTGATGCCGCCGATGATCACCGCACCGACCACGATGGCGAGGATGATGCCCACGCCGATGGCCGGAATACCGAGCGCCTCTTCGGTCTGGATACCGACGTTCCAGGCCTGGAACATGTTGCCGCCGGTGATCGCGGAGATGAGCAGGGTGATGCAGAAGATCACACCGACGATCATTCCGAGCGGCGCGAGTCCCCAGTCCGCGAAGGCCCGCTTCGCGACGTACATCGGGCCACCCTTCGGATTGTCGGGGTCGCTGACATCGCGATAGATCATGGAGAGGGTCACGGAGGTCGTCTTCAGGGCCATGCCCGCAAGTCCGACCACCCACATCCAGAAGACCGCACCCGGTCCACCGAGGGCGATCGCGACCGCCACACCGCCGATGTTGCCGAGGCCGACCGTCGCGGAGAGGGCGGCGGAGAGGGCCTGGAAGTGGTTGATGGCGCCCGGATCGTCCTTGTCGTCGTACTTGCCTGCGGTCACCGCGGTGCCGTGGACCAGTGCTCGGTACTGGCAGAAGCCGGACCAGAGCGTGAAGAGAACGCCGACGCCGAGCACGACGTAGAGGACCCAGTCGGCCCAGATGACGTCGTTGATCGCGCCGATGAACTCATTCATGTCGTCGAGAAAAGGTTGCATGCGGGGTGGACTCCGGGCCGCAAGGCGGCGGGGTGTGGTTCAGTTCCAGATCGAATAGAGGAGTTCGTTGGCGTCGTAGAGGCCGATCTTCTGGGCCAGCACGAGCAGGACCATCGCGGGTGCGACGAAGCGGACGAGCAGCAGCCAGGCACCGACCGTCGCCTTGGAATGACTGGCGAGTTCCGCGTCGCGGAACTTCCGGGGAAGGAACCAACCGGCATAGACGGCGATCAAGAGACCACCCAGCGGGAGGAGCCAGTTGCTGGTGACGAAGTCGAAGGTGTCGAACAGGCTCATGCCGAAGCCGGGGGTCCAGGAAGCGAGGAAGAACCCGTCGGACATGCTGAAGGCGACCAAGGTGCCGATCCCGAAGATCAGGATGCCGATGGAGATGACGGCCCGAGGGCGGGACCAGTTCCAGCGGTCGATGAGATAGCTGGCGGCGACTTCGAGGAGGGAGATGGCGCTGGTGAGCGCCGCCACGGTGAGCAGGAAGAAGAACACGGCTCCGAGCAGGATTCCACCCGAGCCCATCTCCGCGAAGGCGAGAGGCATCGAGATGAAGACGAGGCCCGGTCCCGAACCCGGATCCTGTCCGAAACTGAACACGATCGGGAACATCATCATGCAGGCCAGCAGGGCGATGCCGGTGTCGAGCCCGGCGATCCAGACGGCCTGGCCGAAGAGCGGTGTTCCACGCTTCTGATACGAGCCGTAGGTGATCAGGGCGCCCATGCCCAGGGACAGCGTGAAGAAGGCGTGGCCCAGCGCTTCCAGAACCCCGGACGGCTTGAGTGCCGATGCATCGGGTTTGAAGACGAAGGACATTCCCTCGGCGAATCCGGGGAGGGTGGTGGCGAAGGCGACCATTCCGAGGATCATCACGATGAGGATCGGCATGAGCACCTTGCAGGCGGCTTCGATGCCTTTCCCGATGCCGGTGGCCACCACCGCGATCGTCAGGAACATGAAGATCCCAGCCCAGAAGATGCTCGTCCATCCATCGGTGGCGAGACCGCCGAAGAGTTCTCCCATGCGGTCGCCGATCAATCCCCGTCGGAACTGGTCGGCGCCCTGGCGTCGAATGGACGCTTCGTCGAGGTCGTCGAACTCTTCCTTCGCAGTCCGGTTCGCGTCGTCCCGAACATCAACCATCTCCGCGGAGAGCGACTCCACCTTCGAGACCGCCGCCTGAACGCGGGGGTCACCGAGCAGGCGGGCGCGTCGGACCAGATCCGGAACCTCGGAGTCCGTGGTGGCGGCCATCGCGGATTCGAATTCGGCATTCAACTTCCACACGCTCGGGGCGACACGAGCCTCGATCGCATCGATGCGAGGATCGGCGATCCGATCCGCCCGCGCGGCGATCAAGGAATCCCGCATGGCCTCCGTCGAGGTGGTCGCTTCGTAGACCCGGCTTTCGGCCACCGCCTGCTCGCGGATCGGCTTGCCGAAGTCGACGAGATGTTTCACGGTGTAGTCCATCGACCACCCCGCGACCACGATGTAGAAACTGAGGATCAGGAAGGCGCCGATCACGCCCATCCAGCCGATCAGGGACCAGCCGGTCGGCTTGCCCTTCAACCGCTCGAACGCGACCACGGGCTGGGCCTGCGCCGCTCGTCCGATCATGATCTCCGCGGCGAGAATGGGGAGACCGACGAGCAGGATGCAGGCGAGGTAGATCAGGACGAACCAGCCGCCGCCATTGGTTCCAGTGATGTACGGGAACTTCCAGATGTTCCCCAGACCGACCGCCGAGCCTGCTGCGGCGAGGATGAAGCCTGTTCTGGAACCCCATTGGGCGCGTTCGCTCATGCGATACGGACTCCTGCTCTTCGATTCTCGGGAATCCGGGTGGATCACCGTTGCCGAAATATACCTTGGATCGCCCCGGAGGATCGGCCAGCGTCGTTCCATCCCGCACGGATAGAATGGAGGAGATGCGGGACTTCAGACTACGAACCGATCTTGAGCGAGTGGTGGTGGATGGTTATGCCTTCCCGCTTGGTGTCGAGCGGCTCGATGCACCACCGCCGTTGCAGGGATACCTCGTCGACTATGTCGCGAGCGAGGGTGCCGAGCCGGATACCTATGCCTTCCAGGTCGCGATCAGTCATGAGGGCCTCCGGGATCTCGTCCTCGATCTCTTCGAGTTGCTTCCCGGAGAGGTCTCTCCAGCCGTCGAGATCGGGTCGGTCGACGCCTATCGATCGATCGACGTCTATCTCGCGGGTGAGCCGATCTTCATCGACGACTTCGTCCGGACCTGGGACGACTTCGAGCCGATCCTCCTCGAGGAGGTCTCGCTCGGGGTCGGCGCCACCTCCGAGGAGCCCTACTTCGAGGTCTTCCTCGATGCATGGAAGACGGTCTCCATTCATTGCCAGACGGATCTTCGAGAAGACGTCGAAGCCAGGCTCGAGAAGCACGGACTGGCGCAGGTCTCGCGGATCTGGCTGGAGGACGCGTTCGACGAGATCGACCCCCCGTATCGGATGCGGGAGATTCTCGTGATGGAGGACGAGCATTCCCCGGACCTCGACGAACTTCTCCTTCAGCTTCGCGCCGACTGGGGACTCCAGCTCGATGTCGATCCGAGTTCGAATGTCGATGATGGAGGACGTGAACTCGGATTCACCCTCTGGCATGCGATCGCGATGGCCGATCCCGCGGAGCCACGAAGCGGCGGCGCCTACATCTCGGTCTGGGTCACGGCTCGGAGTCTGGATGAGGCGGAGGAACTCATCGAGGCTTCCGTGGAAGGTGGGGGCGAGTGGATCATGTCCGCGATGTACTCGATCGAACGAGTCGCGCACGACGAGCGGCCGGACGAACTCGCCGACCTCGAACCTCGAAGAAGTCAGACCGAAGTCCACTCGATCATCATCGATGAATGGGGCGAAGGTGATGCGCCCGACGGGCCTGACGGAAAACCCTCGTCCCCCGGAAGCGACTGGGGCACCCCGGGCGGCCGTCTCTCGAATTGAGCCGGTCGTCGGGCGTGAAGCCACCGAAGGAAGAAAGATCGAATGGAAGAGAACCCAGCGAAGAGCGACCAGGCACCGGACGGCTCGTCCCTCTGGATGGAGGACGGTCTGAGGTTCGAGTGCACCTGTTGCGGCAACTGCTGTACCGGCGGCGAGGGTGCCGTCTGGTTCGATGATGACGAAGGTCGTGCCATGGCCGCACACGTGGGGATGGAATACCCGGAGTTTCTCGTTCGATACACCCGAGTGATCGACGGGCACCGGTCCCTGAACGAGACCGACACCGCGCATGGTTTCGACTGCGTCTTTCTCGATCGAGAGAAGATCCCTGGAAAAGCGATCTGTGGCCTCTACGAATGCAGGCCGACCCAGTGCCGCACCTGGCCGTTCTGGCCCGAGGGGGTTCAAGACGAACGCGCCTGGAATCGCACGAAGAAGAACACCCCGTGTCCGGGAATGGGAAACGGCCAGCTCTTCACGGTCGAACACATCGTCGCCCGGCTTCAGGAGCAGCGCAACTCCGAAGGAAAACCCTGGTGACCGCGACTCCTTCCAGCGTGGTTCGATCATGGTTCGAGGCGGCTGATCGCGCGGAAGTCGCCATGGCGATCGAGGCGGTTCAACTGGAGATCGCGGAGGCGATCCGGAACGTCGGGCCGATCTGTCTCGCCAGTGGGAACTGCTGCCGATTCGAGTCGCACGGACATCGGCTCTATGCCAGCGGGCTCGAAGTCGCTCGTTGCGTGGCCATCTGTGAAAGTGAAGGGCGAGGGATCACCGCCGAGGATGTCGCATCCGCGGTCGAGCGGGGAGGCTGTCCCTGGCAGGACGGCCGGCTCTGCACCGCTCGCGCGGGGCGTCCCACCGGATGCCGGGTCTACTTCTGTGATCCCCGGGCGAGTGAGGTCGTGCCTCGACTCGCGGAACAGGCTCATCAGCGGATCAAGGCGATCCATGACCAACACGGGATCGAATACGTCTATGGCGAGTGGCGGACGATGCTGCGCGACGTTCTCGGCGCGGAGCCCGATCCGGTCGCGGGTGGCTGACGTCCCGGCCTCGTTTCCTCCTGCCCCGGTCGTTCTGTGAATCATCCTGCTCGGTCGCCCGGCGGCACGCGGCGTCACGATCGTCATGGCCGATGAAAAACGCGGGGAACGACCGTCTGGTCGTTCCCCGCGTGAATCAACGAAAAGGTCGGATGGTGAGGATCAGTCCTCGCCGACACCGGTCTCCTGAAGCTTCTCCGGGGTCAGAACTTCGACCACGGCGTCGCGGCGTTCCGCGCCGGCGTCCTCGGCCGCTCTCGCAGCCTCCTGCCGCATCTGCATCTCGGCGGCGAGGTTGACCTCCGGCTCGTCCACGAGCCGCTTGACCCGCATGCGGGTGTATTCGTGGAATCCGGTACCGGCCGGGATGAGGTGTCCGAGCAGAACGTTCTCCTTGAGACCTCGGAGCGTGTCGACCGCACCCTTCAGGGATGCTTCGGTCAGCACCTTGGTGGTCTCCTGGAAACTCGCTCCAGAGAGGAACGATTCGGCCTGGAGGGAAGCCTTGGTGATGCCCAGGAGAAGCGGCTGTGCCTTGACCGGCTTCGGCTTCTTGGTCTTGGCGATCGCCTTCTCGTCTTCCTTCGCCTTGTCGTTGGCTTCCTTGATATCGGACTTGAGCACCATGGCCCCGACCGGAAGGTCGGTGTCACCCGGATCCTCGATCCGCATCATGTCGCTGAGCCTGTTGTTCCACTCGCGGTGCTGCCACTTGTCGACCACGTCGTTCGGAAGCAGATCGCTGTCTCCCGGCTCGGTGATCTTCACCTTGCCGAGCATCTGACGGAGGATCACTTCGATGTGCTTGTCGGAGATCGGCACGCCCTGGGCTCGATAGACGTTCTGAACCTCGTCGAGCATGTAGAGGTGAAGTTCGTCCTCGCCCTTGATCTTGAGGATGTCCGCCGGCACCAACGGTCCGTCGGTGAGGCGGTCACCGGCTTCGGCATGGTCGTTGGTATGCACCAGGAGGGCGGTGCCCTGCGGCGCGTAGTGAGGGACCGGATCGAGATCGCCTTCGGGATGGATGAGGATCGCCATCTTGCCCTTGCGCTTGTCGGGATCCAGTTCCACACGTCCGGAGATCTCCGCCATGACGGCGGGGTCCTTGGGGATTCGTGCTTCGAAGATCTCGGTGACGCGGGGGAGACCACCCACGATGTCGGCGGAACGACTGGCGCCCTTGGGCACACGTGCCAGCATCTTGCCGATGACGATGGCATCGCCATCCTCGACTTCGATTCGAGCGTTCGCCGGAAGGTGGTGGAAGTCGAGCGTGGTTTCTTCCTTCTCATCCACGATCTTGATCTGAGGCGTTCGGTCACCGGTATGCGACGTGACGATCCGCTCGACCTTGCCGGCCTTGGTCTTCTCGACCTTGTACGACTGGTCTTCGACGAGGTTCTCGAACCGGACGATACCGCTCTTCTCGGCGAGAATCGGACTCATGTGCGGGTTCCACTCGACGATCGTGGCGCCCTTCGAGACCTTCGCGCCTTCGGGGTGACGGAGTGTCGCGCCGTAGGGGACCTTGAACTTGTCGATTTCGCGACCCTTGTCGTCCACGAGATGGACTTCGCCGTTTCGCTTGAGCGCGACGAGCTTGGTCGATCCGTCTTCTTCGGTCACTGACACCGCGTTGCAGTCCACGAGGTTGATGAAGCCGCCGGCCGGAGCCGACCAGCTCGTCTCGGCCAGCGATCGAGTCGCCGTGCCGCCCGTATGGAACGTTCGCATCGTGAGCTGCGTGCCCGGCTCGCCGATCGACTGTGCGGCGATGATTCCGACCGCGAGTCCTCGTTCGACGGGCTGTCCGGTCGAGAGGTCGCGTCCGTAGCAGGTCGCACACACGCCGCGAGGTGTGAAGCAGGTGAGGGGGCTTCGAACGTGGACGGAAGGAATCCCGAGGTCGTCGATCCGCTTCGCGGCCGCGTCGTCGATGATGTGATCCTTCTTCACGATCAGCTTGTCGAGGAGAGGATCTCGAATGTCCATCATGCTCGTTCGACCGATGATCTGGTCTTCGAGCGGAACATCGACTTCCTCACCCTTGAAGATGGCCCGTTTCGCGATGCCCTGGGTGGTTCCGCAGTCGGCTTCGATGACCACCACGGACTGTGCCACGTCGCAGAGCTTCCGAGTCAGGTAGCCCGAGTCCGCCGTCTTGAGCGCGGTATCGGCCAGTCCCTTTCGAGCACCGTGAGTCGACGCGAAATACTCGAGGACGTTCAGGCCTTCGCGGAAGTTCGCTCGAATCGGCGTCTCGATGATCTCACCGCTCGGCTTGGCCATGAGGCCTCGCATGCCGGCGAGCTGCTGCATCTGACTGTTGTTGCCTCGAGCACCCGAGTTCATGAACAGATAGACGGGGTTGAGGTAGCGGTTGCCGCTCTTCTTCTCGATCGACGTCTCTTCGTGGGTCACCGGATCACGGCGATCCTCCTTGAGGGCGTGGATCAGCTTGTCGGTCAGGTCCTTTCGGCAGGTCGCCCAGATGTCGAGAAGGGCGTTGTGCCGCTCTCGTTCGGTGATCGCACCGCTCTGGTACTGCTTCTCGATCTTGTCGACGATCTTCTGGGCACCGTCGAGAAGTGCGGCCTTCTCGACCGGGATTCGCAGGTCGTTGACGCCGAAGGAGAGTCCCGAAGTGGTCGAATGCTTGAAGCCGACTTCCTTCATCGCGTCGAGAAGGTCGATGGTCGGTGCCTTGCCGAGCCGTTCGAACGTCTCGTCGATGACCCGGGCACAACCCTTCTTCCCGAGGAAGCAGTTGTAGTACGGCATCTTCGATCGTTCGGGAAGGATCTCGTTGAAGAGGATCCGGCCGACGGTGGTCCGGATGCGCCGGTTCGCAGGCATCGCTTCGACCTCGCCCTTTTCGGCGTTGGTCATGCTCACGAAGTCCTTGAGTCGGACCTGGATGTGCTCGTGGATCCGGATCTCTCCGAATTCAAAGGCCAGCATCGCTTCCATCTCGTCCTTGAAGACTCGGAGGTCTTCGAGCTTCCGGGTCGCTTCGTCGCCGTTCTCCTCGGTGAGGAAGGCGACGCCCATGACGATGTCCTGCGAGGGACTGACGATGGGGTTGCCGTTGGCGGGACTGAAGACGTTGTGCAGCGAGAGCATCAGCACATGGGCTTCGGTCTGGGCTTCCAGTGAGAGCGGAAGGTGGACCGCCATCTGGTCGCCGTCGAAGTCGGCGTTGTAGCCGGTGCAGACGAGCGGATGGATCTTGATCGCGTTGCCTTCGACCAGCACCGGCTCGAAGGCCTGGATACCCATCCTGTGAAGAGTGGGGGCGCGGTTGAGGAGCACGGGGTGGTTGCGGATGACCTGCTCGAGAATGTCCCAGACTTCCGGGTCGCGGCGTTCGAGCATCCGCTTCGCGCTCTTGATCGTGTCCGCGTAGCCATGCTGCTTGAGCTTGCGGATGATGAAGGGCTGGAAGAGTTCGAGGGCGATCTTCTTGGGAAGGCCGCACTGCCAGAGCTTCAGCTCCGGACCGACGACGATCACCGAGCGAGCGGAGTAGTCGACTCGCTTGCCGAGAAGGTTCTCGCGGAACCGACCCTGCTTGCCCTTGATCATGTCGGTGATCGACTTGAGCGGACGGTTGGACGAGCCCAGAACGGGCCGACGGCATCGGCCGTTGTCGAACAACGCATCGACGGCCTGCTGGAGCATCCGCTTCTCGTTGCGGATGATGACCTCGGGTGCGTTGAGGTCCATCAGCTTCTTGAGTCGGTTGTTCCGGTTGATGATCCGGCGATAGAGGTCGTTGAGGTCGCTGGTGGCGAAGTTTCCGCTCTCCAGAAGGACCAGCGGACGAAGGTCCGGCGGGATGACGGGAACCACGTCGAGGACCATCCAGGTCGGGTCGTTCTCGGAGCCGCGGATCTGTTCCACGAGCTTGAGTCGCTTGGAGAGGTCCTTCTTCTTCTGCTTGCTTCGCGTGTTGCTCAGGCCGTCGCGGAGCTCGAAGGCGAGTTCGGTGAGGTCGAGCTGGTCGAGAAGTTCCCGAACCGCTTCGGCACCCATCATGGCGGTGAACGCGCTCGCACCGAACTTCTCGCGGGCTTCGCGATATTCATCTTCGGTGAGGACCTGTCGGGTGGTCAGTTCGGTGTCGCCGGCGTCGGTGACCACGTAGTCCTGGAAGTAGATGATCTTCTCGAGATCACCCGTCTTCATGTCCAGCAGATTCCCGAGTCGGGAAGGCATGGCCTTGAAGAACCAGATGTGGACGATCGGGGCGGCCAGATTGATGTGGCCCATTCGCTTTCGACGAACCCGGGAGTGGGTCACCTTCACGCCGCAGCGGTCGCAGATGATGCCCTTGTACTTCGTGCCCTTGTACTTGCCGCACGCACACTCGTAGTCCCGTTCGGGACCGAAGATGCGTTCGCAGAACAGGCCGTCCTTCTCGGGACGGTAGGTTCGGTAGTTGATGGTCTCGGGGCGTTTGACCTCTCCGAAACTCCAGCTACGGATGTCATTGGGGCTGGCAAGGGTGATCTTCACCGAGCCGTAGTCATTGACGCGATCAAAGACGTTTTCAGACATTTCGGTCGTGCTCCCGCGGGCGGGGTTTCTGCAAATCGAAGAAAGGGACGATCAGAGTGCGAGCCTTGGTCAGAGGACCGAGCCCGTCTCCTCCTGTTCCTTCTCCAGAGAGATGTTCATGCCGAGACCCTTGATCTCGTGGCAGAGGACGTCGAACACCACCGGCATGCCGGCCTGAAGCGTGTTCGTGCCCTTCACCATCGAGTCGTAGATCTTCGTTCGGCCTTCGACGTCGTCGCTCTTGACGGTCAGGAGTTCCTGAAGGACGTAGGCGGCGCCATACGCTTCCAGACCCCAGACTTCCATTTCTCCGAACCGCTGCCCGCCGGTACGAGCCTTGCCGCCGAGCGGTTGCTGCGTGATGAGCGAGTAGGGGCCCGTCGAACGAGCGTGAATCTTGTCATCCACCAGATGGTGGAGTTTGAGCATGTACATGTAGCCGACGGTGGTTCGTTCCTTGAACGGTTCACCGCTGCGACCGTCATGAAGCTGGATCTTGCCGTCGACCGGCATGTTGGCAAGGAGTTCCCGGGGATGCCCGGGGTCCGTACCGGTCGCCTCGAAGGCGTCGATCTTGTTCTTGACGTGTTCGTTGGCTTCGCGGACGGATCCGAAGATCTCCTCTTCGGTCGCACCGTCGAAGACCGGAGTGATCGCCTGGAAGCCGAGCACTGCGGCCGCCCACCCGAGGTGGGTCTCGAGAATCTGACCCACGTTCATTCGACTCGGCACGCCGAGCGGGTTGAGCAGGAGGTCGACGGGCGTTCCGTCTTCGAGGAAAGGCATGTCCTCTTCGGCGACGATCCGGGCGATGACGCCCTTGTTGCCGTGACGGCCGGCCATCTTGTCACCGACGGAGAGGTGTCGCTTGGTGGCGACGTAGACCTTCACCATCTCGAGCACGCCCGAGGCGAGTTCGTCGCCGCGCTTCATGTGGGCGAGTCGACGCTGCTTCTCCTTCTCGATCCCCTCGATGCGGGGCCAGAAGCGGTTCTTCTCGGCGATGGCGGTCTCGCGGGCTTCCTTGGAACCCTTGATCCACTTGTCGTTGAAGTTCTCCAGCTGCTCCATGATGACTTCGGGGATGTCGCTTGCTCCGACCTTCTGACGGGTCGAGGGGTCGATCATCTCCGATTCGGTCATGACGTTGATCTTGCCGACCATCTCTCGGAATAGGTTGATGGCCTTCTGGTTCATCAACTCCTCGTAGGCCTGCATGTCCTTGTTGAGCAGCTTCTTCTGGTCGTCGTTGAGGTGCATCCGGCGACTGAAGTGACGGGTCCCGATGACCATGCCGGCGGTGCCGGCGGGGACCTCGAGCGAATCGTTCTTCACATCTTCGCCGGCACGTCCGAAGATCGCATGGAGGAGCTTCTCTTCCGGGCTCAGTTCGGACTTGCTCTTCGGGCTGACCTTGCCGACCAGGATGTCTCCGGGGCCGACGCGGGCGCCGATCCGGATGATTCCCACGTCGTCGAGGTTCTGAAGCATCTTCTCGGAGACGTTGGGGATGTCCGCCGTGAATTCCTCGCGGCCGAGCTTGGTCTCCCGGATCTCCACTTCGAAGGAGTCGATGTGGATCGAGGTGAAGGCGTCGTCCTTGACGAGGCGTTCGTTGATGACGATCGCGTCCTCGAAGTTGTAGCCATCGAAGGTGTTGAACGCGACGAGCGCGTTTCGCCCGATGGCGATCTGGCCCATCTCGGTCGATGCACCGTCGGCGACGATCTGGCCGGCCTCGACCTTCTGGCCGATGCGGACCACCGGCTTCTGGTTCTGGCAGGTTCGTTCGTTGAGACCTCGGAACTTCCGGAGTTCGTACTCGTCGGCGTTGTCGATGACGATCTTCGACGAGTCGACGAAGGTCACTTCGCCGGCGCGACGGGCGGTGACGATCATGCCCGAGTAGGGCCCGATCTCACTTTCCATTCCGGTCGAGACCAGTGGGGGATCCACCTTGATCAGCGGCACGGCCTGCCGCTGCATGTTCGAGCCCATCAACGCCCGGTTGGCGTCGTCATGTTCGAGGAATGGAATCAACGAGGCGGAGATGCCGACGATCTGCTTCGGCGAGATGTCCACGTACTCGACCTCGCCCGCGTCGACGAGGAGCAGGTCGCCGTCCTTGCGGGCCAGAAGGTTTCCTTCCATCAGGCGGCCACCGGTGTCGATGGCGTCACTGGTGGCGAGGACTCGCTGCAGTTCCTCGTCCGCTCGGAGCAGGTCGACGGTGTTGGTGACCTTGCCGCTCTTCACCTTGCGGTACGGCGTCTTGAGGAAACCGTAATCGTCGATCTCCGAGTAGATGCCCAGGGAGGCGATCAGGCCGATGTTCGTGCCTTCCGGCGTTTCGATCGGGCAGATCCGGCCATAGTGCGAGATGTGGACGTCGCGAACTTCGAAGCCGGCCCGCTTGCGGTTGAGTCCGCCGGGTCCCAGTGCGGAGAGTCGACGTTCGTGCACCAGCATGGAGAGTGGGTTCGTCTGGTCGACGACCTGCGAGAGTTCGGATCGGCCGAAGAAGAAGTCGATCGCGCTCGAGATGCTCTTGGAGTTCACGAGGTCGCTGATGCGGCTCAGTTCGTCGGGGTCCTTGACGCTCATCCGCTCCTGGACGGTGCGGCGGAGCTTGAGGAATCCCTTTCGCATCTCTTCGACGGCGAGTTCGTCCAGCGTCCGGAGACGTCGGTTGCCCAGATGGTCGATGTCGTCGACGTGAGCCCGTGATCGCTTCGCTCGGAGGTCCATGATGTACCGGACCACGGCGAGGAAGTCCTCGGCGTAGAGATACTGCTCGGACTCGTCACGGACCTTGTAGACCTTGTCGTCCTCGAACTTCCGGTTGATGCGGAAGCGACCCACGCGACCGAGTCGGTAGCGGTTGTCGTCGAAGAACTTCTCGACGAAGAGGGACTTCGCCTTGTCGAGCTGGGGCGGGTTGCCGGGACGAAGTCGTCCGTAGATCTTCAGGAGCGCCGCTTCGTGCTCGGTGACTTCGGCGAGGAAGTCGAGGCGCTCTTCGGCAAGCGTGTTGAGGATGAGCGGGTCGGCGGCGTCGGTGATGACCTTGATGGACTTGAGGCCGGAGGACTGGATGTCCTCGATGGCGTCGCCGATCATTCGGCCGACGGAGCAGATCTCCTCGCCGGTGTCGGTGTCGACGATCATTTCGGCCGAATAGTGTTCGGGGAGGAGCTTCTCGACCTTGACGTTCTTGACGTCGTAGAAGAGTTCCAGAAGCTGGTCGGTGGACGAGAATTCCTCGCTGAGTGCTCGGAGGAAGGTGGTCGCGGCGAGCTTGGTGGACTGGTCGATTCGCATCGCCAGAACGTCCTTCTTCGTCACTTCCAGTTCGATCCAGGATCCGCGCTCCGGAATGATCCGGGCGCTGTGAAGCGGCCGGTCGCCGAAACTCGAGGCGATGGAGAAGTCCACGCCCGGTGAGCGATGCAGCTGGCTCACGATGACCCGTTCCGCACCGTTGACGATGAACTCGCCACCGCCGGAGAAGTTGCTCGCGCGAGCCGTCTCCCAGGGGAGGCGGACGCCGGCCATGATCGGGATCTCGCCGAGGTAGATGTCCTCCTCGGGAGTCTCCGCCACGCCGTCTCGATGGAACCGGACCCGGACTCGGAAGGGCATTCCGTAGGTCAGCCGCAGTTCCCGGCATTCATCGGGGGTGTATCGAGGTTCGTCGATCGAATAGTTGACGTATTCGAGTCGCATCGAGCCGTCATAGCTCTCGATGGGGAAGACCTCGCTCAGCAGTCCTTCGAGACCGAAGTCCGAGGATCGCTTGTCGGGATCGATTTCAAGTTGGAGGAAACGGTCATAGGCATCCCTCTGAACTCTCACGAGATCTGGGATACTCAGGCCGTCCTGCCTCTTGCCGAAGTCGCGGATGGTTCGGGTGGTCATCCAGTTTTGTCCTCGACCAGCCATTCTCGACGGGGTGATCCGGCGAGCCTGGCGTGTATGTGTCACGAACCCACCTTGAATCGTTGGTGGGATCCGCAGGCGATCGGTCCGCCCGGGGCGGGGCCGATCGAGTGAAGGCGATCAAGCCGCGTTGGCGGCTGCGTTGGCGTTTGCAGTCTCGACGAGGGCGTCGAAGGTCGACGGATCCTCGATCGCGATCTGGCTCAACATTTTCCGGTTCAGCAGAATTCCTGCTCGCTGAAGCCCGTTCATGAAGACGCTGTATCTGGTGCCTCGCATCCGGCAGGCTGCCGTGATCCGAGTGATCCAGAGTCGGCGATAGTCACGCTTTCGGGCGCGGCGGTCACGAAAAGCGAAACGACCGGCTCGCATGAGCGCGACCTTCGCCTGCTGCTTGTGGCGACTCTTGGTTCCAAAGTAACCGCGGGCTTTCCGCAGTACACGACGTCTTGCCTTGTTCCGGGCCGCACCCTTGCGTACTCGTGGCATGGCTCTCTCCAAAGTGCCTCGGCGGGGGCCTCCTGATGGAGACTCTTCAGGCCCGACGGGCGAATCCTGGTTGGGGATGTGATTCCCGAAGTCGATCTACGACGAGGGGAACGCGAGACGAAAAACGAAACGAACCGAATCAGGCCTCGCTGGAGGCTTTGGCTGACTTCTCTGCGTCAGCGATTGACTTCTCCTGAGATCGGAGAGGTCTGAACAGGAGTTTTCCAAGTCGACCCATGTCGCCGGCTCGGGCGTATCGCGCCTTGCGATAGCCGCGAATCTGCTCGCCGGTCTTATTGCTCTTGAGGTGACGGCTGTGGGGGCGGCGGAACCGCACCTTGCCCGACTTGGTGATCTTGATCCGCTTCAGCAGACCTTTGTGGGACTTGCTCTTGGGCATGCAGCACCGTCTCGATGACGTGGAAGTATTGGGCGAACACTGGTCGAATCGAGGACTATAACGTCATCCCGATGGCTGCGCCAAGGGCCTCAGGGCCGCTCTATTCCGACTTTTTGACAAAACGCGTTTATTTTCAAGGACGAATAAGCGACCTTTTGGTCGTGTATTGGTCAGTGAGCCAGGACATCGTCCGAGTCGGTGGTAGGCCAGCCGATGCCATCCTGATCCCCGTGTCGGTAGCCATCGGAGACCCAGATCAGGTCCATTCGCAGCGCAGGCCTCGAATCACCCGACTGCTGGTCATCGAAGCTGGTGGGCTCGAGAAGGAACGGGGTCGATCCGTCGAATCGGTAGATCACGACTCCCTGCCCACCGTGCATTGCGGCGCCGCTCATCGGGCCTGTGGGCCGCTCGCTGGCTCGGAAAGACTCGAGGACGGGGTTGGGATCACTGATCAGGACGTCGCCGGGACTGAATCGAGCGTGTCGGAACGTCTCCCGGGTGACGAAGACGCGATACCCCACCAGCGGGGTCTCGTCGGCGCCGCTCCCTGAGAAGAGATTGCGGTATCCGCATCGTTCCCCGTCGATCAGTTCCGAGAGGTTCTTCGAGTAGTACTGCTGATGCAGGGGCGTCTCCCGCTGGTCTTCCGATCCGGAGAGCGGGAGGGCTCCACCCTGGTCGATCGAGAATCCCGCGATGGCCGATCCAACGGTGCCAAGGCGGTGCTGGGACATCGTGATTCGCTCGTTGGATCGAATGCTCTCGAACAACGGGACGCCGATGCCGACCGCGAGAAACAACGCGGCCGCGGTGGCGAAGAAGTCGGGCAGGCGAATCGACCGGCCGGCGCCGCCTTGGTCTGCGGGCATCGAAAAGCGGGACTCGCGTCCCGCTTCATATCGATCGATGCCGGCCAGCGTCGCGTCGACGAGTGCGTCGGAACTGGTTTCGGCCGGATATTGCTCCAGATTGGCAAGAACCTGGAGCACCGCGTTTTCGCGATCATCCAGGTCTCCGGCGTCCTCATGATCCAATCCGTCTTCGAAGAGTCGATCGACGGCCTTCTTGTCCGCTTCGGAAAGCGATGTCACCCGTTGTGTCCCGGGTTCGATGGCGTGCGGTTCGGAGGAATCGCCACCGACGCTGCTTGATCCCGAGCCGGTGTCACTGAGGTCTTCCATGGAGGGCGGTTCCGAAACGCGGCGTGAGGAGAGGGGGGCGATGGCACGAAGTGCCGACGGAGTGCGGTCAGTTGGTCTTGTCTCGGTTCCGCTGGTTCTGGCGGTCGAGGGCGGTCTTCCAGGCGTCGGCGAAGTTGGCGACCGAAGCATGGAGTCGACTCTTCACGGTCCCCAGGGGGATCTGAAGGGAGTCTGCGATCTGGTTGTAGCTGAGCTTCTGGAAATAGCTGAGCAGGAGAATCTCGCGATAGTGCGCCGGCATGTTGTCGACGACTTCCTTCACGAGTTGCTGTCGTTCCGATTCGAGCAGGTCGGCGTCCACCTCTTCGGAAGGTCCTTCGAGGAGATCGACGAGGGTGGTCTCACGGCCGTCGGCGGCGCCCACGGGAGTCGACAGGCTGGCGGCCGAGCGGCGCTTCCTCTTGCGATGGAAGTCCCGGGCCTTGTTGGCGGCGATGGTGTAGAGCCAGGGCTTGAATCGCCGGTCGGCATCGAAGGATTCGGCGGCAAGGTGGACCTGGAGGAAGGCGTCCTGGAAGACGTCCTCCGCCGCGGCTCGAGAGCTGAGAAATCGATGCAGGAACTGGACGAGATCGGCTCGGTATCGCTCGACGAGGGTGGCGAATGCCACACGATCTCCTTCTCGGTAGGCCACGAGCAACTCCTCGTCGGTCTTCCCGGCGTGGACGGCCGCAGGGACGGCTTCTTGTTCACGGGCCTGATCTTGATTCTGCACCGAGGATCTCCGGCGGGAAACCCTACCCGAAAGACGATCTCGAAGGGCCTTGGAGGCCATTCCAGCCATGATTTCGAGCGCTTTCGAGGGCGGCATCGAGAGGCCGTAATGGAACTGCAAGGAGGTCATGGTGCCCGGGGTACGTCCCGCTGCAGGTCGAGGATCGCGCAATTCCTGAGAATTCGAGGTGATCCTCCGGAGGCGTTTTCGGCCGCCTCTCCGCCTCGATCATCCGGTCGGATCGAGCCGACCGGCCTTTGCTACCATCGTCGAATCCAAGTCAGATCCGTGTCGTCGATCGAGTCGAGCGACGAACAGGGGTTCCGGAGAAGAAGTCGATATGCCAGTTCCGATTTCGCAGATGTGGACGGTGGCGAGTTACGTGGTCGGCCAGCGGCTCCGGGGACGTCGGCGGTATCCGCTGGTCCTGATGCTTGAACCGCTGTTTCGATGCAATCTCGCGTGTGCGGGCTGCGGCAAGATCCAGTATCCCGCCCACATCCTGAAGCGGAACGTCAGCGTCGCGGACTGCCTTCAGGCGGTCGAGGAATGCGGCGCCCCGATGGTCTCGATTCCCGGTGGCGAACCGCTGCTTCATCCCCAGATCATAGAGATCGTCGAAGCTTTGGTCGCTCGAAAGAAATACATTTATCTGTGCACCAATGCGATTCTTCTCAAGGAGAAGCTTGATGCCTGGTGGTTCAAACCGTCGAAATATCTGAGCTTCAGCGTTCACA
>JABABZ010000032.1 GCA_014237965.1 Phycisphaerales bacterium | reverse complement strand
GCCAGCAGCACGGGCGCGTTCGGACAGCGCTGCCGCAGGGCCTCGAGCGCGGCGCCGTGCACCGCTTCCAGCAGCGGCCGGCGGTCCGGCGGACGGCGTGAAGGTGCTCGCGGAAGCGGTGGCCGACACGAATCTCTACGAGCCGGATCTGGTGATGACCGTCGGCGACCTGATCAATGGCTATAACGCCACGGATGCGTGGATGGGACAAATGAAGGAGTTCCGCGAGATCATGGACGAACTCCTCTGCCCGTGGTTTCCGGTCGCGGGCAACCACGACGTCTACTGGCGCGGCCCGGGTCGACCCCCGGAGGAACACGAAGCGAACTACGAGATGCACTTCGGCCCGCTGTGGTACGCCTTCGATCACAAGGATCGTCGCTTCATCGTGCTGTACACCGATGAACCCGATCCGAAGACCGGCGAACGCAACTTCAGCAAGGCCGACTCCCAGCGGATGAGTCCGGAACAGCTCGACTGGCTGAAGAAGACCCTTGCGAGCGGCAAGGACAAGAAGGACGTCTTCGTGTTTCTCCATCATCCACGTTGGATCGGCGGCCGATACGGCGACGACTGGGAACGAATCCACCCGGTGCTCGCCGATGCCGGCAACGTGAGAGCGGTGTTCGCCGGACACATCCATCGGATGCGTTACGACGGACCGCGTGACGGCATCGAATACGTCACCCTCGCCACCGTCGGCGGTGGACAGTCGAGCCTGGTCCCTGAAGCGGGATACCTGCACCAGTTTCATCATGTGACCGTTCGGCCGGACGGAATCGCCCTCGCCTGCATCCCGGTCGGCAAAACGATGGACGTACGGGACATCACCGGCACGGTCTCCGATGAGACCGGACGTCTTGCTCGGCAGAACCATCCGATCACCAGTGATCTGAGCGTCGGCGAGGACGGCAGCGGTGGTGGAACCGTGACGGTCGTCACCACCAATCCCACCGGACGCCCCGTCGAATTCACGCTGGTTCCGGGTTCCGAGGACAGCCGCTGGCGATTCTCCCCCGATCACCAGCACGTGGTGGTCGAGGCCGGCGAGACCCACCGGCTCACCTTCGAGATGGATCGGGACCGTGATTCGCTCGACGCCGGCTGGCGACCACCGACCATCAGCCTGGACGCCGACTATCTCGGGGCGACTCATCGGTACCCACTGCCCACCCGGATGCTCGAAGCCCCCGTGGCCACGACGCTCTCCGCCCCCGAGCGACCCGAGGCCGAGCTTGGAATGCGCTTCGACGGAGAGGGCCAGGCGGTTCGAATCGAGCCCGATGCCTACGACCTTCCCGACGGACCATTCACCCTCGAAGCCTGGTTCAACGGCGACTCGTTCGGCGATCGCGTCGGACTGGTCAATCGAACCGAAGGCAGTGAATTCGGGTTCTTTCTGAGCAAGGGCAAGCCGTCGTTCTACGTGCATCTTGACGGCCGCTACGCCTTCGCCGAATCCGCGAAACCGATCCTGCAGCCGAAGACCTGGCATCACCTCGCGGGGGTCTACGACGGATCGGAACTCCGCCTGTATCTCGATGGCGCGTTGGTCGCACGTGACAACGCCGGAAAGACCCGCACCCGCAACACACTCCCGCTGCTGATCGGCGCCGATGTCGACGGCAACGGACGACCGACGTCCCCCTTCGATGGTCGCATCGACGAGGTTCGCCTTTCTTCGATCGCTCGGTACGAAGGAGAGAACGCGACCCTGGAACGCCGCCACGAATCCGATGCCTCGACCGTGCTGCTGTTCCATTTCGACGCACTTCAAGGGCCGTGGCTCTTCGACGACTCCTCGAATCAGGCCCACGGGTCCGTCCAAGGAACTCCACGGCTGGTTCCGCTGGACCGCCAATAGGCCGGCGGGACCATGAGTTGCACCCCGCTCTTCCGCGGGTGTAGGCTGCACCCGACTCTGGCTCTGGATCGAGGAGTGCGTCCAGGATCATTCGTAGCGGAACTCACCCGAATCCACAGGAGACAAGACATGAAGAAGACTGGACCGATTCTCGCCCTGGCCACGACGGCTTTGCTCGCACCGCACGCCATGGCCGACACGCTCGACAACGTCCGACAGTCGATCAGCGGGACCATCCCTCTCGATACCGGGACGGGTGAAGAGAACAGCGGGGTCTACTTGAGAGTCAACGCCGCCGCCGACTTCCTGGAGGATGTCGAAATCAAGAACATCCCCTTGAACGCCGGCACCGTCGTCGGAATCCAGAATGGGAAGATCTCCTTCGACACGGGAATGAACCTCGACATCGGCATCGGGATTTCGCTTGCCCCGAGTCTCGCCTTCGAGATCTCCTCGGGCATCGCCTACAACTCCGTCGGATCGGTCTCTGGAACCTGGCTTTCCGTGGCCGGGCAAGACTCCGTTGCCGGTGGGGATGGCCACGTGTATCAGGTGCCACTGGTCGCGGAGCTCGTCTTCTCGGTCTACAACAACAACACGTTGCAGGTCAATCTTCGTGGCGGCGCTGGTCTGCAGTGGACCAACGCGGACATCAACAACGTCTATGCGAGCAGCCTCGGGCCTGCATTCGACGCGTCGCTGTCCGGAAACGCTTTCGCGTTCCGATACCAATTCGGCATCGACTGCCTCATCACGATCGCACCCAACATCTCACTGGGAGCAACCTGTGGTTTCTCCGGAACCACGGAATCGAACTTCGGAAAGAACGCCTTCTCCGCGAATACGGGGCTGGTCGGAACGCAAGACGTGAAAACCGGTTCATTCCAGAACCTCACGCTGGGAATCGGACTCAAGATCGACTTCTGATCTTCGAGAAGTGACTGGATTTTCAGAGACCCCCGCCAGAACGATTCTGGTGGGGGTCGTCTGTTCATGGCCACGTGAGGATTCGCTCAATCTTCTCTCCAATGCAAGAATGCTCGCGTGCCTTCATCAACCTGCGACAACCCATTGCCGCCTTCCGATCTCGCGGTGATCGGCAATGGTGCACTCGGCCTTGCCATCGCGATCGAACATCGGCGACGGCGACCAGATGCGACGGTCGCGGTGATCGGGCCCCCCACTCGGTCCGGGTCCGCCTCGATGGCCGCGGGCATCATGCTCGCGGCGCACGCCGAACTCGAAACCGGAACCCTCACGCACCCCGCCGGTCGGGCGAAATTCGAGATCATCCGCGCCGCGGTTCGCCGCTGGCCGGACTGGCTCCAGTCGCTCGCCGAGATCGCCGGCATGGAACCGCCGTCGCTCCGGCGAGGGACCATCGTGCTCGACAATCCGAATGTCAGCGACTTCGATGCGTCGAATTTCGACGCGATCCTCAAGGGTCTCGAAGACGACGATGCCCCGTTCGAGCGTCTCGATCCCGCCGACATCGACGGGTACCGACCACGCCCTCACCTGAGAGCATCCCGAGCCGTCCGGATCGACGACGGCGGGGCGGCGGATGCCTTCGAGGTCATGAATCTCCTCGATCAAACCGCGACGAGACTCGGTGTCCGCCGCGTCGATGCCCGCGTCGAATCGATCGCCGACTCGGTGATTCACCTGGAGGATGGGCGCTCGCTTCGACCCGAAGTGACGGTCATCGCCTGCGGTGCGGCCAGTGATTCGTTGATTCAGGGAATCCCCGAACTCACCGGGCGCGTTCCGAGGGTGCTACACGGAACCGGCGTCGGCCTCCGCTGCCGCATGTCGGATTCCTCCACGATCCCAGCGGGCATTCTCCGCACGCCCAACCGAGGTGCGGGGCTCGGGGTCTACTACGTCCCCTCCAGCGATGGACGGTTCTACCTCGGCGCCACCAACGTGGTCTCCATGATCCCGCGAGAACACCCGCGGCTCGGATCACTTCATCTGGTCCTTCAATCGGCGATGGATGAAATCTCCCCCGAACTTCGGCATGCGGAGTGCCGGACGGTGGCCGGGCATCGGCCGATCAGCGAAGACGGGCACGCGTTGCTCGGTGCGACGAGCGTGCCTGGTCTCTGGATCGCGACCGGCACTCGACGAGATGGTGTCACCGCGGCGCCGGAGATCGCAACCCGACTGGTGAACGAATTGCTCGGCGACGGCGATGGTCTGCCCGAGGCGTTCCGCCCCGAACGTCGGCCGGTCTCGACCCTCGATCGGGAAGCCGGCATCGAACTCGCCGTCCGAAGCCGGGTCATCGGCCCTCGCTCGCTCGATGCGAGCATCAGCGGCCGCCGGCTCGAAGACACGGTCCGCCGACAGGTCGAACGCCTGTACGATCGGGCGGGGCTCTCATCCGGCGTCCCCGCGGAACTCCTCGACGCCTACGCCGACGGCCATCTGCACGCCGAAGATCTCGTTCCCCCGTCGTTCTCGCAGTGACTTCTCAGGAAACCCGCCATGCCCGACCCGACGAAACAGATCTGGCTTCTCCGGCATGCCGCCACCGAATGGTCGAAGAACGGACGGCACACCGGCCTCACCGATCTCCCACTGCTTCCAGAGGGCGAAGAAGTCGCCCGACGCCTTCGACCCGTCGTCGACGCCCACCATTTCGACCTCGTGCTCTGCAGCCCGCTCCAGCGGGCTCGAAGGACCGCGGCGCTGCTCGGCCTCGGCGACGCGGCGCAGATCGACGACGATCTCCACGAATGGAACTACGGCGACTACGAGGGCATCACCACGAAGGTCATCCGCGAAACCGTTCCCGGATGGACGGTCTGGTCACATCCCTGTCCGAACGGCGAGAGCGGCGGCGAGGTGGCGGCACGAGCGCAACGCGTGATCGATCGGGCCCTCGCCGAGACCGGCGACGTCGCACTGGTCGCCCATGGTCACTACCTCCGCGTGCTCGCCGCCACCTGGCTGGGACTGCCGCCGGAAGACGGTCGGATGTTCGACCTCGGCACCGGCACCTACTGCGTGCTCGGATTCGAACACGAGTACCGAACCGTGATCCGCTGGAACGCGCCCGGCCCGGAGTCTTCCGAGTGAACCGAACCGTTGAAGTCTCGGGACACCGGCGCGGGCTGCACGAGATCACCGCGATGGTCTCGGACGTCGTCCGGGACGCCGGCCTCGAAGAAGCCCTCTGCACGGTGTTCGTGAAACACACCTCCGCGGGCGTCTGCATCCAGGAGAACGCGGATCCTTCCGCCCGGCGCGACATGGAGGCGTGGTTCGATCGGATCGCCCCCGAAGACGAGCCGTGGTACACGCACGTCGATGAGGGGCCGGACGACATGCCGAGTCACCTGAAGGCGATCCTGACCGGCACCGCGGTCTCGATCCCGATCGTCGAGGGCCGGCTTGCGTTGGGCACCTGGCAGGGCGTGTACCTCTGCGAATTCCGCGATCGTCCGTCACTCCGGCGGATCGTCGTCATGGTGCGTTGAACATCGGCCCTGCAGCAGTCGCGACAGACGCCTGTTTCATGGATATCTTTCATCCGGGATTCCCGTCCGAAGGTTCCGGAACGATCGCCGGCGGGAAATCCGATTCCGCCACGCACGCGAATTCCGAGTCCCCGGACTTCAGTGGAATTCGCCTCGGATTTCAGATTCTTCGAACGCTTCCCTCAAGGTCCACGAAATGCCCGAACACGTGATACTCCAGTTCGACGCACCGACCATGACCATCGTCCTGAACGATCCGGATCGGCGCAACGCCCTGTCCCACGACGTCTTCGATGACTTCGAGCAATGCCTCGACGATGTGGACACGGCGATCGAATCGGAAACCTGCCACGTGCTCAGGATTCAGGGCGAAGGCCCCGCGTTCTGCGCTGGCATCGATCTCGAGGCGATGGCCGACGGCGCGCTGCCGTCCTTCCTCGAACGTCTCGGTGCGATCTGTCGGCGACTTCGACACCTCGATGCGATCGTGGTCGCCGAGGTCCACGGCCCGGCGCTCGCCGGCGGCTGCGCGCTGGTCTCCGCATGCGACATCGTCCACGCCGGTCCGGACGCCGCGTTCGGATACCCGGTCCATCGCCTCGGCATCTCGCCCGCGGTCAGTCTCGCGACCCTGGTTCCGGCCACGTCGCCGGGCGCGGCGCGAGCCCTGACCCTGTCCGGTGATTTCCTCGATGCCGACGCGGCCGTCGAGATCGGTCTCGCCGCCGCGGCCCACTCGGATCGTTCGGCCCTCTCGGATGCGGTCGCCACACTGTGCGATCGCCTCGGGGCGATGGACGCCGCGACGCTCCGCGCCACCAAGCGATTCCAGAACGAACTCGACGGGACCGACGACGCCGACGTATTCACACGGTCGCTCGCGGCCAGCCTCGCGACGTCCGGTTCGGCGGAGTTCCAGGAACGAATCGAGGCCGTGATGAAGAATAAGCGGGCGGCTGATGACCGAGGGTGAGTCGTGGAATCGTGGATCTGGGATGATCTCAGCGTCACCGAGGCGTCGGGCCTCGGCGGTTCGACGATGATGGCGAACGCATCATGGCACGACGACGAACCTGGAATCCGATCACGATGCTCCGGCGTCGGCTGCAACGCATCGAGCGGCAGTCGGCCTCTCGCCATCGCTCTCGGTGGACCAAGGCTGCAGACTGGAGTCTTCTCCTTTCGATGCCGATCGCGCTGCTGCTCTCGCTCTTCCTCGATGCGAACATCAGCCGCACGTCTTCGGAGAACCTTGCCGATCTCCGTCTCGGCCGCAACGATCGCGGGACACCGCTGAAGGCCACGATTCTTCGAAAAGACCCGAATCGCACACCTTGGACCTTCGGGAGCCCCCTTGCCACCGTTCAACTCCGGCAACGGACCATCGAACATGGCTGGCCTTTCTCCAGTTGGAACACGCTCCCCCCACTCCAACTGATCACGGTGCCACTGGTCGATCCCAGCGTGACGATCGATCTCACCCAGCCTTCGGCGGGCGCTCGGCTTGCAACGCTTCGATCGGAGACGGGCGTCGACCTCACCAACGCGCTCGATGTCTTGCTCCTGACTCTTGAAGCCGATCGTCAACAGGCCTGGGTCGAAAATCTGACTCGGCAGGAAACCCGCACCAGCCGGGCGTGGTCCGCGACGCTCGCGACCGCCGTCGCGACCTGGTTCCTGCTCTTCCTGATCAGCGTCCTGCTGATTCGGACCAGTCAGGCCCTCCATTTTCTCGCCGCCGGCTGGCGGCGGCAACGAGTCATCGGAAAACTCAAGGCCGGGCGATGCCCGTTCTGCAACTACGATCTAAGCGGCGTCCGGTATCCGAAGAAGTGCAGCGAGTGCGGCCGGAAGATCTGGGGCTGAGTCGACCTCGGGATCGCCGAACGGCTTGAATCTCACCCCGGCAGCGGATCCAATACGTCCCATGAACACCATCGATCTCCAAACCGAACTCGTCACCCTCACCACCGACGGCGCCGTCGCCACGCTCACCCTGAACCGGCCCGACGCCCGCAACGCCCTCTCACTCGAGATGATCGCCGCGATGGAAGTCGGGCTTGAGAAGATCGAGTCAGGTCTCGACGGCGTGCGAGTGGTGATTCTCGCCGGTGCCGGCAAGAGCTTCTGCGCCGGCATGGACCTCAAGGCGGTTCAGGACGATCCGATTCTGATGGGCGACATGCTTCGCCGACTCGCTGCGGTGAGCCGGCGCATCCGACGACTCGACCAGCCCACGATCGCGCGGGTCCAGGGTGCGGCGATCGGCGGCGGATGCGGGCTCATGGTGGTCTGTGACTTCTCGTTCACCCACCCTGAAGCGAAACTCGGCTATCCCGAGGTGGACCTCGGCATCTGCCCCGCGGTGGTCGCACCCTTCCTCGTGAAGCGAATCGGCGCGGGCAAGGCGCGGGCCATGCTCCTCGCGGGCGGCACCATCGGCGGCGAAGCCGGCTTCGCCGCAGGACTCGCGACGCATCTGGTACCGATGGACGAACTCGAATCCGCCGCCATCGCCTTCGCCGAACGCCTGGGCAAGGGTGGTCCCGAAGCGATCAGCGCCACCAAGCGTTGGCTGAACGAACTCGACGGTTCACTCGACGACGAACAACTCTCCAAGGGTGCGGAGATCTCCGCCGAACTCATCCAGACCGAAGACGCGCAGGCACGACTCCGGACGCTCTTCAAGCGATGACCGCCCGAGGCAGATTCGCCGCGATCGCCGTCCCCGTCGTGCTGCTCGCCATGCCGGTCGCACTGGTGGTCACCGCGTGCTCGACCGCTCGACCGGCGCTTCGACGACACGAATCGACCACTCCGGTGGCCGCGACGTCGCCCCCGGCCGACGATGCGTTCACGGTGATCTTCATCGGTGATCCCGAAGCCCGCATGCGCGGAAACACGCACGAGGAACTCGCGGGATACGTCCAACGACTTCTCGATCTCGGCGATACCCGTCACGAGTGGTTCCAGATCGGCGATGGACGGACGCACGAGATCGACCCCGAACTCGTCATCATCGGCGGCGACATCAGCCAGGATCGGCACACCACGATCGAGCTCGACATGCCGATCTGGGCGCCGTTCTTCGATGCCGGAATTCCGGTGCTCGCGGGTTTCGGGAATCACGACTGGGAACCCGAATCCTGGGGCGACAGTCCGAGCTACTCCTTCGCCGGACATCGGTCGAACGAGTCGACCACCGCCTTCACCCGCGAAACGTATCGCCGATCCGCGGAGATCGCGCCCGATCTCGCCTACCACGAGGTCGGTCCGACCGCCGATCACGGGCCGGTCACCTTCCACGCCACCTACAGGGGCGTGGACATCGTCAACTTCAACACCTTCCTCTACCAACCGTCCTACGAGTATCCCACCGGGTGGCCGCTCACCTGCAATCCCCTCGCCGGTGGCGCCGGATGTCAGACCTTCGTGAGCGCGGTGCCCCAGATCGAGGCGATGGAGTCACTGCTCGCCGAGGCCCCGTCGCGTCCCGCGATCTTCGTCCAGCACTACCCATTGAGCACCAGTGACGGCTGGTGGGACGACTACGACACCACCGACACCACGCTCCTCGAACGAAAACGGCGACTACTCGACATGATCTCGAAGAGAGAACAGGCGGTGTTTCTCGCCGGACACAACCACCGATCCAGTCAGCGGCCGTGGAAGGTCGGCGAGCGGGTGGTCAACGAGTACGTCGCGCCCTATTTCGGAAACCGTGGTGGCGTGATCGCGGTCCTGATATCGCCAACCCGTGGAATCCTCGAAGTCAGAACGCTCCGATCCGCACCGTCGTAGTCGGGAATCCCGGAACTTCGCCGGGAGTCTCTGCAGGTGGCGATGGCATCCCTCGAGGGCTTTCTCCGCGGGAGACCCGACTGCAGACCGGAACCCCGTGGTGGTTTTCACCCCAGACGGTGCGGGAACGGTGTTTTGAGCCACGAAAGCTCTCTTTTCGACCGAAACCTGACATGGGGATCGGCTATCATGTCGACCCGCTTTCACGGTGACCCGAGAGACCTCGGTTCAACCCGCTCAGACTCGATCACCGACCCCGATCACCTCTTCTTCCCTCTGGGACCCACCGCTCGCCTCAGGCCCGCGGACATGGGATCATCGACGCCATGACTGAAGCCGACGCCAGCCTGCCGATCGATCACACCGATGACGGAATCGCCGTCCTCCGACTGATCCCGAACCCTGCCAAGCCGCGGGGTGGGGTGGTGGTGCTCGACGACTGGCTTCTTGGCGCCATCGATGAGGGAATGAGCCGCATCGCCGGAGGCGAACCGCCGACCGGATTCGTCCTCGCCAGTGACAGCGAACGGGTCTTCGTCGCTGGTGCGGATCTTGCTGAAATCGATGCCCTCGACGACGACGCCCTGATGCGGTACCTCGAGAAGGGGGCCGCCGCCTATCAGCGAATCGCCGGGCTCTCCTGTCCCACCGTGGCCGCAATCAACGGAGCCGCCCTTGGCGGTGGTCTCGAAATCGCGATGCACTGTGATGCCCTCATCGCCTCGGTCGTCGCCGCAGATGCGAAGCCCTGGCGGATCGGACTTCCAGAGGCGGGACTCGGACTCTGTCCCGGCTGGGGTGGCACGCAGATGCTGCCGGCCCGCATTGATCCGGATCTCGCCATTCGTGCCACCGCCACCGGTCAGACCTTCAAGGCGACCGAGGTCCCGGACGGCCTCGTCGATCAGATGGTGCCTGCCCGCGACCTCATGACCGCCGCCTTCGGCTGGATTCGGGATCACCCTGGTGCCGAAGAGGACCGACTGGCCCACGCCTCCCCTCGCTCGATCAACGAGTCGAATCGAACCGCGATCACCGCCGGACTCGAATCCGCCACGCCGGCCCTCGACGAATCCGAAGCCGCATCCGCGGTGCTCGAAGCCGTCTCGGTCGGGCTCGCCGACGGATGGAGCGCCGCCATCGAGGCGGAACGACGACTGCTGACCGGGCTCCGACACACCGAGGCCGCCCGATCACGACTTGAGGCCTTCCTCGCGAAGGCATGATCGATCTCTGATGGAGCCGTCGGAAATCCGGCCGCTCTTCGACCAATTCCACGCTTCGCGGCTCCACACGGGCCCGCACCGAGCAACCTGTTCACTGGAGTGACGACACGATGGCCGCCCCCGACCTTGCCAAGGATCTCAAGAACGTCTCTGAAAAGGATCGCAAGCAGATCCAGCAGGCTCAGGAGATGCTCGGCGCCGATCCCGAGACGATGGGATTCGTCAAGAACATGTTCTGGGGGAACTTCCGTGAAGACGTGATCTTCCCGTACCCGCAGGTCTCCGCCGACGAGGTTTCGAAGTGTGACCAGCTGCTGGCGCGACTCGACGACTATCTGGTGAACGAGCACCCCGCGTTCGAGATCGATCGCGACGAAGAGATTCCGCAGTGGGCCATCAAACGACTCTTCGAGATCGGCGTGCTGGGAATGACCATCACCGAGGAGCATGGCGGCCTCGGTCTCGGCATCACGAGTTACAACCGGGTGCTCGAACGCATCGGCCGAACTTGCGGGTCCACCGCGGTACTCGTCTCCGCGCACCAGTCGATCGGCTGCAAGGCGTTGATGCTCTTCGGCAACGACGAACAGAAGGCCCGTTTCCTCCCCCGCATGGCGGCCGACACGCTGAGCGCCTTCTGTCTCTCCGAACCCAACGTCGGCTGCGACGCCGGTGGCCAGGAGACGCGTTGCGTTCTGAGTGAAGACGGAACCCATTACATCCTCAACGGCGAGAAGAAGTGGGCCACTTCGGGCGCTCTCTCCGGGCTCTTCACCGTGATGGCGAAGCATCGGATCACCGATCCCCGGACCGGCGAGGAAAAGGACAAGGTCACCGCCCTGATCTGCACGCCCGACATGGAGGGCGTGGACATCTACAGCCGGAACCGCTCGAAGTGCGGCATCCGCGGGACCTGGCAGGCGCGAATCCAATTGAAGGACGTCAAGGTCCCGGCCGAGAACCTGCTCCACAAGGAAGGCCGCGGCCTGAACGTCGCCCTCACCTGCCTGAACTACGGACGCTGCACGCTCTCCGCGGGCATGGTCGGTGCCGCACGGTTCGGTCTCGAGCAGGCCGCCAAGTGGGCGAAGTATCGATATCAGTTCGACCGCTCGATCTCGGAATTCGAACTCGTCCAGGATCAGCTCGCCGACATGGCGGCCTGGGTCTACGCGATGGATTCGATGCTCTACATGACCACCGGATTCCTCGACCGGCACGATGACGACATCATGCTCGAGACGGCGATGTGCAAGGTCTTCTGCTCCGAGTGGGGCTACCGCACCGTGGACAACTGCATCCAGATCATGGGTGGCGAGTCGTACATGACGGAGAACCGGGTGGAACGGATGTGGCGTGACAGCCGGATCAACACCATCGTCGAAGGCGCCAACGACGTCATGCACTCGTTCGTGTTCGCCTACGGATCCAAGCAGCTCGGCGAGTGGATGCTCTCGGTCAAGAACAACCCGACCAAGAACATCGGCGCCGGATTGAAGATCGCCACCCAGCTCTTCCTCGGTGTCCGACCCGCCGCACCGCGGGCGGCGATGGCTCATGATCGCATCATCCATCTGGTCGAAGAGAACATGCTTCGAATCCGAGAACTCAGTCATCAGGTGAAGATGATGTTCAAGGAGCACGAGGAATCGCTGATCACGAACCAACTCGTCCAACGACGGCTTTCGCTCGGCGCCATGTGGATCCACGCGATGCTCTGCTCGCTTTCGAAACTGGATTCGAACCTGCGAAGCGGACTCGATGGCGCCGCACTCGACCACGAGATGGCGGTCGTGGAGCATCTCTGTGCCATCGCCAACGAGGCGTTCGGCGATGAAATGCGAAAGCTCCGTGCCAACCACGACCACTCGATCCGCAAGGCGGGGAAGAGCGTCCTGGCCTGGGTCGATCAGTTTCCCAACAGCGACTACGCGATGCCGGAAACCAGCCCCGTCGCCGATGCTCGCGGCCGCGATGGCCACGGGTTCCAACCCGATCAGGACCAGATCCATCAATTCGGCAGCGGTTCCGCCTTCACCGGCGAGAAAGTCTGACCACCCCTGCCGGGGTCACGATGACCGCCGGTGATTCTCGAACCCCGTCCCGCCCTGCCTTTCTTCGGGAGATGACGACGCGATGAAACTCCTTCAGAACATGACCGTGATGGGCCACGAACGCGTGGCATTCCACCAGGATCCCGAGAGCGGCCTCCGTGCCGTGATCGCGGTCCACGACACGACCCTCGGTAACGCCCTCGGCGGGACCAGACGCTGGTGCTACGCCAGCGAAGCCGATGCGATCATGGACGTGCTCCGCCTGTCGGAAGGCATGACCTACAAGGCCGCCGCCGCCGATCTCGCCATGGGTGGTGCGAAGAGCGTGATTCTTCTGGACACCCCCGGCCAGGAGCCGACGGAGGCGCAGGCCCGGGCGATGGGCCGCTTCGTCGAAACGATGCAGGGCGCCTACATCGCCGCCGAAGACGTCGGCGTCAGCCCTCAGTTCTGTGCGTGGATGCGAGATGAGACCACTCATGTGATGGGTGACGAGGACAACGGCGGTGACCCCTCGCCGTACACCAGCCTCGGCTGCTTCAACGCGATGAAGTCCTGCCTCGCCTTCGCCGGCCGGCCGATCGACTTCCATGGCGTCACGGTCGGCATCCAGGGACTCGGCGCCACGGGTTACAAGGTGGCGAAGTTCGTCCGTGAAGCCGGTGGTGAAGTGATCGCGACCGAAGTCAATCCGCACGCGATCCGAATGGCTCAGGACGAGCTCGGAGTCCGCGTGCTCGGAGACGACGAGGACCTCTTCACCCTTCCCGGGGTCGACATTCTCGCACCCTGCGCCCTCGGCGCCGTTCTCGACGCCGAGAACATCCCCACGCTCTCGGCACCGATCATCTGCGGGACCGCCAACAACATCCTCGCCAATCCCGAGTCCGACGGACAACTCTTGAAGGGCCGTGGCATCGTCTACGCGCCGGACTTCGTCGCCAATGCCGGAGGCGTGATCCGCCTTGCCGGTCTCTATCTCGGACTCACCGAAGCGGAAGTCGACGAAAAGGTCGCACAGATCGAAGGCACGACGATGGAGATCCTCGAACGAACCGCAAACCACGCGAGCGCCTACGACGCGGCGGTCGCCTATGCGCGCCATCGCATCGATGCCGGGAAGGCTCGCCAGACGGTCTGATCGTCTGAACTCAACCGCCCGACGATGCCTGACTGACGATGAACAACGAGGACGAACGAGGCCCAGCGTTATTCACTCGCCACGCTTCTCGCTCGGTTTCTCAATGCCGAGCACGAGTTTTGCGAGTACAAACACCGCCTTCGGATCGAGCGACACCAGTGACCGCCGAAGCAACCTTGAGGCAGCCTCTGCCCTTAGTCCGGCGTGCCATGCTTCCTTCGCTGCCCGCCGGGCGGCTGAACCTGAAGACGCGATGAATCGCCGGGAAACCGCCCGCGCCCCACGGGCTGCGAACCAATTCGCGAGCAGAAGGTCCGCGCGTGCTCGGCAAGCCCAGGCCTCCGACCTATCTGCACTAAGGGACGCGTCGTGGATCCGGTACGCCCCACCATTCCAAGGGATACGCCGGCATTCCGAAACGAACATCAGGCGGATAAAGAATTCGTAGTCTTGGTTATGCGTGAGCTTCGGATGGAAACGGCCGCCGTCGTTATCGAGCCGATCAAGCGCGTCGACGCGGATCACCGCAAAGCTCAGAAGAAGTGCGCCGGTGTGTTGGAGGTACCAGTCGAGATCGAGCTTGACTGCTTCGACCGCAGCCGGCGCCAGGTGCGGATCGGGCGGTGCGTCAGATGGCGACCAGTTGGAAAAACTCGCGGCGACCATCGCGGCGTTCGGGTGGTCCCGAAGCATGACGTCCATCACACCGAGGAACGCCGACGCGGGAAGATCGTCGTTGTCCATAAACCAGATGGCGTCGAGTTCGTGCTGCGCTCGAATTCTATCCAGGCCAATGTTTCGTGGCCGTGATGGGCCACCCGAGTTCTCCGGCAGCACGAGGACCTCGGGCGACGACGGGTGTCGCGCGACGATCTGCTCCAGGATCGGATCGGGTCCGTCGATCACCACGATCACCGCCGTCGGAACGTGATCCTGCGACGCGACTGCGTCCAGGGTCGCTTCAATGGTCGATGCCCCTTTGAACGCGGGGATGACGACGCCGAATCGAGTTCGGATTTTGGATCCCATGTTGGTTTCCATGATAGGACTGAATCGCCAACACGCTGGCGTGGCGTTCCCGGGGAGATCAGGGATCCTCGTCGAACATCGTTCGAGGAAATCTCCCGTTCCGCCCGCGGACGAGCAGGGGTGAGGCGGACGCGGGCCGGGCGTCGGGCCCGAACCCTCGGCCGAACCGGACGTTCGAATCGCGAGGTCTGCTAGCCTCCCGACATGAGCCGATTCGACTATTCCCTCCCCTACCCTTCCCAGCGCGAGCCGGTGACCGCCCGGAACATCGTCGCAACGAGCGTTCCGGTCGCAGCGTCCGCGGGGCTCGAGATGCTCAGACGCGGCGGAACCGCGGCGGATGCCGCGGTGGCGACGGCGGCCTGCATGACCGTCGTCGAGCCGACCACCAACGGACTCGGGGGCGATGCCTTCGCACTGGTGCATGACGGGAACGGGCCGGTTCAAGGATTCAACGGTTCCGGCCGGAGCCCTGCGGGGCTCGACGTCGCCGCCTTCGCAAACGAACGGCGAATGCCACGCCTCGGCTGGAAGCCGGTGACCGTGCCCGGCGGCGTCGCGATGTGGGTCGACCTCTGGCGGGCGCACGGACGTCTCCCATTCGCGGATCTCCTGGCGCCGGCGATCGACTACGCCGAGAACGGATATCTGGTCGCACCGCAGACCGCCGGTCTCTGGACCCGCGCCGCGAGGAGTTACTCGACACGGCCCGACTGGAGCGAGACCTTTCTCTTCAACGGCGCCCCTCCCACCGCCGGACAACTCGTTCGGCTTCCCGGTCACGCCCGAACCCTGCGGGCGATCGCGGAGAGCGAAGGCGAAGCGTTCTATCGAGGTGACATCGCCGCGGCGATCGAGACGGCGGCTCGGGAGGAGAACGGATTCATGCGAGCGAGCGACCTCGCGGCGCACGAGACCCTTCGAGTCGAACCGATCAGCGTCGACTACCGCGGCACCACCCTGCACGAGATTCCCCCGAACGGTCAGGGACTGGCGGCGCTGGTGGCACTTGGCGTGCTCCGCCACTTCGGGATCGGCGATCTCGATCCCGACTGCCCCGACGTCCTTCATCTGCAGATCGAAGCGGTGAAACTCGGCTTCGCCGATGCCCACCGTCATGTCGCGGACCCGCGATTCGTCGATGTCTCGCCGGAAGCGATCCTGGCGCCCGCCCGACTGAAGGAACTGGCGGATCGGATCGATCCCTCGAAGGCCCAGTCGTTCGACGCCGGCATTCCCAAGCCGGGCGGAACCATCCTGCTCTGCACCGCCGACTCCGAGGGCCGGTGCATCTCGTTGATCCAGAGCAACTACACGGGCTTCGGTTCGGGTGTGGTGATCCCGGGCTGGGGCGTGGCGATGCAGAACCGTGGGGCGTGCTTCCATCTCGCCGACGGTCATCCCAACCAGGTCGGCCCGGACAAGCGTCCGTACCACACCATCATTCCCGCCATGGCGACGCCCACCGATTCCGACGCACCAGCGGCGGACGGGCTGATGGCGTTCGGCGTGATGGGCGGTTTCATGCAGCCGCAGGGTCACCTGCAGGTTCTCAGCAGGGTTCGGGACTTCGGGCAGAATCCCCAGGCGGCGCTCGACGCCTCGCGATTCCAGTGGATGAGTGGCCTGAACGTCAGTCTGGAGCCGGGGTTCGATCCGGCGGTCTACGAAGTCCTCGCCCAGCGGGGCCACCGGGTGAAGCGCGCCGAGAATCGGAGCGTCAGCTTCGGTCGGGGCCAGGCGATCCATGCGATCAAGGATGGTTGGTGCGCCGGAAGCGACCTCCGCGCCGACGGCCAGGCCGTCGGGTTCTGAAGCAGGAGAGTCTCGATCGCTCCTCACGGAGCGATCGCCTCGGACCGATCGTCAGGAATCCCGCTCCGGTTCATACCTGATTTGAGATACCCCCTGAAGGGTTATCGGACGGTGCGGTTACGGCGTAACTCTTTGCCATGCCGTGATCTGCGTCAGATCAGGCTCCATCGACCCGACTCGATCGGCATCCCCGAAGAATCGAACGCCGAGGTCGTGGTTGGTAGAATGAATTTCGCCGTCAGGTGGACGGAAAGATGACCTCTCGTCATCCGGCCTGCGGGGGAGATTCCAGGCGTTGGTTCAGGAATCGCGGGCGATCCGCACCAGCCTCCATGGCCGGCGTCCCATCCACCGCCTCGTCGAGAACGAGGTCGCTCGTCGCCTCCCCGGTGCCTCCTGGCACGCGTTCGCTCTTTCGCTCCCATCTCGCCGATGGCTCCACGGATTTCACGCTCATGCCGATCACCAACGCCCTCACCACCGAGATTCAACGGGTCTCGATCCTCGACGAACACGGACAGTTCGATGAGAAGCTCGGGAAGGATCTCATCCCGAACGACGATCTCATCAAGCTCTATGAAGAGATGTCGCTCTGCCGAAAGCTCGATGAAGTCGCCTTCAAACTTCAACGCTCCGGTCGCATGGGCACCTATCCGCAGAACATGGGGCAGGAAGCCAACTCGCTCGGCGCTGCCTATGTCCTGAACCAGGACGACTGGCTGGTCACCTGCTACCGCGAAAATTGCGGCCTCTTCCATCGCGGACTTCCGCCTGAACAGATCCTTCTTCACTGGATGGGTGACGAACGGGGCAACAACATCGACCCGGACCTGTGCATCACACCGATCGCGGTTCCCATCGGAACCCAGATGCTGCACGCGACCGGACTCGCCTGGGCGAGCAAGTACCGCGGTGAGAAGCGGATCGCCTGCACGTTCTTCGGTGACGGCGCCACGAGCGAAGGTGACTTCCACGAAGCCATGAACTTCGCGGCGAACCTCGATATTCCGGTGGTCTTCTTCTGCCAGAACAACCCCTGGGCCATCTCGGTGCCGGGACGAATCCAGTGCTCCGCCCCGACCGTCGCCCAACGGGCCATCGCCTACGGGATGGACACCATTCAATGCGATGGCAACGACATCTTCGCCGTCGTTCACTGCATGCGGAAAGCAGTCGAACTGGCTCGCGAGCACGGGCGCCCGTTCTTCGTGGAAGGGGTGACCTACCGCCTCGGCGATCACACCACCGCCGATGACGCTCGCCGCTATCGCGACGAGGAGGAAGTCGAACTCTGGCGACAGCGTGATCCCATCATCCGGGTGCGCAACCACATGAAGCAACTCGGCATCTGGGACGATTCGAAGGAAGCCACCCTGATGGAGAAGGTCGAAGCGGAGACCGCGGCGATCGTCGAACGAGCCGAGTCGATCGAAGCGCCGGACAGCGACGACTTCTTCAACGCGATGTACGCGGAGATCCCGCCCGATCTCGAACTGCAACGACGAACCCGCCGAACCAGTTCGATCGGCCAGGACCCGTCCCAGATCGAACGACCGCAGGCCAGCAGCCGCTGAGCGGCATCGCCCCTCTCTCCACCGACCCCCACTTGCGGGACCTCCCGGTCCCGATGAACAGACGGAACGCACTCGATGGCCAACCTCACACTCGTACAAGCGATCAACCTCGCCCTCGTTCAGGAAATGGAGAAGGACGACCGGGTTCTTCTTCTCGGCGAAGACGTCGGCATCAACGGCGGCGTGTTCCGCGTGACCGAAGGACTGCAGAAACGATTCGGCGAACACCGCGTGGTCGATACGCCGCTCGCGGAGAGTGGGATCATCGGAACCTCGATCGGGCTGGCGATGGCCGGGCTTCGTCCCGTCCCGGAGATCCAGTTCGACGGCTTCCTCGGACCCGCGTACGACCAGATCTGCTCGCATGCCGCTCGAATGCGGACCCGGACCCGTGGTGGTCTCACCGTGCCGTTGACCATCCGAGTACCGGTCGGTGGCGGCATCCATGCCCCGGAGTTGCACAGTGACTCCCCCGAGAACATCTACATCCATCAGCCCGGCCTGAAGGTCGTGATGCCGAGCTCTCCCTACGACGCGAAGGGCCTCCTCATCGCCTGTCTTCGAGACCCGGATCCCTGCATCTTCTTCGAACCGAAGCGGATCTACCGGGCCTTCCGTGAAGAGGTTCCCGAAGACGAATACGTCCTGCCCATCGGCAAGGCCCGAACCGTCTGCGAAGGCGAAGAGATGACGATGGTCAGCTGGGGTGCGAGCGTCGTGCAATGCATGCAGGCGATCGAGAAGAGCGGCAAGAGCATCGAGTTGATCGACCTCCGCACCCTCTACCCCTTCGACATGGACGCCATCGAGACCAGTGTGAAGAAGACCGGTCGCTGCGTCATCGTGCACGAGGCGCCGAAGACCGGCGGTTTCGGAGCGGAGATCGCGTCGCGAATCATGGAGCGGTGCTTCCTGCATCTCGAGGCACCGGTCCAGCGAGTCGCCGGCTTCGACACGATCATGCCGTACTACAAGCTCGAACTCGAATACCTTCCCGACACCGAACGAATCAGTCTCGCCATCGACGAGATCTCGGCCTACTGAGCCGGGCCCCACCCCATCGTCAACGACCCGCGTCCGTCACGAAACACCCACGTCGCTCCGAGATCCGGATCCTCCCCATGGCCGCCACCAAGCAACCCGCCGACAAGTCGCACTTCATCCTTCCCGATCTGGGCGAGGGTGTCCACGAAGCAGAACTCATCAGCTGGAAGGTGAAGCCCGGCGATCACGTCAAGGAACACCAGACCATGGCGGAGATGGAGACCGACAAGGCGTTGGTCGAGGTCCCGAGCCCGTGGACCGGGGTGATCGATGAACTTCGGGGAAGCGAAGGCGAGATCATCATCGTCGGCTCGATCCTGGTGACCTACAAGGTGGATGGCGCCAGCGCTCCTCCGGCCGACCCCGCCCCCGAAGCAGCCGCGGCTGCCCCTGAATCGAGCGGTGATGGCGCCGAGACGGACGACCAGGGGACCGTGGTCGGAACCATGAGCGGCACTCTCGAAGTGAGCAGCCGCTTCTCCCGAACCCCCGAACACGAGGCCGGAAGCAACGGAAGCAACGGCACGACCACCGACGGCAAGGCCATGGCGACCCCCGCGGTCCGCCGCGTCGCTCGGGAACTCGGGCTCGAAATCGATCGTGTCCTCGGCACGGGCCGTGGCGGAAGAGTCACCGCCAGTGATGTTCACGCCCACGCATCACTCGGCCGGGACGGTGCGCCGGCCGCCAACGTGAACACCGATGCGACGGATGCCGCGGTTATCACCGCCGCCACCCTGTCCACGCCGCCGAAGAACCTTCCGCCGGTGTCGACCGACGGAATCAAGGAGAGAATCCCCTTCCGAGGAGTTCGCCGGAAGATCGCCCAGGCGCTCGACCTCTCGGTCAAGACCGCGGTCCACTTCACCGTGGTCGATGAGGTCGATGTGACCGAACTCGAGGTGAAGCGGCGCGAGTACGCGAAGGTGCTCGGCACCCGGCTCTCGCTGCTTCCGTTCATCATGACGGCGGTGTGTCGTTCCTTGAAGAAGCATCCGGCGCTCAATGCGAACGTCGACGATGCCCGCGAAGAGATCCTCATCAAGGATGCGGTCAACCTCGGTTGCGCCGTGGACACCGATCACGGCCTGATGGTCCCGGTGATCGGAGGAGCCGATCGGCTTTCGCTCGTCGAGCTCGGGAATGCCGTCAAATCGGTCGCCGAAGGTTGCAAGAATCGCACCATCCCCCGAGAGCAGTTGATGGGCGGGACCTTCACGATCTCCAACGTCGGCAGTTACGGCGGCCGCTTTGCAACGCCGATCATCAACTATCCCGAGGTCGGAATCCTGGCCGCCGGCCGATCGTTCGAGAAGGTGATGGCGAAGGACGGCATGATCTTCGCCGGCACGGCGCTTCCACTGAGCCTGTCCTGTGACCATCGCGTCGTCGACGGGGCCGAAGGCGCTCGGTTCCTCAACACCGTCAAGACGCTGCTTGAGAATCCGAGTTCGCTGCTCGCATGAACGAGACACGCTGACTCTCGATTCTCATCGGACCGAACAAAACGAACGCCGCCTCGCTATTCACGAGGCGGCGTTCTCAAGAAAGACCTTCTTCGCGACCGATCAAGCGGGTGCAGAGCTGCGCTTGTAGATGCCCACGATGAGCAACAGCGCGATCAGACCAACCAGACCATTCGAACCAAACTGAGTGATGAGGTTCATGAGGTTCGTGACGACACCATCAAAGAAGGTGACCTTGTCGCCGAACGTGATCTGAGCAAGAACTCCGAGGGCAATGAACAGGACGAGAATTTCGATGAGTTCCTTTGCGAAACTCTTGATGACGTCGAATCCCTTCATGACGCGGATCTCCCAATTGCTGGGGGCTTGTTAGAAGCCCCACGACGGGGCCTCCTTTGTGATCGGATTCTTGGTTCTCGGAACGTAAATATTGAACCATTCTCAAACGAGAACCGCCCTCCTGATGCCCATAGAGCCTTCCGGGGGAACCGCTCGGCTTGCCTCGACGTGCAATGGCGCATCCTCCTGAAGCTCGCCAGAGCCCGGGACTCGGGGCCGACGCGTCTGTATCCGGTCGCATCATGAGCCCGAGCATTGGCGGCGACGCATCCGATGTACGACCTCGCATTCGATAGGCTTTCCTGCCCATGCCCGAAGAACACCACGATGCCGACGCGCTCCCGTCTTCGAACGATTCGCCGGAAGAAATCGATCCCGCTGTTCGACGACGGTCATCCGCGATCCGCACCGGGCTCACTCGCCTGGGAAGACCCGAACGAGGTTTCGTGAATCCTTCCGTGGTGCGCGGTTCCACGGTCACCTTTCAGTCGCTCGATGAGTTCGAGAAGGCGCTCGAGTGCGATCTCAAGGACGGGCCGTTCACCTACGGACTTCTCGATACACCGACAACCCGCGCGCTCGCTCAGGCGGTCGCCGAACTCGACGGAGCCGACGGCGGTGTCCTGCTGGAGAGCGGACTCGCCGCAGTCGGCGTCGCATTGCTTTCACAAGCGAAGCAAGGCGACCACATTCTGATGGTCGACTCGTGCTACGGACCGAGTCGGATTCTCTGCAACGGAATGCTCAAGCGGTTCGGCGTGGAAACCGAGTACTACGACCCACGCGTCGGCCAGGACGGTCGCCCGGGCATCGAGACCCTCTTTCGCGAGAACACACGGCTGGTC
>JABABZ010000326.1 GCA_014237965.1 Phycisphaerales bacterium | reverse complement strand
CGTGCAGAAACGATCATCTTCTGAAAGGAAACAGGACTTTTTAGCTCACATGAGACGAAGTCTCAAGTGAGGTTTACCAATCCTACTTCGTCCGTCGTCGTTCGTCGTTCGTTCGTCGTTCGTCGTCGTTCGTCTGTATGTTAACATTTCACTAAAAAGACTACTCCTCCTACAGTTTTCATCTGATTTTGTTCAAACTTGGTATATATGATCATTGGGCCAATGCGCTCCGGAAATGTGTTCGGATAAGAAATTGGACCCCCGTGGGCCCCGGAAGGGGCCCTTAAGGGGGTAAATTAGGTCAAATTTCAAAATGCTACTACTCCTTCAAATATTAAGTTATTGTCAACGTCGTAATTCTGTGAACAGTCGCGGCGAATCAGTTGATCGACAGACTGCAATAACAGCTTTGATGTGTATGTGTAATCATTAGTGCGCGGCTGATGTAAGTTTTATTTTTAGCTGCATGGGCGGGGCTTACACAAAATAGCGGGAACCAGCATAGTCT
>JABABZ010000325.1 GCA_014237965.1 Phycisphaerales bacterium | reverse complement strand
CCACATGCCCGTTTGCACCGTGGGATTCGACAGCGTCGATACACGCCGTGCGTCTCTAAAAAGCAAACCGTGTGCCAGCAGAACCCTATTAGACGTAAACTGTTTAATAGCATTAGTTTATAAATTAATAAGCTCGTCAGCAATGGACTGTTCGTGCAATCGATCTGCCAGTTTGACACCGTGGCTCGGCTCGCATGAGGGACTCTGCCTATTTGGCAGTTTCTTGACAGTCCAAAATGCTCCAACTACAAGTGACCAAAGCTTTTCTGCATTTTGTTTTCTTGCCGTTACGACGGCTTTTAGAGGAGCGAGGGTAGTCTTCATGGCCAAACGCAAGAGCGCCAAAACACCGGCTAAGAAGAAAAGCAAACGGGCAGGTCGACCCAAGGTCGCCTCGCGGCCTCCCTCCCTCGCCTCCCTCCGACGGCGTATCGACCGGCTCGACAGAGAAATCGTTCAACGCATCAATGAACGGGCAGACCTGGCACATTCGATCGGCAAAATCAAAG
>JABABZ010000324.1 GCA_014237965.1 Phycisphaerales bacterium | reverse complement strand
ATAAGCTGATGTGGAAATGACATACTCTGTAAAGCTCTCGCTGCCGTCATTCTCGTACCAGGCGATCTTGGAACCCAAGTAAGACGCTGATAGCACATCCATGTCCCCATCACCATCCACATCCGCAGTAAAAACAGAATAGGCACCATCCGCGGATGTTGAAATGGCATGCTCTGTAAAATTCTCGCTGCCGTCATTCTCATACCAGGCGATCTTGTCATCAGTAGATGATGCAGATAGCACATCCATGTCCCCGTCTCCATCCACATCCGCTGCATAAACAGAAGCGGCACCATTAGCTGATGTGGAGATTACATGCTCTGTAAAGCTCTCGCTGCCATCATTCTCGTACCAGACTAGACTATACCCGCCTTTGAGTACATCCATGTCCCCATCACCATCCACATCCGCTGTATGAACAGAACGGGCACCATTTGCTGATGTGGAAATGGCATGCTCTGTAAAGCTCTCACTGCCGTAATTCTCGTACCAGGCGATCTTGTTATCGAGAAATGA
>JABABZ010000323.1 GCA_014237965.1 Phycisphaerales bacterium | reverse complement strand
ACGCGGCCGAAGGTCAACGAGTAGGAGATGATTGTCGGTGCCGCCCGTGCACAATCGGTAGCCATGCTCAACGAGCGACTCTGCGAGAGCCTTGGCATTGCTGACGACATTGGCTGCATATTCACGGAATGTGGGCTCAAGTGCCTCACCAAACGCGACAGCCTTGGCGGTGATGATATGCATGAGCGGGCCGCCCTGTGAACCAGGGAAGACCTTGCGGTCGACCTTCTTGGCGACCTCTTCGTCGTTAGTCAGAATGAGTCCACCGCGTGGACCACGCAACGTCTTGTGCGTGGTCGTCGTCACGATGTGGGCATGGGGGAATGGTGAGGGGTGCGCGCCGCCTGCGACGAGCCCAGCGATGTGCGCAATATCCGCCATCAGTATGGCGCCGACGTCGTCAGCAATGGCACGGAATCGAGCGAAATCGATCGTGCGTGGGTAGGCGGAGTAGCCGCAGATGATCATCTTGGGCATTACTTCACGTGCACGCGCGGCAATCACGTCATAGTCGAGGCGTTCTGAATCGGGATCGAC
>JABABZ010000322.1 GCA_014237965.1 Phycisphaerales bacterium | reverse complement strand
TGTTGGCATTCCTGGCCCAGACTGTTCGCCGCCACGGAGTGACCGACGTGTCGGTGGCCGATCTGGCTCACCCCGACGCCTGGCTGGCACTCCAGGTTCGGACCTGAGCCCGATGGGACCGTCGGTAGCCTTGGCCCCTCGCTGGACTGCCCGGACCCCCCGGGATCGCCGTACAGCTTTGAACGGACTCCGATGAGCAACGCACTCACCATCATCGGCCTCGGCTACGTCGGCCTTCCGCTGGCTCAGGAGGCCTGCCGGCAGGGCTTCGAGGTGACCGGTCTGGACCTGTCGTCTCCGGTGGTCGACGGTCTGAATGGTGGCCACTCACACGTGGATGACCTGTCCGACGCTGACGTCGCCGACATGCAGGCTGTCGGCTTTCGGGCCACGGCGGACGCCTCGTGCATCGCCGATGCTGACACCGTCGTCATCTGCGTGCCGACCCCGCTCTCCGATGACGGCACGCCTGATCTGGCAGCGGTCATCGGGGCGACCCGGAGTACAGCGCAGCACCTCACCGCGGGGACGTTGGTGGTGCTGGA
>JABABZ010000321.1 GCA_014237965.1 Phycisphaerales bacterium | reverse complement strand
GCCGCCAACGAGTTGATTGCGCCGCGCCGCCTCGACGAACTCACAGCCCGCATTGACCCAGCCCGAGCGCAGCACTTCTTTGGCGAAGCGCCAGAGTGGTCAAGCACGGTCTATCTGTGTTGCGCCGATACGCAGGGGCATGCGGTGTCCTTTATCCAGTCCAACTATGAAGGGTTTGGAAGCGGCATTGTTATTCCAGGAACCGGAATTGCCATGCAGAACCGGGGCGCAGGATTTATCAACCAGCCCGGCCACCCCAACCATCTTGCCGGGGGGAAGCGTCCGTACCACACCATCATTCCCGCCTTCACAACCAAGAACGGCGCTGCGCACATGAGCTTTGGGGTCATGGGCGGACCGATGCAGCCTCAAGGTCATCTTCAAGTGCTCAGCCGAGTCGTCGCAAGCGGCCGCGACCCACAAGCGGCGCTCGATGCCCCGCGATGGCGTGTTGACGGGGGCCTCAACATCTCAGTTGAACCCGACACCCCACCCTCAACCGTCACTGCCCTCCAGGCGTTGGGCCATAACATCACCGTTGCTTCGCA
>JABABZ010000320.1 GCA_014237965.1 Phycisphaerales bacterium | reverse complement strand
GCGCTGTTCGGTCAACCGTGAAGCCGATGATCAGACGGGCGACGTTCGACGGACTCCCGTTCCGCGGAGATGGTCGTTGCCTGAGGCCGGCTCATGAACCCTCTGATTCGTCGACGCCCTTCGCCCGCTCTCGTTCCAGAGCATCAACGAGCGAGCATCAGGGTCTCGCCGTCCACTTCCACCGGCCAGTCGCGTGGATGAACCATCGCGGCGGCGAGCCGCTGCTCGTATGCATCCGCGGAGATCTCGACCACTCCGAATTGATCGATGTGGTCGTTCCGGAACTGCACGTCGAAGAGTTCGAATCCGGCGGCGTTCAGGCTCCGCACCGTTTCGACCAGCACGATCTTCGACGCATCGGTCCCTCCGAATTCCGGCAGACTGAACTTCGATTCCGCCATGAACGCCGACCCGAGTTGCACGCCGTAGATCCCGCCGACCAGATCGTCATCCAGCCAGGCCTCCACGCTGTGGGCGAACCCTCGTTCGTGGAGCTCCAGATACCCGACTTCCATTTCCGGGGAACACCAGCAACCGTCATCGCGGCCTTCATGACAGGCGT
>JABABZ010000031.1:18020-21838 GCA_014237965.1 Phycisphaerales bacterium | reverse complement strand
GGAAGAACGGGCCACCACTCCTTGTCTCCCCTGAAGATCGCGGCGACACTGTCGAGTCGAAGATCGGCCTTGTCCTTGTCGGGACCATGGCACTCCACGCAACGGGCCTCGAAAATCGGAAGAACGTCCTTCTGGAACGAGACCTTCGAAGTCTCTTCCGGCGGCTTGGTGTCCGATGTGTCGGCGCCACCGTCATCGTCGGATGACGGGACAGTCGCCGGGAAGAGCACCTTCGTGAGATACCCCTTTCCATAGACCATCTCGCCTCCGAAGTGAGCGCCGATCGCGACGATGATCGAGCAGATGATCAATCCCCATCGGTATCCGTTGAACGCCGTGATCCGAACGCCCGTCCTCCCCACCAGACCGGTGAGAAACACCAGGGTGAGACCGCCGGCGGCGATGATGCCGAGCCAACGATGGAGAAAGAGCGTGGTGTCCAGTGACGCCCCCTCGAAGTCCGCATTCAACCAACCGAAGAGTGCCGCGAAGATCGCCGTCACCGCGGCGATGCCCGTCGCGGTGATCGCGAACGGAGACGCCTCTCGCTTCCGACGAATGATGTTGAGCAATTCGACCGCTGCCGCGGTGAGTGCCAGACCGATCGGGAAATGGACCGTCAGCGGATGAAGCCGACCCAGGAACCTCCACCACCGAACGTCACCGGTATCGCCCTCGGCGAGCGTGAGGCTCCCCGCAAGCGGTTCAAGGAGATCGATGAACGAGGCGGGTTGAAGATCAAGCACGAGTGAAACTCCAGAGTCAGGAATCTCTGAGGATACCCTCGATGGCCGGAAGATCCGAGTGTCTCAAGGCCTCCATCGGTCCCCCGGGGCCCCCGAATCCGCCCGGAAGTAGCACGCCACGCCTGGTACGGGTAGCCTCGGGCCGATCCATCGCCCGCAGGAAAGGACGGAGAGGCCTCGAATGAAATACATCGTCCGAAGCCTCGACGGCCGCGAATACGGCCCTTTCACGAATGACCAGCTTCAGGAACTCAAGGACGCACAGCGACTCGGCCCGGGTGACTTCATCCGCCGCGAGACCGGCAAGACCTGGAGTCCCTTCGAGAAGATCCCGGGCCTGGGCGATGTCGAAGGCGGTGACGCCACGATTCGAGACGATCCGCCGGACGCCGGCCCGTCCGGCCGTCCGGTTCCGGGGGAGTCGCCCGACGAACCTGTTTCCACGACGATGTACCACCTGACCGACCACCAGGAAACCGATGTGCCGGAGACTCCCCCGGTCTCGGCCACCGGACCCTTGACCTCCCAGATCGAACTCGACATCGCGCGAGCATCCGTTTCCGCCGATCTCCTCGTGCAGCACGGGGTGCTCGTGAATCGACTGCCCGGCGAGACCGACGTCTTCGAACTTCAACAGTCCTTCCTCGACGTCGCCAAGCAGTCGTTGTTTGCGGCATTGCTGGGGCGACGTGGCGTCCTGGTCTGCACTTCGCGCCGAGTCGCGATCGTGCTCCCCTCCGTCTCATCGAAGACCATTCGAATCGCCTATCCCGGCATGAGCCGTTCGATCGGAATCGAACGGCGGACCAGCCTGATCCGATTGATCTTCGGCCTCATGCTCTTCTTGAACGCCGTCATCTCCTTCCTCGGCTCGAGTCTTCTCGGTGGCATCACTTCCGCCCTCGACCAGGCCGCAGGACTTGGCATCACGCAAACGACCGATATCCTGGGCCTCGGCATCGCCGGACTCTTCGCGGCTGCAGGAGCCTTTCTCATCATCACCTCGAATGTGAAGGCGCTGGTCATCGAGGCCGGCGAACCGATCATCTTCCCATGCAGCCGCGCGAGCGCATGGCACCTGGGAAGGCTCGACGATGCGCACCACATGTCCGTCGACGCGATGAACGAGCGGCCTTCAGCCGACGATGACTGATCGTCTCGTGATGGTCGCTCGCGCCCGAAGGCGATTCTTCAGACGTCGAATTCCTCGCCCACTTCGACGTGGCCCTCTTCTTCCAACCGATCCTGCTCTCTGATCTCGGCTCCGGTGAGCTGCCATCCATCCGGGCCGTCGACGACGTCCCAATCCGCGAAGTACTCGTTCGTCCGCTGATGGCTGTGACCCCAGTGGCTCACCACGCCGTCGACCTGCCACCGGCAGGAAACCGTGAATACGGGACGTTCGAGCCCGTCTTCGCCCTCCTGCATCACGATGTCACCGACTTCGATCTCGATCGGGCGGACCTCCGTGACCCTTGCCACCGCACCGCCCTCTTCCTGCATCACCAATCCCCGGAAGATCGTTCGATAGAGCGTCTCGAGGAAGGGACCGTCGACACTCCGATCAAGCGCATCGTAGATGTCGCTCTCCTCGACGTAGTCGAAGGCTCGATAGACGTTGGCATGAAGTGGACGGAAGATCGCCTCGGCCTCGACGTCGTCCGGCAACCGGGTTCCGCCGCCCATCGTGATCGTTCCGACACCACTGACGATCAGACCGACGCCGGAGATCAGTAGAACGCCTTCGATTCCGGCGGCGGCCACGAGCGGAATCGGAGAACTGCTCGCACGAGCGACCAGGAATCCGACGATCAGCACCACGCCTCCCGCGACGAAGAACATGATGGCGAGGACGGGCACCCGACTCCCCGGTTCGATCACCGACTCCGGAACGTCCAACAGACGCGCGTCGATCGAACCTCCGAGCGCCCTCCAGGTCAGGCCCGGCTCGTCGACGGTGAAGAGCAGCGGCGCTCTGACGCCCTCGGCATCAAGCTCCGCGGCGAGATCGAGCGGTGGCGGATCCACGAGGTCGGTCAGAATGTCGGGCGGAAAGGTGGTCCATGAGATCTCCACCTTGGAGGGCATCGAATTGGTCGGATAGACGAGCCTGAATCGAATCTTGCGAAGCCCCTGCTCCCCCGAGATCGGGAAGAGAGGAAGCAACGCGAGGTCGGGATCGTTGATCTGCAGTTCCTCGAGCTCCGGAAGCACACGCTGATCGTCGATTCGTACTGGATGAGACCGCTCGAAGAACTCAAGAAGCGTGGGTTGCAACTCGGGCCATTCGACACTGGAGATCCGGGCCGGCTCCTCCCTCGGGAAGTCCACGAGATAATCGAGAAAGACCAGATTCATCTCGAGTTGGATCGCCACGGCTTCGGCATCGATGAAGATGCGAATATCGACATGCGGGCCGTCCTGAGGATGCAGTTCCTCGGCCGAGAACGCCGGCGAAACGGCTCCAAGAGCGAATATCCATCCCAGGAGTCGACGGAGATGCAGATTCTGGATGCAGGAACGGAATCTCATGTGGTGGAGTCTACGCAGGGTCGGCCGCGGTCGCGGCCTGCAACCTGAAGCCCGGTGGACCGTTGGGTAGAGTTCAGGACCGGCCCGGGGCACGGTCCACGACGCCGCATGGGCGATCCGAGCCCCGATCCCCGACCCGGCGAATCGGTCGCCCCTATGCTCTCACTTCCTTCCCGCCGGCTGGCGGGTCAACTCTCGATTCAGGAACTCAAGACTCGTGAACCACCCGACCCCCTGCCGGCTCTTCCACCTCGCACCAGTCCTGCTCTCGGTCGGACTCACGGCGAATTCACTCGGTTCGACCACGCTTCCAGGAATCGAGGACGAGGATCGCATCCGCGCCGCCATGAACGAGGCGCCGGCCGAGGAGCGGATATTCAACGACCACATCACGGTGCTTTCCAGTCCTTGGATGGGAGGACGACTCCCCGGAACGCCGGGCATGGAGTACGCCCGTGACTACGTGATCTACTGGTACAAGCAGGCCGGTCTCGAGCCGGGAATGATCGATCCCGACACCGGCGAGCGGAGTTGGAAGCA
>JABABZ010000031.1:0-18010 GCA_014237965.1 Phycisphaerales bacterium | reverse complement strand
CAGGAGCTCGTGATCGATGGCGCCAACGGTGAGGTGACCTTCGAACTCGGCAAGGACTTCGAGCTCACGAGCCTCGGATCCGATGGACGAGTGGAAGGTGACATGGTCTTCGTCGGTTATTCGATCGATGACGGAAACGATGGCTATCAGTCATTCAACGAGGACACCGACCTGACCGGCAAGATCGCCGTGATGCTCCGATTCGAGCCCATGGACGAAGAGGGCGACAGCCTCTGGAACGAACGCCGCTGGTCCCGAAAGTCGACCTTCGCGAGCAAGTTCAACGCGATCAAGAAGCGAAACCCCGCCGGCGTCATCCTGATCAACCCGCCCGGTGCGAACGATCCGCGAAGCGGCGCCTTGATGAAGGGCACGGCCAACGTGATCGAAGGCGTCCCCGTGTTCATGCTCACTCCGGATGCGGGCGAAGCGCTCGCCGCGGCCTGCGACCCGGAGGGTCGAAGCCTCCTGGAACTCCGGAAGATGGCTGATGCCGGAACGACCATCGTCGCCTTCGATGGAGCCGTCACCGGCGGCGGCGTGATCGAAGAGATCCCCAGTTACGCCGAAAACGTCCTCGGCGTGCTTCCTGGCCGGGGCGACCTGAAGGATGAGTTCGTGATCATCGGCGGCCACCTCGATCACCTCGGAATGGGCGAGTTCGGATCCCGACGAGGCTCCGGCAACCTGCACCCGGGAGCCGACGACAACGCGTCCGGCGCCGCAGCACTGATGATGCTCGGAGAGAGTCTTCGCAAGGCCTATGACGAGATCCCCGAGGACCAGCCGCTCCGCTCGATCATGTTCGCCGCCTTCGATGCCGAGGAAAGCGGACTCAACGGGTCGCGGTTCTACGCCGACAATCCGCCGCACGGCATCGACGACGTCGCACTCATGATCAACTTCGACATGATCGGCCGCGTCAACGAGAAGGGCCTGAGCGTCACCGGAGTCGACACCGGAGATGGAATGCGGGAATGGGCTCAGCCCTTCCTCGACGATTCCGGTCTCGAGATCGTGCTCGCGGAAGGAATGCGCGGAGGCGGAAGCGACCATGCCAGTTTCTACCGAAAGGGAATCCCGATCCTCTTCGCGATCTGTGCCGACTTCCACGACGACTATCACACGCCTGACGACACACCGGACAAGATCTACCGGACCTCCGGGGTGAAGACCGTGAACCTCTTCCATGAACTCGCGCTCGACGCCGCGAAACGCCCCGCGAAATTCGAGTTCGCATCCGCGAACACCGGCGGCGACGGCGGATCGGCTCGGGCCCCCGGCCCTGCTCGGCCTCGTGCCCTTCGAGTCCGCCTCGGAATCAGAAGTCGCCAGCTGCCCGACGGCGCCGGACTCGAAGTCGTCAACGTGACGGACGGGTCCACCGCGGACAAGGGCGGGCTTCAGGAAGGCGACGTGATCAAGAAGTGGGACAAGAACCCGATCAAGACCCGCGCCGAACTGGTCAGCCGTCTCGCGGAACTCAAGCCGGATGACGAGGTCCAGGTCATCGTCGAACGCGACGGTGAACAGAAGGTCGTCTTCTTGAAGATGCTCGCACCCGAGTGAGCTCACCGCTGGTTGAATGAACCGATCCGCCGCCGTCTCCAGAAGGGGGCGGCGGTGGTCATTCAATCGGAGGCTCGCCGTTCGTCACCCTCACTCCGATTCCGAGCCTGGTCCGGGGGGAATGACGACGCCGTACGAGCGATCGCCTCGCCTCCGAACCGATCACGAATCGCATCCGTCGCGGCGTCGAGCCGACGAATCCGAGCATTCTCCTCGTCGCTCCCGGAAAAGAGATCGGGGACGGCCTCCTCGAAACGTTCCGCGGCCATCCCGATCAATCGGACCGGACGAAACGTCCATTCACGGAACAGCGTCCGAGCCGTCTCCCAGAGAACATCCGTTCGATCGGTCGGTTCTTCCAACGTCCTCGATCTCGTATTGGTCACGAATTCCCCGTCTCGAATCTTGACCACGATGGACCTTGCCCGCCGGTCTCGCCGGCGGAGTCTGGCGGCCACCCGCTCGACGTGGCGGAGCAACACCGCTTCGACCTCCCGCGGATCGGGGAGATCGACGCCGAAGGTCTGCTCGTGCCCGACGGACTTCGCCGTCCGATCTCCAATCACCGGACGATCATCCCGTCCGTGCGCGAGATCATGAAAGCGTGCGGAAGCCGCTCCGAAACTCGCCACGAGAGACTCCTCCGACCACTTCTGAAGATCTCCGAAGGTCCGAACGCCCCGTGCTTCGAATCGGGCCCTGCTCTTCGGACCGATCCCCCACATCCGCCCGACCGGAAGAGACGCGAGCCTGTGGGCCAGCCCCTCCTCCCCGAAGACGGTGAGGCCATCCGGTTTTTCCAGATCGGAGGCGATCTTCGCGACGAACTTGCAAGGCGCGACGCCGACACTCGCGTTCAGTCCGAGCTCCTGCCTGATCGTCCGCTTCAGGTTCGCCGCGATGGTCGGCCCGTCACCCAGAAGACGAAGCGAACCGGTGACGTCGACGAACGCCTCGTCGATCGAGAGCGGCTCGACGAGCGGGGACGCGGTCTCGAGAATCTCCATGATTCGCGACGAGTCGGCTTCATACCTCGAGAAGGACGGCGGAACGATGACTGCAGCCGGACATCTCCGGACCGCCTCCGCCATCGGCATCGCCGACCGACAGCCGGATTCTCTGGCCTCGTAGCTGGCCGCCGCGACGACCCCACGGCCCCCCCGACCGCCGACCAGCACCGGACGGCCGCGAAGCGACGGGTCGTCACGTTGTTCAACCGACGCGAAGAACGCGTCCATGTCGAGGTGCAGAATGGTGCGGGAGGGTGACATGTCTCGTCGGGCCGTTTCCTTCCGACCGTTCGCCTCTTGGGGGGTGCGAATGAACCGGGCGGGAACCGTCCCGCCGGCTCAGAAACCGCCCGACGACTTCGCCGACGGGTTCACGAAGAGTCGTCCGATCGATCCGGCTTCCGCCTCGGATATCTCGCCGACCGCCTGAAGCTGCTTGAGCAGATCACCCCACCGGCCGCCGGTCATCCATCCGAGCCCGTTGGACCTGGTGACGTCGGATTCGACGAATGCAGAGAGTTTCGATGCCGCCAGTTTCAGAACCGTCGGCTTGAGATCGGGATTCAGTTTGTTGATGACGTCGTTGATCGGTCCCGGCTGGGCCAGATAGGACGCCCACCCGTCTCGAACCGCCGCCGTGAATCGGGCGACCAGCTCGGGTTCCGACTTCAAGAGAGAGTCGTTCACCGCGACCACGCCGTCATATGGGTTGTACCCGGTGTCGCCGACCACGAAGACCCGGATCATCACCCCGTCGACTTCCAACTGGACCGGCTCCGCGGTCGCGAAGGCCTGCATCGCTCCGACCTTTCCCTCGACGAACGGCGCCGAAGAGCCCGCATAGGGAACGAACTTCAACTTCGAACCGTCGTAGATGCTGTTCAGCCAACGAATGAAGACGAGGCCATCCTGCGCCATCACCGTCGCGTCGCTCTCCCAGAGTTCCTTGAGCGTCTCGAAATCCGAGTCGCGTTGCACGACCATCGCGCGAGGCGCCGTCTGAAAACTCGCAAAGACCGCCGTCGCCTTTCCGCCACGGGCTCGGATGGTCACCAGCTGCGGCGCGGAGACGACGGCGAAGTCGACGCGACCGCTGGCGACCAGTTGCGGCGCCGGCACATCGGCACCTCCCTTGATCAACTGGACGTCGAAGCCGGCCTTCTCGAAGATCCCCCGCTCTTTGGCGGCGTAGAAGCCGCCGAATTCAGGTTCGGGGAACCAGTTCAACTGAACGGTGATGGTTCGGAGCCCGGCCCCGTTCTCCGCCGAACCAGGATCGGTGCATCCGGGAACGAGACACAGGCCGAGAAGCATTGAAGCCAACGCGATACCGATCCGAAACAGTGTGAGCTTGCGGGCCATGTTGATCCTCGAAGAGACTCTGGGACACGGAGAGTATCGCTCAATCCCGTTCACCGTGCGGATTCATGCCACCGACCGAGCAGCAACCAGCCGACGAGGTTCACCACTCCGAAGAGTGCGAATCCAAGCATCGCGGCAAGCGCTACCGCCGCAAAGACGGTCGGCGTCTGATTCTGCTTGAGCGCGCTGGTGATGATCGCGCCCAGCGGAGCCTGGTCGCCGCCGAATGCGCCGACGAACTCACCCACGATGGCACCGATGACCGCAAGTCCCGCGGCGATTCGCAGACCGGTGAAGACGCTCGGAAGCGACCATGGAAGACCGAGCGACCACCAGGTTCGGACCCGGCTCGCCCCGTGGATCTTGAACATCTCGGAAAGCCCGGCGTCGACGGATTGAAGGCCGTCGAGGGTTCCCGCGATCACCGGGAAGACCGAGACGATGCAGGCCGCGGCGATCACGCTGGGCAACCCGTATCCGAACCAGATGACCAACATGGGGGCGATCGCGACGAGTGGAACCATCTGCAGAAGAAGCGTCAACGGATAGACGCCCCGACGGGCCAGCGAAACCAGCGAGAGCAGACTCCCCGAAATGATTCCGATCACCGCGCTCAAACCGAATCCCACGAGGGTGGCGGTCGCCGTTCTTCCCGTCGCGGCGATCAGGCGAGGCCACTGCTCGTCGATCGTCTGAAGCACGAGCCAGGGAGTCGGAAGCAGGAACTCCGGAATGGAGAATGCCACCACGACGAAATGCCAGAGTCCGAGGAGAATGAGAACCACCGCGACCGGAGGCCAGACCGAAGCGAAGATGATGCCCGGGTACTTCAAGTCCCACCCTCCATTCCCGCCAGCAGCACGTCGTAAATCCGGGATTGCAGACGGGCGAAGCCCTCCTGCCCTCGAAGAGCCGCGTTTCGCTCGTCGAAGGGGATCGCGAAACGATCGAGAATCCGCGCCGGTCGAGGCGACAGGACCACGACTTCGTCCGCGAGAAAGACCGCCTCCGCGATCGAGTGGGTGACCAGCAAGGCGGTGATCGAACGCTTTCGAACCAGCGAAGCGACCTCCTCGTCGAGGCGAAGTCGTGTGACTTCATCCAAGGCCGCGAAGGGCTCGTCGAGCAGAAGAAGATTCGGATCGGCGATGAACGCTCTTGCCACCGCGGCTCGCATGCGCATCCCACCGGACAATGCGGCGGGGAGGAACTCCGCCGCATCCCCGAGACCGACCATCTCCAATCGGCGGTCGGCTTCGATGCGACAGCTGTCCGATGAAGCGCCGGCGAGTTCAAGTGGCAGTGCCACGTTTCTCCGCACGCTGCGCCAGGGCAGGAGCCGAGGCTCCTGAAAGCAGAAGCCGATTCTCGGCTCCGGCTCGATCTCGATCGAACCGGCGGTGGGCGTCTCGACCCCGCCGATCAGTCGCAGCAGCGTGCTCTTGCCACAGCCGGTGGGACCAAGCAATGCGGTCACTCGACCCGGCGAGAGTTCCAGGTCCATGGCCGCGACCGCTTCGACTCCTCCGGGGAAGATCTTCTGGACACCGTGCAGTCGCACGTTCACTTCGGTCATTCGGATTCACCCTCTTTCTGCGCCATTCCCAGAACCGAACCATCACGGAGCCGGAGAAGTCGCAGAGCGTTCAGCACCACCAGCACCGTGCTTCCTTCGTGAAGAACCACCGCCGTCGCCAGATTGGTGATGCCCAAGGAACCAAGCACGATGAGGAAGACCACCACACTCATCGAGGCGAAGACGTTCTGAAGGATGATGGCCCTGGTCTTCCGCGCGGCCTCGACCGCGAAGGGCAACCGAGAAAGATCATCAGCCATCAACGCGACGTCCGCGGCTTCAAGGGCCACGTCCGTGCCGCAGCCTCCCATCGCCACTCCGACGGTCGCCTCCGCGAGTGCCGGTGCGTCATTCACACCGTCGCCGACCATCGCGACGTGCGTCTGGTCTCGTCGAAGATCCGCGATCGCGGTGATCTTGTCTTCCGGGAGCAGCTCCGCCCGGACTTCATCGAGGCCGAGCCGGGAGGCGATCCGCTCGGCGGGTTGCCGGCGATCGCCGCTGAGCATGACCATCGGTCGAATTCCCAGACTCCGAAGCCGGCGAACGACCGCGGCGGCCTCGGGTCGAGCGGAATCCGCCAGCTCGAACAACGCCACAGCGGCCTGATCGATCGCCACATACGCCACGGTCCGCCCGGCTTCACTCGCCGCATCCGCAGCATGCAACAACGAGTCCGGGATTTCGATCGACTCACGCTCGAGCAAGCCGCGACCTCCGACCAGCACCGACCGTCCGTCGACCAATCCCTTCATCCCGAACCCCGGGACCACCTCCGAAGACGTCGCCTCGATCCGATCGAGTCCGTCCGCGGCCGCCACCACCGCCCGGGCAAGCGGATGCGTGCTCTCACGTTCGACCGCCGCCGCGAATCCGAGCGTGCGTTCGCGAGAGTGGTCGGCGACCAGCACGATGTTTCTAAGCGTCGGTCGCCCCTCGGTGAGCGTCCCCGTCTTGTCGAACGCGATGGCCCGAACCGCACCAAGTTCCTCGAGGGCGCCCCCACCCTTGACCAACACGCCTCCTCGAGCGGTCCGCGCGATTCCAGCGAGGACCGCCGCCGGAGTGGAGATGGCGAGGGCGCACGGCGACGCCCCCACCAGAACGGTCATCGCACGAGCCGTCGATTCCGACCACCCAAGCCACTGGAAGGAAGGTGGCAACACGATCAACAGGGCCACCGCAACCAGCACCATCGGAACGTAGACCCGCGTGAATCGCTCGGCGGTGCGCTCGGTCGGCGCCTTCCGTTGGCGAGCCTCTTCCACCATCCGCACCATTCGTGCCATGAGTGTCTCACCTGCGCCACTCGTCGCCTTGATGTCGATCACCGCATCGATGTTCAACGTCCCCGCGAAGACGTCCACACCGCTCCGGACCGCAACCGGCACGCTCTCTCCAGTGATCGGACTCTGGTCGATGCCGGATTCCCCTCGGCAAACGACGCCGTCGATCGGAATGCGTTCCGTCGAACGGACCCGCACGATGTCTCCGGGCGAGAGGTCCGCGACCCCGACCTCCTCCTCGACATCACCATCCCGAATCCTCCGCGCCACCGCTGGCGCGAACTCGCCGAGGGCCTCGATCGCTCGAGTCGCACGACGCATCGCAAGGTGTTCGAGCGCATGTCCCAGCGCAAACAGAAAGAGCAGCACGGCGGCTTCGCCGACGCGTCCCATCAACGTGGCTCCGATCGCCGCGAGCAGCATGAGCAGATCGACGTCGAGAACGCCGGTGATCAGTTTCCGAAGAGTCCCGACGGCGACATCGGCAGCCGCCGCCAACATCGCCAGCGCGTAGAAGACCTCCGCGACGACTCCGAACCCGATCTGGCCTGCGATGAAACCCACGAGAAGCAGGAGGCCACTGACCACCACGGAAGTCATGTGCCGACCAATCCCGCCTTGAGAGGGTGTGGAGGAATCCTGAGTCATGAGTATCGACGGAGGCCAGGGGAGAGACGTTTGAAGAATCCAGAGGGGCGAGCCAGCCTGTTTCCTGCAGAATCGGTGTTTTCGAGGTTGGAGTCGGGTTTTCACCATCTCATCGACCAATCTTGCGGTTCCAGCGTTGAAACGGTCGATTGTCCCAGCGATTCCGCGTCTCAACAGGGAATGAAGATCTTCATGACTGACTGGACCTCCAAATATTGCGCTTCCCTGACCGAACTCGATCGGTATCGAGACCTCGTCGACGCTGCCGTCGCGCTCGGCGCCCATCGCCGGCCCGAACTCGACCCTGCCGCGGCTCACACTCGGCTGGAAGCCATGGCGCATCGGGTTCGGTGCCGAATCCCCCACCTGGCCGGCCGAGGGAACGCCTCGACGGCTCGAGGCTCCGAAGGTCTCATGGCCCATCTCCACGAAGTGGTCTTCGAAGACATGGGAATCGGCTGCCACGAAGATGTGGCGATGCATCCGGATGCGATGGACTTCGACCTCGTCCTCGATGGAATGCCGGGGCTTCCCGTCCCCTGTGCCCTCGCCTATTGCGGTGCCGCGGAGCGGGTCGGACTGGATGTCTTCGGCGTCGATGTCCCCGGACGTTTCCTGGTGGCGGTCAGGGACGAATCCCGACGCCGCATCACGGTGCTCGATCCCCACCTGAGGGGCCGAGTGATCGACGGGCATGAATTCCGGGATCTGGTCCACGCATTCGACGAGACGCTCGACCCGCGATCCATGCTGAAACCAGCGCCTCCCGCCACCTGGCTCCGCCGTTGGCTCAGAGATCTGGCGATTGCCAGCACACGCTGCGGCGAGACCCACCTGCTCGATTCCTGGAGCCGCCTCTCGACCGCCACCGAGGACATTCTGGGCGGCCCCTGATCCTGCGAGATCCGGCAGGCACTCCGTTCAGACTCCGAGGATGCGATTCTGAACGCTTAGTGGTTGATAATAAAGGGCTTACGAAGACGAATCTGACCTCCAGGACCAACGAACCCGAGCCAAAGATGACCCGTAGAATCCACAGGACGTGGATCTGGAATGCAAAGGACCGACGATTCCCCTCCGAGGACAAGTTCCTATTCGGGACTTGGAACCATCCTGAAAATGGAATATGCTTTGAATATGACCGATTTCTCAGGAATGACTTCCGCAAGGTTCCGAGCAGGCACTCGATCTCATCGAGGATTCACACTCGTCGAGTTGCTCGTCGTGATCGCAATCATCTCACTCATCATCGGCTTCCTCATCATGTCGATCGGCTCGTTCCGAGCGACCGCCCGGCTGGCCGAGTGCATGAGCAACCAGCATCAACTCCAGCTGGGGCTGGTGAGTTGGAGCCAGGACAACAACGGAAAGTTCATGAGTCCGGCCAGTCAGGAATTCCCCCCGGGGATCACAAATCCCAATCGTGACCTGTTCTGGGTGAAGAGTTACAACACCGGGGCTTCGGTCCCGCGAATCCGCGATCTGGACATGGACGGCATGAAGGATGAGACCGACCAGGCGCTCATCGATGGCGCCCTGTACGAGTACGTCGGTGATCTTCGAGCCTATCAGTCTCCGCTGGACCCGACCGGACGAGTGCGAAGTTACGCCCTGAACGGGTTCATCAGCGACATCCCGGACAACCCCAACAATGCGTGGGGACCCACGGTCGATCGGATCAGCAAGATTCGCAACCCTTCCAACACGCTGTACACCATCGCCGAGCACGATACGGGGTGGGCGGACAACTACAACCGCGGCGGCTGGGTGATCGACGTCTACACCGAATGGTGGAAGGACTTCCCGGCCTTCTGGGATCCCCTCGACCGTCTCGCCATGTCCTTCGTCGACGGATCGAGCCGCATCATCACGCTGGCGAATCCGAAGCTGAACGAAGTGGTGGATCAACACGAGATTCCGGTCACCGAAGCATCACAGATCGACTTCGATCGCTTCGCCTCATGGCTCAACCCCGTGAAGTGACCGGTTCCGTCCTCTTCTGGATCAATCCGACCCGCGTCAACCTTCCGGTCGACGCGGGTCTTCTTTTCGAGATACCCCATTCGGCGAATACCGAGCCGAACGGCCAGATTGCAAGGGCCAGAGAACAGCGGAATTGATGAACCAATTCGCTGTTCGACGGTCTGAACTGAGTAGCCAACCCGCGGAGCCTTTCATGCCTTTCAGTCGATCGTTCAAATCCGTCGCCCTCGCCACCGTCGCCCTCTTCGGAACCGCATCCGCTTCCGGCGATGAGATGGCCCGATTCGACGGACAGTCCGTCGTCCGCGCGGACCTCGAATCAATGCGACAACTTCGGACCCTGCTCGCCCTCGGCGGCGATGTCTGGTCCGAGTCGATCGGACTCGGGCAGATCGATGTCATGCTCCCGAACGACCGATTGCGGGTCCTGGACCGGACGGACATCGACTACGAGATCATCATCGATGATGTGCAATCGCTGCTCGATGCGGAACAGGCGAGGCTGGCCGCGAACCAGAACGGGATCGCGGGGATCGCGTATCACGAGGAATACCATCAACAGGACGAGATCTTCGCGTTCTACGATGCGCTCCAGGCCGGACGACCCGATCTGGTGACCTCGCGGGTGATCGGACAGACCATCGAGGGTCGTGACATTCCGGCGTACACCATCTTCGGCGGTGAACCCGCCGACATGGACGAGGCGCCTGCGGTCTACATCCTCACGGGCGCTCACGCCCGAGAGTGGATCGGCCCTGCCACCATCGCGTTCGTCGTGGACAACCTCGTCAACAGCCATGGCATCGACGATCGCATCACCTCTCTGGTCGACGGCGTCGTCTGGCACATCGTCCCCATCGCCAACCCCGACGGATATCAGCACACCTGGGACGACAATCGTCTCTGGCGGAAGACCCGCCGGGTCAATGGCGACGGCACCTTCGGCGTGGATTGGAATCGGAACTTCGCCGCCGGATGGGGCGGGCCCGGATCCAGCGCCAACACCAACAGCGAAACCTATCGAGGAAGCGGCCCCTTCAGCGAACCGGAGACCCAGGCGATTCGCGACGACGTCATGGCCCAGTCGAACTCCGTCGCCTTTTTCGATGTGCATTGCTACTCACAACTGATTCTCTGGCCCTACGGATACGACGACACCGAACCGGAAGGCACCGCCGGCGTCGTGCACCGAATGATCGGCGAAGGCATTCGAGACGCCATCGCTTCCGTCCATGGAACGAGTTTCGCACCACAACCCGCCCACGATCTCTACCTCGCCAGCGGAACGAGCCTCGACTGGGCCTGGGATGACGCCGGGGTCTACGCCTTCACCTACGAACTTCGCGACACCGGCGCCTTCGGCTTCGTTCTTCCGCCGGACCAGATCATTCCGAGTGGCGAGGAGATCCTGGAGTCGTTCCTGTTCGTCGGGGAACAGGTCCTGGGCAGCAGTGCATTCGTCGACTTCCCGTTCGGATTCCCAAGTGTTGCTTCAGTCGGCGCCGAGACCGAATTCGTGGTCGAGATCTCCGCCGCCTTCAATCAACTGGACCCCTCCACGGCCACGCTCCGAACCCGGATCGATGACGATTCGCTGGTGATCACGCCGATGTCACAAGCCGGAGAAGGCCTGTACCTCGCGACCCTCCCCGCCGCCGCTTGTGGAAGCATGATCGACGTCGCGTTCGGAATCGACACGACCAGCGGCGTCCCACTGATCCTCGAATCGACCGACGCTCCCTGGACCGTCGAAGTCATCGATGAATTCGTCGTCTTCGAGGACGACGCGGAGACCGATCAGGGCTGGATGCTCGGCGTCGCCGGTGACACCGCCACCACCGGCGTATGGGTGCGTGTGGACCCCAACGGAACCGCGGCTCAACCAGAAGACGATGCAAGCGACCCGGGCGTCAACTGCTTCGTGACCGGACAAGGATCGGTTGGAGGCTCCGTCGGCGAGAACGACATCGACGGAGGATTCACCACCCTTGTGACGCCGGCCATCGATACTTCGGAGTTCGATGCCCTGACCGTGTCCTTCGCATACTGGTATCGCAACGATGCCGGCGCCTCGCCCGGAGAAGACTCCATGCAGGTCGAATTTTCGACCGACGACGGCGGGAGCTGGAGTCTGCTCACCGAGATCTCCGAGAACGCGACCAGTTGGCGAGTCTTCGAAGCCGACATCGAAACGAACTTCAGCCCCACCACGACGGTGCGATTCGTCGCCTCCGATCTCGGGGCGGGGTCCGTGGTGGAAGCCGCCATCGATGACTTCAGTCTGTCCGCCCGATCCTGCGGAAAGATCGCCTGCCCGGGCGACTTCAACGGAGATGGCCTGGTGGATGGGGCCGATCTCGGCCTGCTCCTCGTGGCCTGGAACACCGACTCTCCGGAAGCGGATCTTGACGGAAACGGGAATGTGGACGGAGCGGATCTCGGGCTCCTGCTCGCCGCCTGGGGTTTCTGCCCCTGATTCAGACCTCCGCTGCACACCAGCGGGGGAAAGACCGCGAACATGGTCGAATTCGAGCCAATCCGAGAATCGACCGGTCCCCGATTCGGATTCGCCTCGCAATCGATTGCAGGCTCGTGACGTTCTACGAGCAAGCCTCGGAGGTTTCTGCTCCATGACCGACCATTCTCCCCGATCGCTCGCTGCGACCCACATTCACCGGATGAGCCCCGGCTTCATCGCCATGTCCGTGCTCGCTGGTGCGACCTTCGGACAGGATGCCGGCATGATGTCGGACGATCCGATGATGTCCGAGATGGGAATGATGGCGGAAGAGCCATCCTTCTCCCGGAAGGATCTGGACTTCTTCGAATCGAAGATCCGCCCCCTCCTCCTGGGTCGCTGCGTGAACTGCCACAGCAACGATGGAAGCCGCATCAACGCCGGCCTCAAAGTCGACACGCGAATGCAGCTCCTGATCGGTGGTGACAGCGGACCCGCGATCATTCCGGGCGATCCGGATGCCAGTCTGCTCATCCAGGCCATCCGCTACGACGACCCGGGACTCGAGATGCCGCCGCGAGGACGACTCACCCGGGACGAGATCGGTCTCCTCGAAGACTGGGTCCGCATGGGGGCGCCGATGCCGGCGCCTCGTGAAATCGTCGACGACCCCGGAACAGAACATCGCTGGACCGCCAAAGAGATCGAACGGGGCCGAGATCACTGGGCCTACCTTCCCCTCGCGACCGAGGAAGCTCCCACGATCTCCAACGAACTCTGGCCCCGCGTGACCCTGGACCGATACGTGCTCGCCGAACTCGATGAACGAGGATTGACACCGGTCGCCGACGCCGACCCGAACACGTGGCTTCGACGAGTGACTTTCGATCTGACCGGTCTTCCGCCGACCCCGGCGGAGCTCACCGAATTCGACTCCGACGACTCGCCGCGGGCTCGGGAGATCGTCGTGGACCGCCTCCTTGCGAAGAGCGCCTTCGGCGAACGCTGGGGACGACATTGGCTCGACGTCGCTCGATACGCGGAATCAAGCGGCAAGGAGAACAACGTCGTCTACCCCCATGCGTGGCGATATCGCGACTGGGTCATTGAAGCGTTCAATGCCGATCTCCCCTATGACCGGTTCCTGACCAGCCAATTGGCGGGTGATCTCCTCCCTGCCGAAGATGAAGACGAGGAGGCTCGCAACCTCATCGCCACGGGGTACCTGGCGCTCGGGACCAAGAGTCACAACGTTCGAGGCAATGCACAATTCCGGTTCGATCTCATCGACGAGCAGATCGACACCATCACCCAGGGCATGCTGGCGACCACGGTCGCGTGCGCCCGATGCCATGACCACAAGTTCGATCCGATTCCGCAACGAGACTACTACGCGTTGGCCGGGATTTTCGCCTCGACGGAGACTCGCTTCGGAACGTACGAAGGCCCGGGGAATCGGAACGCCGGTGAACTCATCGAGATTCCCGCCGGAGCAGATCTCCCGGACGGCTCGGTCTTCCCGACCGCGGCTCGCTCGCTCATCATCGCGGCGCGGGATCGCGCAGAGAACCAGCTCCTCGCCGCAGAAGAACTTCGAGCCGAGATCAGATCCTCCGGCGTGCGAGATTCCCGAGCCGCGAGAGACAGCCTCACTCCGCAACAACAGCGGGTCTTGCAGCAGGCTCGAAACGCCGAAGGCTCCCGGGACATCGCCCAGTCGATCCTCGACCGATTCGACGACGCGGGACGCCCCACGATCGACAACTTCGTCTGCATGGGCGTTGCCGAGGGAGAAATCCGAAACGCGCCATTCCTTGAACGTGGAGAACTCGAGAATCCGGGCAACGCCATCCCACGAGGCTTCGTCCAGGTTCTCAACAGCGACTGGACTACCGATGTCCCGCAGTCCGAAAGCGGCCGACGCGAACTCGCGGATTGGATCGCGAACGAGAAGAACCCGCTGACCAGTCGAGTCTGGGCCAATCGCATCTGGTCGCATCTGTTCGGCAAGGGAATCGTGAGTTCCTGCGACAACTTCGGATTGAGCGGACAGAGCCCGTCGAATCCCGCGTTGCTTGATCACCTCGCCACTCGCCTCGTCGAACTCGACTGGTCCTCCAAGGGCCTGATCAGAGAGATCGTCCTCTCCCGGTCCTATGCCCTCGCATCCGAGTGGGACCGGCGACGAGCGGAGATCGATCCCGACGAGACCGCGATCTGGAGAATGCCCAAACGACGACTCGAGGCGGAGGCGATTCGAGACGCGATGCTGGCATCAGGCGGTCTTCTCGACACCGATCGACCTCTCGGTTCCGCCGCCTCAGGACTGGAAGGAGCCGTCCGCGGGAATACGCTCGATCGATTCTTCGGATTGACCGCTTCGGAGTATGCCGACCACCGGAGCGTCTACCTCCCGGTGATCCGAGGAGGGGTTCCCGAGGCCCTTGCCGTCTTCGACTTCCCCGAACCGAACTTCGTGAAAGGCACACGGGACAAGACCAACGTGGCGACTCAGGCGCTCTATCTCATGAACAGCGCAGAGATCACGCGAATGGCCGATGCGATGGCCGAACGGGTGCTCGGTCTCGAGGAGGAATCGAAGTCTCAAGTCGAGCTGGCATTCCGAATCGCCTTCGGTCGAACTCCGTCCGCCGGCGAGTTCATCGCCTGCCGTGACTTTCTCAGAGAGTTTCGCTCCGCTTGGATCTCCGACAATCGAGAGAAGATGGCCTCTCTCAACCCGACCCAACGCCGCCAGCAGGCTCGACGAGACGCCGCGGCACGCCGAAACCGAAATGGCGGCGGTTTCATCGAACCTCAAGACGCCGATCTGATGGCGTTTTCGGCGTTGTGCCAGACCCTCTTCCAATCCGCGGAGTTCCGCACGCTCGACTGACCACGTGAATCGGGCTTCACGCCCGCCAGGAGTTCGCAACATGGATCTCTGCAACAACCGCATCGAACTTTCGACCGGCCGCCGTGAGATGCTCAAGTCTCTCTCCTACGGCTTCGGCTGGCTAGCCTTCTCCGGCCTGGCGGGGGCGCGTTCGTTCGCGTCATCATTGGTCGATGACCCCCTCGCACCGAAACGGCCGCATCACACCGCGAAGGCGAAAAGGGTCATCTTCCTGTACATGTCCGGCGCACCGTCCCATGTGGACACGTTCGACTACAAGCCGGAACTCGCCAAACGCGACGGACAGGTTTATCGCGGAAATGCGAAACTCCTTGCCAGTCCATGGAAGTTCAATCGCCACGGCGAGAGTGGACTGCCGATCAGCGAGCTCTTTCCCGGGGTGGCCCGACATGCGGATGACCTCTGTCTCCTCCATGGCATGAAGGCCGGCATTCCGGCTCATGCCCAGGCGCAGATGCAGCTGCACACCGGCTCCTTCCAGTTCGTCCGCCCCTCGATGGGAGCCTGGGCCTTGTACGGCCTCGGTACCAGCAATCAGAATCTCCCCGGCTACATCACGGTGAATCCCGGCGGTGCCGCCAATCAGTACGGAAGCGGCTTTCTCCCCGCGACCTATCAGGGAACTCCGGTTCGACTTCCAGGCGGAAACAGCCGCGGTGGTGGCCAGCAGGCCAGACGCGGTCGCAACAATCAATCACAGGATCCGATCGAGCACCTGGAGAGCGACCGCAACGGCGCCGCGGTGCAAAGAGAGCAGTTGGCGTTGCTTCGCCGGCTCGAACGGGAACGCAGTCGTCGCGGCAAGGGAGACCCCGCCGTCGAGACGGTGCTCGAACAGTACGAACTCGCCTTCCGGATGCAGACCGAGGTCCCCGGGGTCGTTGATCTCGGAACCGAAGACCGAAAGACGCTGGAGATGTACGGCATCGGTGAAGACGGAACGGACGGTTTCGGACGACAGTGCCTCCTCGCCCGTCGCTTCGCAGAAGAAGGCGTCCGCTTCATCGAAGTCTCCGCAGGCGGGTGGGACACCCATCGGAACATGCGGACCGAACTGGCGAATCGTTGCGGCGCCGTGGACAAACCGATCGCCGGACTGCTCACCGACCTCAAGCGTCGGAACATGCTGGATGACACGCTGGTCGTCTGGGGCGGCGAGTTCGGCCGAACTCCCTATGCCCAGGGATCCGACGGGCGAGATCACAACGCCGGCGGGTTCACCATGTGGATGGCGGGCGGTGGCGTGAAGGGCGGATACGAGTACGGGTCGACCGACGAGACCGGGCACAAGGCGGTGGAAGGCGTGATGGACATTCACGACTGGCACGCGACGCTCCTGCACTCACTCGGTCTGAATCACGAGTTGCTGACCTTCAATCATGCGGGCAGGGATTTCCGGCTCACCGATGTCCACGGCAATGTCCACTCCGACATCTTCGCGTGACTCATCCGCCTGCGGCCGAAGAGACCGCTGACGAGAGACCGGTGTCGGTGGCGCGAAGCATGATCACTCCCACCACGATGAGTGACAGACAGATGATCCTCCGCCCGGACTTCGACTCTCCGAAGCGATGCATGCCCCAGAGCGCCGTCCCGACGGCGCCGATTCCCGTCCAGACCGCGTACGCGGTTCCGATCGGGATCTCCTTCGCCGCGATGGCCAGCAGGAACATGCTGACGGTCATCCCAAGCACGAAGATGACCGTCCATCGTCGATTCCGAAATCCATCACTCGACTTCAGGCCGATGGCGCCCACGCATTCGAAGAGGCCTGCGATGCCGAGGATCATCCAGCTCAAGCGAGTGACTCCTTGATCGACTTCGTTTCGCCGAGAGCCTGAAGCCCGGCAGCCCCCAGAATCACCAGGCTGATCCCCAGAAGACGCGAAATCGATACCGGATCACCATGCCAGAGCATGCCGAGGCTTGCCGTGCCGGTGGCCCCAAGTCCGGTCCAGACGGCGTAGGCGCTCCCGATGGGAAGTGTTCTCACCGCTTTGGCGAGTGGAAGGAATGAAGCCATCATGGCGGCGACGACGATGATCGTCGGTCCCAGCCGCGTGAATCCGTTCGTCGCCGGGAGCCCGGAAGCCCAGGCCACCTCGAAGCACGCGGAGATCAGCACCAGTATCCAGGCCATCGGCCGGGACGGTGGCGACGATTCGTTCCGGTCAAGCATTGATCTTCACGAGCCGAGTGACCCGGCCGATGGGAACCCATTCCGCCACGAGGATCGAACCGTCCTGCAGGAAGATGGCGTCATGCGGGTGCACGAACTGGCCGGACTTGAACGTGTCTCGAGGCTTGCCCCGGAGGTTGGTCGGATGCCCGTCTCCGAGCATGGCCATCGGTTCGTAGTTCTCGTCATAGAGCGCGACCACGCTGTCGAGATCGGGAACAAGCATCACGCCGTCATGGAAGTCGACGTCGCAAGGACGCCGTACTCCCTTGGTGTGGATCGAGACGGGCTTTCCGTCCAGATCGAAGACCTGAAGACGGTGATTGCTTCGGTCGGCCACGACCACGCGAGGTTCGGGACCGCGAGGGTCGACCCAGAGACCGTGGGGACATGCGACCTGCCCCTTGTCCTTGCCCGGCTTGAGGAAGACCGACTTCCATTCACCATCCATGGAATAACGATGTACGAATGAACGACCGTAACCGTCGCCGACCAGAACATCACCGTCAGGGAGGAATGCCACGTTGGTCGGACACCATTGTCCCGGCGCGTCGTAGGCTTCGCTCTGCGTCGGGCACTCGGCAGTCCAGGCCACCGAGCCATCCAGCCCGGTCTTCACGACGCACCGCCGACGAGTGTCACAGTGATAGAGATACTCGCCATCCTTCTCCTGGCGAAGATCCAGGCCATGCGCTCCGCCCGCGAAGTCCTCGCCCCAGTCGGCGATGAACTCGCCCTTGGGCGAGTACACGCACACTCCGGACTTCCGAGTGCTCCCACCCCCGACGGTGTGCGCCACGTAGATACGCCCCGCCTTGTCCTGGGCGAGCCCGTGGGTGTCCCCGAAGGCGATCCCGGACGGAGGAGTCAGCCAGTCGTGCTTACACTGCCATCGCTGCGAACCCGTTCCGATGATGACGGGAGGTCCATCGTCGAGTCCGCGCCATCCGCCCGAGGAGGAAGCACTCAGCGCGGGGATTGACGGGATGACCGTGGCAGCGGCACTGGCGGCGAGGAATTGA
>JABABZ010000319.1 GCA_014237965.1 Phycisphaerales bacterium | reverse complement strand
CTTCGGTCCCGGGCCGGCCGTGGCGATGGTCGCGAACTGCCGCCAATACGCCGGTCGGCTCGACCCGGCAGGGCGGGCTCGAATGGATGACGGTCTTCTGGATCTTCTGGTGATGCCGACCCGCGGCCGGTACGACCTGGCCAGATGGCTGGTCCGGCTTCTCCGGGGTCGCCATCTCGAGCAGCCGAGTCTGTGTTATCGGTCAGGAGCTTCGATCGAACTTCGAGTCGATGAACCGGCGCTCTGGCAGGTCGATGGGGATCCGCCGCATCATTCCAAGGCGGTGAAGTCGATTCAGGTGGAGGTCGTTCCCGACGCATTCTCCGTCCTAGAACATCCGAGAACCGACTGACCCGCACGACTCCTCCCCTCGCTCCGGAAAGCCCGGTCCCCGGGTCAAGCCCGTCCGATGGTCCGCCGATCTCCCCAACTGGCCGGGCATCCGGTCTGAATCGGGTTCCGTAGGAGGAGCCACCCCCAGGGAGAAACTGCGATGACCGATCAAGTCGAAAACCAGGGCGGAAATGACGCCGCCGACTCACAGAACACCACGCGGAAGTCC
>JABABZ010000318.1 GCA_014237965.1 Phycisphaerales bacterium | reverse complement strand
CTTCTGCACCAGAACGGTCGAAGCGCCGGGGATATTGGCGTACCACGCAAGGGTGCGATCAAGGACGGGCGCTGCATCGGCCGAAATGCTCGTGCTCGGCGTAACTGCGGGTGTCGGGTGATCTTGGCCGAGGGCCAGTGATGGGATGGCGAGTGTCGCAAGAACAGCAATGGTGGATGAACGCATGGGAGTGATTTCCTTATGAGTGACGCAGAAGCATAGCCACCCCGTACACTGCGGTGGGCCCGTGGCGGAATTGGCAGACGCAGCGGCCTTAAAAGCCGCAGTTCCGATAGGAACGTGTGGGTTCGAGTCCCACCGGGCTCATTGCGGCGAGGTTTGAAACTCGCCTCGCTGAGCAGCACGCCCACCCCCTCGTGAATCCGTGACCTCCGGGTCTGCTTACCTCCAACTACCCTGTATGCCTATGAATTCGACCGCCAAACAGAAGCAGCCGCGGCAACGGGGTGGATTTACAGCACTGCTCGCCACGATGACATGCGGCGCGATCAATGACAATCTGCTTCGCGGGGCTCTGCTGCTCAGTGTGGTCGACGGAGGATTGTGGGCCGACGCGCTT
>JABABZ010000317.1:355-601 GCA_014237965.1 Phycisphaerales bacterium | reverse complement strand
CGGTTCAATGAGTCGGGGGACCATCCGGACAAGCGTGGATTTGGAATTGGCGTGGCGGGATTTCCGGAGGGACATCCTGATACACCAAACCAATTGGTCCATATGGAGCATCTCAAGGCAAAGGTCGATGCCGGGGCCAATTGGATTACCACGCAGCTCTTTACCGACAACAGCCACTTCTTTGACTGGCGAGATCGGTGCGACTTGATCGGCATCGGTGTGCCTGTGATCGCTGGACTCATGCCC
>JABABZ010000317.1:0-345 GCA_014237965.1 Phycisphaerales bacterium | reverse complement strand
AGGATGATCCAGCCTCGGTAGAGCAGGTGGGCATTCAGTGGGCTGTTGAGCAGTGCAATGACTTGTTGGACCAAGGAGTGGCTGGGATTCACTTCTATACGCTCAATAAGTCCGACGCCACGCGACGCATCTTTGAGGCGCTCGGGGCCGGAGCGTCTTCCGCAGCACTGCGAAGCAGACTGTGAAGGGCCACTGGTTCCCTGGTCCCTGTTATCCTCCCGCGATGCGACGAACCCCCCGACTTGTCTGGATGATTGCTCTCCCTCTGCTCACGCTCTCCACGAGCGTTCTGGCTGATGAGCCAGACTTGCTCAAGCACGTGACCGAAGACATTTACACCGAGCC
>JABABZ010000316.1 GCA_014237965.1 Phycisphaerales bacterium | reverse complement strand
CCCTTGACGAACTCGACCTCGCGGCGGCCCGTCAAGTAAACGACACCCACCCGACCAATCGATCATTGACCCACCGCACCTGAAACCGTTCACTACCCGTTTTTCGCCACATGTCAGAATCTGCAACTGTTATCGAAGCCGAACCGGCCGCCGCCAGCAACGGCGCGGACACTCCCAGCAACAGCGACGTCGTTGTGATCGACGAGCTGCGCTCGACCTACGACCGCATGAGATCCGAGATGGCCAAGGTCATCATCGGGCAGGATGAGGTCGTCGAGCGGCTCCTGATTTGCATCCTCTCCCGAGGCCACGCGCTGCTCATGGGCGTGCCCGGCTTGGCCAAGACGCTCATGGTCAACTCACTCTCCAAGGTGATGTCGCTCGACTTCAATCGCATCCAGTTCACGCCCGACCTAATGCCGTCCGACATCACCGGCACCGACATTTTGCAGGAGACCGCCGAAGGCCGCCGCGAGTTCGAGTTCGTCAAGGGGCCGATCTTCGCCAACATCATTCTGGCCGACGAAATCAACCGCACGCCGCCCAAGACGCAGTCCGCCCTGCTCGAGGCGATGCAGGAACATCACGTCACCGTCGCCGGCCGCATA
>JABABZ010000315.1 GCA_014237965.1 Phycisphaerales bacterium | reverse complement strand
GGTTCGATTCTTCGTGTGCATATGAAGGAGAAGCAGCCCCGCAACTTCCGTGAGGCCTTCCTTTCACCGGAGGAGAATGCCCGTTTGAAGACGATGCTGGATCATCTCTTCGATGCGGGGTTCGTCATGATCAACACCTGTTCGGCCATGATGTCGACACCGATGACCGAGACCGAGATCGACGCTTTGGTTGCCGCTTGCGGTGAAGGATTCGAGAAGATCGCCAGGATGCCCTGATAAGGGTGAATACTCTGATTCAAAGGGTCATCGTGGTACGGTGTAGCCATGGCAGGGGGGGTTGTCTTTTTTTTCAGACACCACCAACGAATGGATGGTCGGTGGTTTCTGCCAAATGTGGATGGTGAAAGTCGGCGCAATACCAATGAAAAACCCCGCCGTGAAGCGGGGTTCATTCGCCTGGAATCACCGGCGAGAGACCGGACATCCAGGCAAGGGTTGGAAAGCGGGTGAGGCGATTCGAACGCCCGACATTCACGTTGGCAACGTGACGCTCTACCACTGAGCTACACCCGCGAGGTATTCACTTGTCGCCAGGTCGCCCGTTGGCTCACTGGGAAGTCCGACAGTTTAGCACAACCCATGGGGAGGCTGGC
>JABABZ010000314.1 GCA_014237965.1 Phycisphaerales bacterium | reverse complement strand
TCGCGATTCTGGAGAAGGGACGACTCGAGGAACTCTTCGTCGAACGAACCCAGAGCGCCACGATGGTGGGCAACATCTACAAGGCCCGCGTGGTCAACGTGGAGTCGGCCATCCAGGCCGCCTTCGTCGACTACGGCGAGGGCATGAATGGATTCCTCCACGTCTCCGACCTGCACCCCCGGTACTTCCCCGGTGGCGACAAGACGGAGAAGGTCGGCCGCAAGACTCCGCGCCGCGAGCGACCGCCGATCCAGGACGCCCTCAAGAAGGGGCAGGAGATTCTCGTTCAGGTGCTCAAGCAGGGCGTCGGGACCAAGGGACCGACGGTGACCAGTTACCTCTCGATCCCCGGACGCCTCCTGGTGATGATGCCGGGCATGGACCGGGTCGGAGTCAGCCGCAAGGTCGACGACGATCAACGAGAGAAGATGCGGAAGATCCTCGACCAACTGGATCTCCCGGACGGGTTCGGATTCATCGTCCGGACCGCCGGATACGACAAGACCAAGACGGAATTGAAGCGCGACGCCGCATTCCTCAAGCGTCTCTGGGCTCAGCTCGAGAAGCGGATGGACCGCGTCGGAGCCCCCTCGGAGCTCTACACCGAAGGCGACCTCATCG
>JABABZ010000313.1 GCA_014237965.1 Phycisphaerales bacterium | reverse complement strand
GTTGGGAGGGTTGCGAGACGGGGCATCTTGGAGGCAACCGAAAGGAGCCATCCTTCATGAGCATCGCGGCGCCGCCGGGGGCTATCGCGATCGCCTCGATGGCGCTCAGATCCTCATCCTCCGCAAGAAAGTACATCCCGCGAACCTGATCATCGGTGGCGACGGTTCGCACCGTCGGGAGATGAAACGCGACGGCGACCCCTGCTCGAGCGTCCATCGCGTGTAGAAGCCTCTTGGTCGCATGGTCGGTCGTGGGGTCGTCGGGCGCGGCCGAACCGGGGTTTTTCGAGACTCTTGTCATGGTGATTGGAGAACGTTTATAGGGAGCAGGATGGCGGGACCCATCCTATAGTTTCAATCGGCTTTGAGATGGAACTCCATGCGGAAGTTCTTCGTCCGCCAGATACGCGACGACAGCCCCGCTCAGCGGCGTCCGAAGTGGGTTTCTGCGGTCAAATTCCCGTTTCGTGGCACCGGTGCCAGATACGACCTTCCGCTCACCCTGGTTCGTCGACTCCACTGGCGAACATTGCCGTCGTTTCTGGCGTATCAATGGCCCCCGTCGGGGTACGATCGACGACGTTCCGTTGGCTTGAGTTTGTAGACTCCCGCCCGAACACCTGTTGACTGAACGATT
>JABABZ010000312.1:434-651 GCA_014237965.1 Phycisphaerales bacterium | reverse complement strand
GAGACAATCTTTGAGCAAGTCCGACCATCCATCTGGAAGTTCCGTTCGCAGATTGTCGAAATCGAAGGCCCATCCTCGGTGGCCGAACAACAGACCATTCACACATGGGCCATTGCGCGTCGGCAGCACTTTGTGTCTCCCGACGGCCCGCGGCTTGTACCTGTCTTTGACACCCTCGCAAGCGTGCTTGAATCCGGCCGTGAGGGGCGGGACTTCG
>JABABZ010000312.1:0-424 GCA_014237965.1 Phycisphaerales bacterium | reverse complement strand
CGCAATTCGTAGGCGACAAGACGCTTCGCTAGAAAGTGGGCCCGGTGGGACTCGAACCCACACGCCCCTATGGGGCTGCGGCTTTTAAGGCCGCTGCGTCTGCCAATTCCGCCACGGGCCCACAGCAGTGTACGTGGCCCGCTATGCTCCCTCGACTCTAAAGGGAGCCCATTCATGCAACTTGCAGCCATTCTCGCCGCTACCGTCACATCGTCGTGCCTCTCAGGCATCTCACCCGAGGCCACACCGGTCTTGGACAACATGCTTCGTTGGTATTCTGGAATGTCCGGCGTATCAACGGTACTTGTGCAGAAGATGGAATTCCCCGGCATGCCTGCGGTCGAGACAAAGACGTCGGTCGCAGCGCTCAGGCCAAATTTGTTCTCAATCAAGTCTGCGGACGATGGCGGTGGGCCGATGAGTA
>JABABZ010000311.1 GCA_014237965.1 Phycisphaerales bacterium | reverse complement strand
TTCGCGTACTTGACTCGAGTAATAGTCCCAGCCGCTTGCATGAACTCGGGCTCACCCCCTGGATGTACGAGAAGCTGCGACGCATCGCGACCAAGGATGCCGGACTCTTACTTGCATGCGGACCGACAGGATCGGGCAAGACGACATCCTTGTACTCGTGCCTTCGCGAGATCGACGTCGAGCAACGCAATGCGATCACGATTGAAGATCCGGTTGAGTATTACCTTGAAGGCTGCACCCAGATTCCGATCGACCACGATCACGGGACAACCTTTCACAGCATCCTTCGTTCTGTGCTGCGCCAAGACCCGGACGTCATCTTCGTCGGCGAGATTCGCGACATCGAAACCGCAACCGTGGCGATGCAAGCCTCGATGACGGGGCACTTGGTGTACACCACCGTGCATGCCAAGGACACCATCGGCGCCATCTTCCGCCTGCTCGATCTGGGCATTGAGGGGCCACTGGTTGCCAACGCCCTCAACCTGATCGTCGCCCAGCGACTGGTCAGGTTGCTCTGCCCAAATTGCCGCAAGGCGGTCTCGCCGACGCCAGCCCAAACGCTTCGCATGGGGCAACGGATCGAGGGACTCTCGAAGATCTATGTCCCGCAGGCCTGCAAACGGTGCCTGGGAACCGGCTTTTATGGCCGA
>JABABZ010000310.1 GCA_014237965.1 Phycisphaerales bacterium | reverse complement strand
TTGGGGAATGCCGAGCATGGCGAGCAGCGTCGGTGCGATGTCGGCGAGCCGTCCCTCGTCGGCAAGGCTCCGGTTCCGCCAGGGTTCGCCGATCACGTGCAGCGGGACGTCGAAGTTGGTGTGCGCGGTCTGCGGACAATCGGCCTCGAAGTTCCACATCTGCTCGGCATTTCCATGATCCGCCGTGACGATCAGTCCGCCGCCGCGGGCGAGGGTCGCCTCGATGATCCGGCCGACGCACGCGTCGACCTTCTCGCAGGCGGCGATCGCCGCAGCGAGGTTGCCGGTGTGTCCGACCATGTCGCCGTTGGCGAAGTTCACGACGATGAGTCTCTCGCAATCGTCCGCCGCGAGTCGTTCGAGCACCGCCGACAACACGCCGTCTGCGCTCATTTCCGGTTTCTGGTCGTAGGTCGTGACGTCGGTGGGACTCGGGATGATCGCCCGCGTCTCACCGGGAAACGGCTCCTCCCGGTAGTCGTTGAAGAAGAAGGTGACATGGGGGAATTTCTCCGTCTCGGCGCAGCGAAACTGGCTGAGTCCGACGTCGGCGATCGTCGCCCCGAGGATGTCCGCCATGCGAGGCGGCTTCTCGAAGATCACCTCCATGGGAAGCCCGGATTCGTACCGGGTCATGCCCGTGAAGCGGAGGTTTTCCAGGCG
>JABABZ010000030.1 GCA_014237965.1 Phycisphaerales bacterium | reverse complement strand
AGAAAGCGATCGCGGATCAAATTGTGAAAAAAAGCACGAAGACATCCAAGTCGGGCGTCCGGTCACCCTCCGATGACCGGGAGGGATGTTTTTCGGGCCAACTCGTCGGTCGGTCGAGCCACCAGGTCGTATCCATCGCTCGCCACGATCGTGCAGCGGACGAGTTCACCGGGGCTGAGCCGGGCGGTGCTCGCGATGCAGGTCTGGGCATCGACCTGAGGAGCCTGGAAGTAGCACCGGCCGACGGAGAGGTGCATGGGAAGGTCGGCCTTGACGGCCGGGTCGTCCTCCGGCAGGCCGACTTCCGATGCCGCCGGTGCTTCACCATCCACCAGCACGTCCATCTGGACTCGTTGCTCCGCGAGATACGCCGCGTTCTCGAACGCGATCTCCTGCTGGCGGAGCATCAACTCCGACTCGCGTCGTCGCTTGATGGCGTCGGGTACGGCGAGAGATGGGTCCTTCTCCATCGTTCCGGCCGGGGTTCCTGCCTCCGCGGAGTATCGAAACACGCCCATGGCGTCGAATCCGATCTCGTCGATGAATCCGAGCAGTTCCTGATGATCGGCCTCGGTCTCTCCCGGGAAGCCGGTGATGAAGGTCGTTCGGAGGGCCATCCCCGGAATCCGTTCTCGGAGCTTGAGGGCGAGGGTTCGCTGCTGCTCCGCCGTCACGTTCCGCCGCATGGCGGTGAGCATCGAATCGCTGGCATGCTGCAGTGGCATGTCGATGTACTTCACGATTCTCGGGAGGTCGCGAATCGCATCGATCATCTCGTCCGTGAAACTGGTGGGATACGCGTACATCAATCGCGCCCGCCCCGCCCCGCCGTGGGATTCGCAGAGTTCGTTGATCGAGGAGAGCAACCCCGCGAGCCCTCGATCGTCACCGATGTCCTGGCCCCAGCTCGTGGTGTCCTGGCCGATGAGGTTCAATTCCACGCATCCGTCGTCGAGGAGTCGACGGGCCTCGTCGAGGAGCGTCTCCATCGGCTTGGAGCGCATTTTTCCGCGGATCGAGGGGATCGTGCAGAACGCGCACTTCTGATTGCACCCTTCGCTCATGCGGAGGTACGCCCAGTGACGGGGCGTCAGTCTGAAACGTTTCGAGTCGTCTTCGAAGTAACCGATGCCGCGGCCGTCGTTGCCGGCGACGGTGAGTCCGACGACGTCCCGGCCTCGCTCGGCCGCCGCCTGAAGCGCATTTCCCGCGATCCAGTAGCGGGGGCCTTCGGCATCGAGATGTTCACGGGTCGGTGGTTCGCTGGACACCGCGTCGACGATGCGATCCCGATCGAACACGCCGATCATCGCGTCGATTCCCGGCGCCCATTCCAGCAGTTTCGCTCGATGTCGTTGGACCAGACAGCCCGCCACCACCACTCGACCGATCTCTCCCTTGGACTTTCGATCGATGGCGTCTCGGAGGACGGCCAGCGATTCGTCGCGACTGGCTTCGAGGAATCCACAGGTGTTGACGACGATGGCGTCGGCGGGTTCGTCGCTGGGCACGACCGAGATGCCGGCCTCCTGAAGGGAGCCGAGCATGCGTTCGCTGTCGACGAGGTTCTTCGGGCAGCCGAGACTGACGAAGGCGACGGTGGATGGGATCTTGCTTGAAGTCACGAGAACATGGTACGACCTTGCCGCCCGGTTCAGTGGTTCCGTTGATACAGGCCGCGATCCATGATCACTTCGAGTACCCCTTCGGGGAGAAGCGTCGAGACGTCCTCGCCTTGCGCCAGTCGTCTTCTGATCTCGGTGGAACTCACCCCTTCCGCCCTGAGATCAAGGGTCCAGGTCGACCAGCGGCCGGCCAGGCTCGAATCGAAGTGGGCCCGATACTTCGCGGCAAGCGAGGTCCGGGTCTCGGGAGGACGGGGCATCACGACCGGTGGTGCCAGGGCGACGATCTTCTGCCAGTCTCGCCAGCGATCGAAATCGAGGGCCTGATCGCTTCCGATCAGCAGGCGAAGTCGAGGGAGCGGCGTGCTCTCGGCGTCCGCGCGGCCGGCTTCCTCGAGGAGATCACGCTGGATGGACTCCAGGGTGTCGATGGTGAAACTCGGGCCTTCCCGGTCGATCTCCCGGCGATCGACTCGGGCGGAGATCGCGGTCCATCGAGGGTCGCGGGTCCGATGCTTGATGGCGGCCTCGAGCATGCGGACACGATCGGCCGGATCTGCTGGCGGCGTGTCCTGCTTGAGCGGGTTGACCCTGGCGGGAACGAAGACCACCTCGTCGCAGCCCAGTCTCGCCGCCGCCTCGAAGGGAAGAGTGAGATGTCCTCGGTGTGGAGGATCGAAGGAGCCACCGAAGACCAGAATCGACCGGCTCCCGGGCTTTCGAGCCGCTCGGATGCGGACGTCACCTGGTTCGGAGTCTTCGGAGGGCGGCAAGTCCAGATCTCGCAACGCCTCGCCGAGGCCGAGGAGCGCCGCCTTGGATTGCCTGGAGAGCAGCCGGAGTTTCTTGAGCAGGGCCGGTTGCCGAAACAGCTCGGCCGCGACCACGAAGAGTCGTGTTCGACCGAGGTGATCGACGAAGCGATCGAGTGCGGCAGGGACGGCTTCGTCCATGGGATCCGCGACCACTCGAACGATTCCCCAGTCCCAGCCACGACTCTCGGCCAACTCCGCGAAGTGAACGGATTCGAGGTCCACGATGCAGGCGCCGGTCGATCGGCCGAGCGCCTCCTTCGCCTCCGAGCTCGCGACGACTCTTCCGGTGGTGGTGACCCGGCCTCGCCGACTGGCGGGAAGGTCGATGCGATCGGCGGCGGGAGGGGTCGTGATTCGGCCTCGCTGATCGACGACTTCGTCGACCACGACGATGCGACCCGATTCCAGTTCGGGTTCGAGTCCGCCGGCGATCCCGACGAGGATCACCGGTCCGGTGTGCTCACGGTTGGCGTCCGCCCATCGCCGAACACCTTCGCGCCCGGGACCGCAGACATCGAGACGATCGGCCGGGAGTCCGGTCGACGCGAGGATCTTCCGCTCGTAGGCCAGCGGGGTCAGAAAAATCGGATTGGTGGTCGAGACCCGCGATTCAGGCATCGTCATGCCGAAAGGCTACCCGCCCTTGGGGTAATTCGTCCCGAACGACGGGCTCAGTCGAGTTCGTCAAGGGTGGGAACGTCAGCGAGTTGCTCACTCGGCGGTGGAACGCTGAACGCCGCGATCAACTCGTATTCGCTCTCGAAACTGGCGATCAGGCTCCCGGAATCGTCCAGAATGTCGTAGGCGGGACCGAAAGGGCCGGGGAATACGCGGATCGAGAGGGTCTGGCCGGTCAAGGTGCCGAGATCGACCGGCCCCGCCTTTGGTGCGTCACTGGTCTCGGCCAGGGTCGCTTGCGGGCTCGCGGTCCAGACGGCCACCAACGTGACGGCGATCACGCCCAGACCGAGCATGACCTTGTGGAATCGCGAGTTGGTCATGAGATCATCGAGAATCTTCATACGGAAAGCATCGGCTTCTCGACGGGAGCCAACCATTGAACGACTGGTTTTCCTCCGAATTCCAAGCCGCAGAAGGTCGATCTGTACGGCCGGGATCGGCTTGAGAATCGCCTCGGCCGGTTGCCGTGGTGGAAATCCCCGCTACCATGCCCCCAAGCTGGGTTTTCCCGCCCGGTTACTTGACTGGCCCCATCGTCTAGTCAGGTCCAGGACACCAGGTTTTCATCCTGGGAACAGGGGTTCGAATCCCCTTGGGGTCATTGCGTAAGCCCTTTCTTGAAGGGTGCTTACCGAGTCAGGAAATGCTCTGACACGTTCGGTCATTCGTCGTGTCGGAAAGAAGAACAAGAGCCCCGCCTAGTGATAGGCGGGGCTTTTGCTTTTTCGACGTCGGCCGCGGATGTTGTGGATCAAGAGAAGATCCAGACGTCGCTCGGGGGGGTGGGGGGTTCGAAAAAGTGACGCGTCACCCCGAGCGATTCGGCGATGATCTCTCGGACGGCTCGACCTGTTCCGGGAAGCAGCACGAGAAGAAGGAGTTTGTCTTGGCTCGAACAATCCGCTCGATCTCCCCTCGGGGCTCATCGGTTCGCCGCTCACGGCTCGGGAGTCGGTGCCGTCATGGCGTGCTTCTGGTCTGCCTCGTTTCAGCACCGCTGCTTTCGGCCGGTTGCCAGTCCGTCGCGGGAACTGATCGGAGGCAGTTGAACGCGTATTCCATCGAACAGGAGATCGCACTGGGTGACGAGGCCTACGCGGAGATGAAAGTCGGGGCCAGCGCCATCAGGTCCGGGCCGGAATTCGAGATGGTCGTACGCGTCGCGGACCGGATCGCGGCGGCGGCGGATCGGCTTCATCCGGAGATCGCGTCGCGATTCGAATGGGAGGTCATCCTCATCGATGACGACGACGTGGTGAACGCCTGGGCCCTGCCCGGCGGGAAGATGGCCGTCTACACCGGGATTCTTCCCTTCACGAAGACCGAGGACGGACTCGCCGCGGTGATGGGGCACGAAGCCGCCCACGCGATCGCACGACACGGCGGCGAGAACATGACCCGACAGGGGTTGGTCAGCCTTCTGGCGATTGGCGCCGCGGTCATGGTCGATCCGGAGGACCGCACGATCGTGGCGGCCGCCGCCGGCGCGTACGGGCTCCTCGGCGAACCGGCGTTCAGTCGGGCACAGGAATCTGAAGCGGATGAACTCGGACTCTTCCTTGCCGCGGATGCCGGATACGACCCCCGGGAATCGGTGGGACTCTGGGAACGCATGTCCGCACGGGGTGGTGAACCACTCGAATTCCTCTCGACCCATCCGAACAGCGAAACCCGAATCCGTGATCTGGAGAGACTGATGCCCGTCGCCCTCGAGATTCAGAGACGCCGCCTTCTTGATCGGGGCGATTGAATCTCCGACGCCCTCCAAGCGAGGCGATTTCTCATGTCTCTCGAGTCCGAGCCGAACCTGATTCTCACCTCGATCTCGCCGAACCTGTCATGATGCCGCGTGGAAAGGTGGGCGGTGCATCAAAACCGAATGTCGCCCGCCGAATCTGCGTTTCACTCCGCCCTCTCGGAATCTTCGTTTGACCTCGAAGGAACCTATTTCACCCGTCCGGATTCCCAATCCAGGCCGAAACCGTCTGCAACGGTTGGTGTTCGAGTTCCTTCGTCCCGCGATCGACTCGGGTCTGGGCTTGAAGCGACTGAACAAGATCTACAGCGAGCGGGTTCTCGCCACCGACGAGTCTCTTCCGGTCGGCGAGCGGTTCCTGCGGGGGTTCAACGCGGGTTACCTGACCAGCGATGAGGAACTGGCTCGGATTCCCAAGGAAGGCCCGCTGATCGTGGTGGCGAATCATGCCTTCGGCGGCCTCGATGCGATGGTGCTCGACGATCTCGTGGCGAAGGTCCGCCCCGACGTCCGTTTCATCGCCAATTCGATTCTGGCGGCGGTCCCCGCGATCGGCGACCGGATCTTCCCGGTCGATCCGTTCGGTGGTCGCGATGCGGCTCGCCGGAACGCCGGCTCGATCCGGCGCGCCAAGGAGTGGGTCGAGAACGGTGGAAGCCTGGGCGTCTTTCCGGCGGGTGAAGTGGCGCACTCGGAATGGGGGCGACTCTCGGTCACTGATCCGCCCTGGAACCCGATCATCGGGCGTCTGATCAGGTCGACCGGCGCTTCGGTCATTCCGGTCTTCTTCGAAGGTCGGAATTCATGGCTCTTCCAGGCTGCCGGTCTCATCCATCCGAATCTCCGAGCGGTTCTCCTCGGACGTGAGTTGCTCAAGGTTCAGGGGCGTCGGGTCCGGGTCGCGATCGGGACACCCTTGCCGGTCGACCAGCTCGATCGGTTCGCGGATCCGAAGGACCTGATCGAGTTCCTTCGTCTTCGGACCTTCGTTCTGCGATCTCGCCTTGAACGAGAGAAGTTCGAGGAGAGCCCTCGCCTCCATTCGATCGTTCGTTCGATTCCCGCTCGAAGTCGCACGCCGGAGCCGGTTCGAATGGAGCCTGTGGCGACCGCGCCAGCTCATTCGCCCTCCGATCTTGCGGCTGAGATTCTCGCGCTTCCACCGGAACGGATCCTGGTGAAGCGCGGCGATCAACGGGTGATCTACGCCGAATCCGATCAGATTCCCCGGGTGCTCCAGGAAGTGGGTCGTCTTCGAGAACTCAGTTTTCGGGAGGTGGGGGAAGGCACCGGTCAGGCGGAAGACCTCGATCGATACGATCAGACCTACTTGCATCTCGTGCTGTGGGATGAGAAGTCCGGTGGCGTCATCGGCTCCTGCCGACTGGGCCGGACCGACCGCCTCATCGAGACCCAGGGTATCGACGGGCTCTATACCCGCACGCTCTTCCGCTACGACGAAGCGCTCATTCACGAACTCGGGCCATCGCTTGAAATGGGGCGGTCGTTCATCCACCCGGATCATCAGCGGCGAGTGGAACCTCTGATGTTGCTCTGGAAGGGAATCGCCCGCTACTCGGGCAAGTTCCCGAAGTACCGGAGACTCTTCGGGCCGGTGTCGATCAGCGCGGATTATCACGCGACTTCGACGCGACTGTTGCTTTCATTCTTGGATGCGACGGAACGCATCTCCAGGCTCGAGCGTCTCGTGAAACCTCGGAATCCGTTCCCGTTCACCCCGCCACGCGATTGGGATCCGACTTCGCTCCGAGCCGTTCGCAGTCTCGATGACATCGACGAACTCGTTCTGGAGATCGAGCGGGGTGAACGATCGGTTCCCGTTCTGGTCAGGCAGTACCTGAAACTGAATGCGGTCTTCCTTGGTTTCAACGTCGATCCGGACTTCTGCAACGTGGTGGACGGGCTGGTTCTGGTCGATCTGTTGCGGATGAATCGCCGGCTTCTTCGGTTCTACATGGGCGAGGAACTCGTGGGCCCGTTCCTGAAGATTCACGCCGAAGCCGATTCCCGACGGCAAGCCGAGCCGGCGAGCCAGCCGATCTTCTGATCGAGTTCGCTCCGCCCTCGAGGCCGACTGCTTCTCTCATCTCGACCCTGCCACTCGAAGGCTAGAGTGGGGGGCATGAGTCATCGCCGGAATAGTCCGAGTCTCGCGGGGAAGGCGGTTCTTCTTCTCGGCGCGGTCCTCTCGGTCGGCGCCGGCCGGCTCGGGTCCGAGCAAGAGCCACTCGAGGAGATACCGGTTCGTCCGCCCGATTCGATCACCGAAGGGCTCACCGCTCGAATCGAGGAAGGACCGTTCCTCGATGCGCGAGATCCCGCCCTCGAACCGATCATCGCCGAGGTCGGTCGCTGGACGATCACCCAGGTTCATTCGTCCGAGGGAGCCGCGTCAGCCTCCGCCATCCTGGACTCGCCCGTCGAGACCGGTCGGCTGGTCGAGATCGAGGGCGTCCTTCGTCAGGCTTCCCAACTGTCGGTGGCGGGGCGGCCGACGCTCGAGGAGTGGGCCGTCGAGTTGACGGATGGTCGAATCGTGTTGGTTCTCAACACGGCGATTCCATCCGATGCGCCCGTGGGTTCGCGGGTTCGCCTTCTCGGCCGGTACGCCGGAGAGGTCGAAGCTCGATCTCGGGACGGTCTGACACGATCCTGGCCCCTGGTGGTCGGTCGCACCCGTCCGGTCGCAGGAGCTGGCGGTTGGATCGGACTGCCGGTTCTGGTGCTGCTGCTGGGTGTGATCGTCATCTGGTTCCGTCGACGGGCGGCGGTCGCCGGTGATCCGTCGCCGGTCGTGGGTCGGCAGCGATCTGGACCGACGGCGGTCGGAACGGGAGCCGAAGCCGCTGGAGAGCCGATGTCTCTTCCGGCGGATCCCGCGGAGGCGCTCGAAGCGCTGGCGGGACGAACCGGCTCGAAACCGGGGCAGCCGCCCGCGGAGCGTTCTTGAGGATCCGCCTGACCTCGGAAGCGGGCGGGGGCCGAATCGTCGTTGGCGTTTCAGGCCCGAATGAACGGAACGCCCCGGAAGAGATGTTCGATGCAGTCGATCGGAGACCAGAGTTTCATGCACCGCCAAGAGCTTGAATTCGAGCAGCACCGCACGACGATCCTGATCGGAAGAGGTCTGTTGGGTCAGGCCCGCGACCTTCTCGTCGCGGAGGCTGGGCTCACCGCGGACGATCGGGTCCATCTGGCCGTCGACTCGGGGCCGGACGGGATCGTGGTCGACCGGCATGGTCGAGTCCTCGAGGCCGCGCTGGAGGGCGGTGGGGGCGTGTCGAGTACGACATTGGAGGCGCTGGAATCGGCGAAGTCAGTTCCGGCGGTGGAGCGCGTCTGGGACGGGCTCCGCGATGCCGGGGTTGATCGGCAAGGGATGCTGGTGGCGCTTGGCGGAGGCATCGTCTGCGACATCGCCGGCTATGCGGCCAGTGGATGGATGCGAGGAATCGATCTGGTGCTGGCCCCGACCACGCTTCTGGGCATGGTGGATGCCGCCATCGGCGGAAAGACCGGAGTCAATCGGCCACTGGCCGACGGCGGGCTTGGAAAAAACCTGGTCGGCGCCTTCTGGCCGGCCAGACTGGTGATCTGCGACTGCGATGTGCTGGCCACGCTCGGATCCCGGGAGTTTCGTGCGGGCCTTGCCGAGTGTCTGAAACATGCCTTGATCGATGGCGAGGAAGCCATGAACGCCTTCGAGGGCGACCTTCCGTCGGTGTTGGAGCGGGATGCGGATGCACTGCCTGGCTTCGTGGCCCGATCGGCCGGCGTCAAGGCGTCCATCGTCCGACGGGATCCGAGAGAGGCGGGTGAACGAGCCCTCTTGAACCTCGGTCACACCTATGCCCACGCCTTGGAGAGCCGGGTCGAATTCGGGCTGCTGCACGGAGAGGCGGTTTCGCTGGGTCTGGTCGCGGCGTGCCGGGCGGCGCGGGAAGCCGGCCTGCTGGCGGACGGTGGCTTGGAAGTCCGAGTCCGGAGCCTGCTGCAGCAATGTGGTCTTCCGACGACGCTGCCGGCTGGGGCGGCGCTCGATCCTCACGTCCTCCGCCAGGTCATGGCCCTCGACAAGAAATCGCGGTCCGGCCGTATCCGACTCGTGCTGCCTCGGGAGGTCGGGCGAATCGAGGTCGTGGAAGGTCTTCCCGATGAAGTCGTCGATTCCGGATGGTCGGCGATTTCGAAGGCCGACTGACTCCCGGGCGAAATTCCACCTTCGTCATATGTGGAGTCGCAGGGCCTCTAGGGCCGATTCTGAAGAAGCCCTGGCGGGGTCCTTGCTCGCGGAAGTCGCGATTGGTCCGCCGTACCACAACAAGGACCGAATTCCGCCATGCGGACCATCTCGATCGTGAATCAGAAAGGTGGATGTGGGAAGACCACCACCGCGGTCAATCTGGCTGCGGTTCTCGCTGCTCAAGGGCGTCGAGTGCTTCTGGTCGACCTTGATCCTCAATCCCATTGTGCCGCCGCACTGGGGGTTCCCGAGGATGAGATCGAATACAGCACCATCGATCTGCTGCTGGATCCTCCATCCGGTCAATTCGACGCCTCGCAGATCGGATCCCGCACCTGGGAGGTGGCATACGGACTTCGACTGCTTCCCAGCACCGTCCGCCTGGCTCGAGCCGAGGCGCCCGGCGGTGGTCTGATGGAAGCGGGGGATCGAGATCGGCGATTGAAGCGAGGGCTCGATGCCTTCTCCGAGACCATGGACTACTGCCTGATCGACTGCCCCCCGACGATCGGCATGCTCACGTTCAACGCCCTGCGAGCAGCCGACGAAGTCGTCGTGCCGGTCGAGACGGGCTTCCTGGCCACGCGGGGCGCCCAGCGACAGTGGTCGACGCTTCGCGCGATGGCAGCCAGAATCGGCCGGCCGGTTCTGGCTCGCATCGTTCCCAACCTGCTTCATGACGAGCGATCGCTCGATCGTGATCTGCTCGAGGCACTTCGTTCGCACTTCGGTACGGGAGTCTCGCCGCATCCGGTTCGTGACCATCTCGATATCCGGGAAGCGACGGCCTTCGGGCGTGCGGTCATCGAACACGCGCCCGAGTCCGAGGCGACTCGTGACTACCAGCGACTCGCCGCCTGGCTGGAAACGGATTCTGCCGCGGTCATCGAACCGCCCGCACCGGCGGAGTCCGAGGAGTCGTCCCCGTCGAGCGACGCGTCGGCGACCACCGGCGGTACCGTCGCTGAATCGACGGTGGCGGAGCTGGGCGACGTCTCCGGAATCCGCGGCGTCGAGGTCTCCTCCCGGGTCGCCGAACTGGTTCAACGGCTGGGCCCGGGGCGATCAAATCCGGCCACGGCGGTTCAAGTTTCGGGAGACGGTGGTGCGGGGCGAATCCGCATCGTTCAACCTGCGGCCCTCGGCGATTGCATCGCCATCACCGGCGACTTCAACCAGTGGCACGAATCCGGCCTTCTCCTTGGCTCCCTCGCCGATCACGCGGAAGGCGAGGAATGGGTCGGCATCGAAATCCCCGGCGGGACGGAAGTGCGATATCGACTGGTGGTGGATGGAAAGACGATGCTCGATCCTTCGAATCCCCGAGTGGTGGACGGGCCGGACGGCCGGCCGGCCAGCGTGATCGACGGGTTGGTCGGGTCTGCAAGCAGGGTCGGGTTCAGCGGCGCGGATGCCGGGAAGTCGGCCTGAGGTCCCTGCCGGCGGACGCCGGCTTTCTGGATCGGCGGTGACGCCGATCTTCAACTTCGGAGCGTGAAGCATGGATGCGGCCCGCGATCCCTTTGACGAACTCACCGCCCTCTTCCTCAGCGACGATCCGTCGCCGGAGACCCCGCCGAGTGCTCTCGAGCCTCATCGGAGCGGTCGTGCCGACGATCCAATCCAACCCGATTCCGCCAAGCCCAGATTGACCATCGCGATCTGCGGGCATCTTCCGGTGATGGCAGGGCTCTGGGTGACTCAATACGCGGATCGAATCGCGGCGAAGTCGGGACCGACGGGACTGGTTCGCCTGGAAGGCGGTCGATGTTCGATCGAGATCTTCAGTTCGAAGTCGACGGTCGTTCGCCCCGAAGGCGTGGATCTCGCGAAGTCCGCCGGGATTCTCGCCGACGGTCTGCATCGCTGGATCGTCTGCGTTGATGATCGTGATGCCGCGGAAGCCGTTCGCGCCGGGGCCGATGAAGTGGTGATTCTGACCGCGGCGGAGCAGCCAGCGGTGATCGAGGCGTATCGGCTCGCCAAGAGCGCTGCTGCGAGGGTGCCGTCGGAGAGTCCGTTGGACCTCGGGCTGGTGGTGGTCGGCGCCGACCCCGAGCGGGCGGAGAGCGCCGGCGATGTGCTGTCCGAAGCCGCGACCAGGCACCTCGACCGGCCGTTGCCCGTGGTGGCGACGGTTCGACGGCTCGATGTGGTGGAGGGGTCCCAGCGTCTGGTCTTCGATGAATCGGTTCGAAGGAGTACCGAAGAGGTGGTCTCCGCCATCCGTGCGTCGCTTGATCTCACGGAACTTCGTCCCGAAGTCGCGGTCCGGCCCGACGAAGAAGGCGATGCGACCCCGGAATCTTCGCTCCAGGCGGGCGGGCTTCGGCTGGCTGGATTCGACGAGCCGAAAGACAACATGGACGGGGCGCCGGAAGAACCATCGCCGGCATTCGGCCGTCGGGCGACCGACGCCGGGGCGATGCAACCACTCTTTCCCGAACCCGGGGCAGCTGCGAAAATCAGTCGGCCGCGAACGAGCTTCCGTTCCGTCCGTCTCCGTCCGTCGCCGATCGGTGCACCCGGTGAGCCCGCGTTCGTCGCCGAAGAGGAACCTGGCGTGGACGTCTCCCGCGGGGGATCCGATGAGATGGACCGGGCCGAATCGACGGTGGATGTCGTCTCGTCCATGGACTCGCCTGGTGACGGATTCGTGGGGCTTCTTCCTGAACTGCTGCCGACCGGTCTTCGATGTCCCATCGCGTCCGGGGTCGAATTCGCCGCCGACGCATCGGGAACGGTTCACGTGCTCTGTTCGGATGCGGAGCTCGAGTCCGCCCGGATCGCAGACGCCTGGTTGCACGGAAATCGGGAGTTGATCGCGAGTGCCACGGACTTCTCCGGCGTCTCGACGATCCATGTGTTCACCTCGGACGCGCCCAGGGTCGCCGACCTTCACCGCACCGGACTTCGCCTTCATCTGGTCATCGGTGATGGCGATGAGCGGCGAAGCGTTCCGCTCAACAGCGATCACAACGCCATGATCCCCGGCTGATCCCGAATCGACTCCGTCCCGGACGAGTTGAAGGTGATCACCCTGCGGGGAAGAGCAGCTGAACCTGGAAACGGATGTTCCATTCGCCCACGCCGGTGGGTCGTTCGACGTTGTAGAAACCCTGCAATTGAATGTTCACCGGTTGTGAACCGATGCGCATCACTTTTCCAACGCCGCCGCCGACCGGAACCGTCCATCGGTTGTCGGAGTCGGCCTTCCAGTTCGCCGTGAACACGGGCGACGTCGTGAGGTACCACCCGTCGGTCATGTTGTAGTTGACGAAGGGTTGCACCAGCAGTGCGTTCACGTCGTTTCCGCCCGATCCGGCGTATGACCAGACGTTCTGTACCAGTCCGCCGATGACCCACGGCCCCTGCATCGAGAGGGCGACGACACTGGGGCCGGCCGACCACTGATCGGTGCCGAGTCGGTCCGAGGTGGCGGTCGGGAATTGGAAGACCGGACCAACGCCCCAGATCAGGCCGTCGGACTTTGCGGGCGAGAAGAACGCCGTGAACTGGAGATCGCCGAGTCCGAAGTCGCTTGAGACCCCCGACGCCGGCGACGGCGAGGAGATCACCGGGAGGATCGTCCGAGTGATCAGGTTGATGTCCTCGTTGATCTTGATCGGAATGACGGGTTGGATGTTCAGCACCCAGAGGGCGTTGTCTCCGGGACCGGTGGGAAACGTGAGGTTGTTCTGGAACGGGAGGCTGATCATGTCCGCGACGGGGTTCTGCGACGCCTTGGCCAGTTGTTCGGCGGTCGGTCCGCCGCCTGGCGTGGTGGTCGGTGAGGTGGCGCCGTCGCCGTCCGCGATGGCTTCCTCCTGCAGGGCGAGTATTCCCGCGGCGAAGTCGAGACTGATCGCGGTTTCGGCGATCGCCGGGGTCGACATGAGGCCGGTGGTGAGGCAGGCGGCAACGGTCAGGATGGTGGCTCGGTGCGTGGGCATCGGGGATCGTTCCTCGGGTTGCTTGGGGGATGGAGGTCGGAAACGGGGGCAGTCTAGATTCTTATCAACATCGTGTAAGGAGTCTCTCGAGCCAGAATCTCCAGTTTCCAGACTGAAAGCCGAGTCTCTCGGTCTCCGACCATCCTCGATCGGCCAGGCCGGTCGTCAGTCGGTCCAGTTGTCGGAGGTCGCGGAGTCCTTCCGGAAGCGATGAGGCCCCGAAACCCCCGTCCGCATCGGAACCCAACCCGACGCGATGGCGGCCTGCGAGGGCGGCAACGTGTTCGACGTGGTCGAGGCAGTCGTCGATGGTGGCGGGCTCACCGTCGCCGCGGAGGAATCGACCGAACAGATTCAGTCCGATGACGCCGTCTCGATCGGCGATCGCCTGGATCTGATCGTCTCGAAGGTGCCGGTCGTTCGGTCCGGTGATGGCGGCGGCATTGGAGTGTGTGGCACATACCGGACCGGAGGTTCGGGTGAGCAGGTCGTCGAAGGCGGCGGGAGAGAGGTGCGAGACATCGTGGCCCACACCGTGTTCCTCGAGGGCGTCGACCAGGCCTTCTCCGGCATCGCTGAGCCCTCCCGGGCGAGCGTTGCCCCCGGCATACCTGGATCCGAGGGCCCAGCTCAGTCCGACCACGCGGAGGCCTCGCTCGGTCCACCAGACGACCTCCTCCGGCGACTTGATCGGATCGGCGCACTCCATGAGAAGGACCAGCCGCGGCGTGATGTCGGAATCGAGATCCGCGAGGCTTCGAACGATGGTGACCCGGCCGGCGGCTTCCTCGGCTTCGTACCAATTCAACTGTCGACGTCCGGCGCGTTCCGCGGCATCCGCATCGTCGGCCGGGTAGGCGGCGGGCTCTCCCGGAGGGCCATCTCGCTCCGTGAAGATGGTGGCGAAGAGGGTCTCTATCCGCGCGGCGGCGAGATCCGGCCACGTGACGGAACCGTCGATCTCAAGCTCCGCCACGGAACGGTGGAAGTCCCGGCCTTCGCCGGCGAGATAGGCGAGATCGAGATGGGCGTCGAGCCATGCATTGCTGATCATGGACGCATGCTAGCGATCGACCAGCGATTGATCGGAAGATGCCCGATCGGAAAAGGCATTGCAGGCACCAAGATGATGGTTTTCGGGCGACTTCGTTGCCTCGTCAACTCGGGCTCGGTAGCCTGTGGAGATGGCAGAAGAACCGGGGTCTTCCTCACCGCCTCCCGTGGCTCCCGATTGGGCTTCCGCGGGCTGGAGCGTCGCGATTCCTCAACGGGCCTCCGGCAGCGTCCGACTGGGCTCGGGTTTTGCAGCGTTGGCGGCAGTGGCGGTTCTGATGATTGCCTGGATCTTGACGCCTTCCGAGGACGGACTCGGAACGCACCAGCAGATGGGGCTTCCGCCGTGTAACTGGATCGTCGCGGCCAACATGCCTTGCCCCACGTGTGGAATGACCACGGCCTTCAGTTTCGCCGCTCATGGGAACCTTCTGGAGTCTTTCCGCACACAACCGCTTGGAGCACTGCTCGCCATCGCGACGGCCATGGTGGTGCTGGTCGGAGGTTGGACCGCGGTTTCGGGATCGATGATCGCTCCGTTCTTTTCGGGGTTGTTCGGAAAACGTCTTCTCTGGGTGTTCGTGGCCCTGCTCCTCGTGGCCTGGGCCTACAAGATCGGTGACCACCGGGAATACTTCTGACGTGCCTCGACGAGTTGATGTGGAACAGGGTCGAAGAGAACTTCGAATCGGAATCAAGACGATGAAAACGAAGATGAACAAGCGTGACAAGATCGACAACCGACGTGGAGACCGAGCCGTCACCGTCCGAATGATGGTCGCCCTCGCGCTTCTGGCGGGGGTCGGCGTGATGCAGGGCTGTCAGGTCTTCGGTATCGCGAGCGTGATCGGTCAGAACATCGAGCGTGAGAAGAAGGTCGAAGTGCTCGCCGAGTACGACGGTCTTCGGAATCAGACCGTGGCGGTCGTCGTTCAGACGGACATGTCCACGCTCTATCAGTTCCCCAAGCTCGTCGCCGAAGTCTGTGTCAACATGAGTCGCCGATTGGCGCAGAACGTCGAGGGGATCCAGGTCCTCGATCCGCGGTTCGTACTCGACTGGACCTATCACAAGCCGGGCTGGGAGACCATGCCGTACGGCGAGGTCTGCGAGGAACTCGGTGTCGAACGGCTGGTCTGGATCGACATCTTCGAGTTCCGCCTCAATCCGCCGGGAAATCGATGGCAATGGGAGGGCGTGGCCGGCGCCTCCATCGGCATCGTCGAACTCGATGGATTCGACTCCGACGCCTTCTCCGAGGCCTACGACGTGAGTGGCGAGTTCCCCAAGATCGCGGAACTCGGACGGGAGAGCTCCACGGAGGAGCGGATCGAGATGGGATTGCTCGCGACCTTCATCGAGGAAGCCGCCTGGCTCTTCTTCGATCACATTGAGGACAAGTACCCCGATGTCTGATTCAAGACGATCATGTCGTGGCCTGCTGCCGCTGTTGCTCATCGTCGTGGCCGGCGGCGTGATCGCCGGCTGCAACATCGTCGTGCCCGTGGCATACGTGCTCGAAGGTCCGGGCACGATTCCGGCGCAGTACGAGTTGCGTGAGACGAGCACCGCGGTGTTCGTCGACGACCCCAATACGGCTTTCCCCCGGACTTCGCTCCGCTCGATGGTCGGGGTCCGGATCACCGACGATCTCATCTCGAGCGGAACGATCCCTTCAAGCATGATGGTCGACTCGCGAGACGTGCTCGCGCTCGCCCGAGCGTTGGAGACCAGCGACAGCCGCGTGAGCATCGAACGGATCGGCCGGGAGGCCGGAGTCGAGCAGGTCATCTACGTCTCGCTCGATGGATTCGCGATGACCCTCGACGGGTACACCCCGCGACCCACGGCGGTCTGCAGTGTCAAGGTCATTGATCTGGCGGCTGGTACTCGAGTCTTCCCGATCGCCGATCCCAAGGGGTTGGAGGTCGTCGGCCAGATTCGCGAGGTCGATCCGATCAACTTCGAGAGTTTCGCGAAGCGGCGTCGGGTCGAGGATGATCTCGCGATGGATCTCGGCAAGAACGTCGGCTTCCTCTTCTATGAGCACGAACGAGTGGATCTGGGTGAGAACCTCGGCGTCCGCTGATCCTCGAGGCTCTCTCGCCTCGGAGTCCGACTTCGATGAGTAGAACGGCCCATGTCCTGGATCCGGCCGCCCCGGGCTGTGGCGTGACCCTGTGCGATGCGCTGTCGATCCTTCAGGAAGAAGACGCCGTGGTGATCCTGGGCGGGCGGGAACGTGCTCGTCAAGCGGGTGAGCGGGGAGTCGTCGTCGATGGTGAAGTCCCCGTGCCCCTCAACGCGCCACGGCTTGCCTCACCGCCGCTGGCTCGAGTCCTTCGGTCCTTGATCACCATGCCCGGTCGTGGGCCCATCGGCCGGATCATGGCCTGGTCGGAATCCGCACTGGTCGCCACGCTTGGTGCCGATCATGGGGTGCCGGTCGTCGGTCAGATCGCCGCCGTCTCCGGTCGGCCCCCACGAATCGAGCCCTGGCGTCGGCGTCGGGCGCGGGTGCATCCCATCGGTCCGGAGATCGGCCCGTTGCTTGCGAAGAGAGGTTGGCGGGTTGGCGAGGCGAGATCGGCGACCGATTTTCCCATGCAGGATGTCACGCATCGATGCGGGCGACGGGCGGATCGCGCCGGGATCCGTCGGCAATGGGGTGTTGAACCAACCAACGAGCTGGTGGTCGCGATGTCCGCGGATCCGCCGTCCAGTTCCGCGCTTTCCACCGTGTTGACGGCGGTCGCCACGGTCGGGGTCGCCGGTCGGGGCCTGACGCTGGTCGCGGATCCTGCATCAGGTCAGGCGATGGCCGCATCGAGGCGGCTCATCGAGAGCGAAGGACGTCTCGGTGGCAAGACCGTGCGACTGGTGCTCGACGAGCGAGTGCGTGATCCGAGAATGGTGGCGCCGGCAGTGGATGTCGTGGTCGCCGTCGACCGGACGGATGCGGCTCCCTATCCCCCGGTATCGGTCCTGGCGCTTCGGGCCTGGCTCGCCTGTGGTGTGCCGCTGATCGCGTCGGACCGCCGGAATGCCGCGTCGCTGGTCGAAGACGGGGTCGATGGGCGACTGCTGCCGATCGGAGATCGCAACGCGTTGATTCAGGTCCTGATGAGGATGGTGGACGAACCGGCTCTGGCCGTCGACATGGGACATGCCGCGGCGGCTCGGCACGGAAGAGGTCTTGTCTCGGGACGGCCCGATTGGCTCCGACTCGAGGACTACGCCATGGAAGGTCGGCCATCCGTCGGAATGGACTGGGCGAATCCGATGGCGGCTTCGCGGTAGAGCACCCTCAGTTCCGACGGCGGAAGCGACATTCCACGAAGTCTCGGTGCATCGAGCGGTTCGAAACGATCAGGGTCGACCATGGCCAGATCGGGATCGGCGATCGGGCTCTCGCCATCGTGGTCGCTTTCCCAGAGTCGTCGGAGCGACCAGTACCGACTTGCGTACAGGTCGAAGGCGTCGTCACGGTTTCCCGCCTTCGCGGCCATCACGTTCTCCTCATCCTCCTTCGCGGTTCTCAGGTGTTCATCCAGGGTGACGATGTCCGAGCCGAAGAGGATTCGGCCGCGATGTCGTTGCAGAAACGCGGTGAGATCAACGGGTTCGTGTCGGGACAGTTCGCGGATCATCCACTTGGTGGCGCTGCTGTCGAGGTAGAGATTCGGATGTCGAGAGAGGAGTCCGTCGAGGAAGTCGAGGTCTTCCGGCCAGCCACCCATGTGCGCCGCGATGAACGGGACGGGGTAGTCGGCGACCACCGCTTCGAGCGGCTCGTACTGAGATCGCTTGTCTCCGTACCTCGAGTGATCGGAGTACTTGGTCGCGAACCACGTATTCGGATCCGCCACATGGATCATGATCGCCATTCCCAGATCGGTGGCGAGTTGCATTCCGGCTCGTCGGATGGGGCCGTCGAGTCGGAGCATCGCGGGATCACCAGCCTCCTCGCCGAAGTCGACGATGCGGGGTGCGGACCAGAACTTCACGATTCGGGCCCCCTTGGCGTGATAGGCCTCGATTCGACGCAGATATTCGTCGCCGTGCGCCGTCCGGCGGTCGGGATCACGAAAGTCCGGAACCGCGATCGGTTCGAATCGACCTCCGAGGGCTTCACGGACATGTTCGACTTCGTCCAGGGCGGTCATCGACCAGACGGCGTCGATCCCGAAGAGATCCATCACTTCGGCGAACAGGGACGCGGCTTCGGTCCCGTTGATATGCGTGTGCGCATCGATGATCGGAACGACCGGACGGCCGAGATCGATCGCCTCGCGGCGGTAGTCCATGAGAAGTCGATTGGCGGCGGTGGGGGAGTCGGGGATCATGCCCACGATGGTATCCCGTGGCCGAACTGAATTCAGTTCGTGGATCCGGTCTTCTTCGGTTCTTCCTGCAGCTCGGCCTCGGCTCCGTGCTCCGCGCGACCGTCGGTTCCTCGGCGCTCCGGTCGGCTTCCATTTCCGTTGAGAGCCTGAGGGGCGGCATCGGTGGACGGTGCGGATGGAATCCGTCGTTTGCTCTTCTTCGGAGGCGCATCCGCGAGATCATGCACGCCGGCTTGCGTGACGCGGCCGATGTAGATTTCGTGATCCGCTTCGATATCCAGATGTCGGATCAACTCACAGACGACCCAGGATGCCGCGGAGGTCGGGACCGGGACGGACTGGGTCTCCGGGATCAGGCAATGTCCGAGGAAGGGGTCATCGCCCAGCAGGTCGCTCGGACGCTGGAAGAGCTTCGAGAGAATCAGATCGGCATCCGCGATCTCACAGAGTGCGAAGGTTCCCGAATCACGGATCAGTGGACTGAGGGCATGGCCCTTTCGCACGGAGACGGTGACGGTTGGAGGTTCGTCGGCACATTTCTGGACCTGAGTCACGATCATCCCGTTTCGCGCTTCGCCGAACGCGGAGGTCAGCAGGAACCGGCCGATTGGCATTCGTGCAATGGCGACCTTGCTCGCAGAATCGGCGCTGATCTCTAGGGTCATCGTGCTTCCAGAAGTCGCAGCCAATGGGGGGGAGGGAGAGGTCTGCGAGAATGGGGAGGGAATGTGTAGATCATGCGCCCGAATCGGCCATTGTCCATAAGTCTTTTGAAGTCAGGACTTTGAAGGCCGCAAATCGAGGAGGCAGGCGGCCCTGGGGGGCACGAAAGTCGCTAAATGTCGAAAAATGGTGGGAAGTGTTGAAGAGTGGGGCGATGTGGAGTATTCTCCGGCCGTGACCAGCTCGGCGAGTTCCTTCGTTGGACTCGGACCGACCACGACTCTCCGGAGACCTGATGCGTGCTTTTCCTCGGCCACTTCGAGCACACCATCGACACGAAGAACCGGCTGGCCATCCCAGCCGAGCTTCGCGATGTACTCGACGAGGCGACGCACGGAAAAGTATTCGTCGCAGCTCCGGGTTCGACGGGAACGCTCTGGCTCTGGCCGGAGAAAACCTTCGCCGAACTCGCATCGGAGCTTGGTGGGTCACTCCTCGGCGACGAGGATCAGATCGACTTCGAGCGTGTGATCTTCTCTCAATCGGCGCGGTGTCCGCTCGACTCAGCCGGACGGATTCGGCTGCCCGATCGACTATTGGCTCGTTACGGACTCTCCGGGAGTGTGGTGGTGATGGGGGTGAAGGATCATCTCGAAGTGGTCCTTCCGGAAAAATGGCAGCGCGAGCAGGCGTCGCTTCCTTCCGAACAAGACGTGTGGGCTCGGGCGAGGCAGGCCCGCAAGGCACGTTCGAAGACGGAGGGCGATCGATGAACCTCCGACTCTCCTTTCTGAATCAAGGCGGGCATCGACCCGCAGGCAGTCAAGACGACCAAGGATCGGTCGTCCAGGGCGCCGTCGGCACGCGGTCGAGTCGACGGCGCGGTTGTACCGCGTCGCGGCGGTCACGGATGATCGTCGCGGCACGTTCTTCGACCGTATTCGCCTTGTTTTGCAGGGCAACGCGAGCAGGGGGGCACCTGGTTCGCGTGAACCGAGTCAAGGACGACTCGGAGATTCGATGTTTCGCGGGTCACGGATGATCCCGGAACACCTCGGGGTGTGAGACCCCAGCTCGCCGATCCACGTCTTTTGGATCGAGGGCTTTCGGCCATGAGCGGGGGCTCGATGGCTGCTTCGCTTCGCCGCCCGCGCCGTCCTCTGGACGGCGCGGGCGTTTTCTTCGGGGATGGGTGAGGATGGCGCCGGAAGAAGAACGCACGCCGGAGAAGGCGTGCGTTCCATGAAAGTCGGTGGATGTCGGTCTTCGGGGAAGTGACGGAGGCGTTCGATCAGCCTTCGGATGCGGGTCGAATCTGGCCGGCGACCGAAGGTGCATCCTCGTCGGCCACGATCTGTTCCGCGACCTCTCGCCGGTGAACGGCGACCTCGCGCGGGAACTCGAAGGCAAGCCGGACTCGATCGCCCTTGATGACCGCCACACGAACGACGCCGAGCGGCGAGGCCGGGTCTCCGATGATGACTTCCTCGCCTTCGCGACGGGTGATGACCAGCATGATCAGGTCCTCCTGCCTGAGGCACGTCTTCCAGAAACAGGTTTCAGAACAGTCTGGCTCTGAACCCGGGAAGCAGCCTGCCGAGATCGTTCGGCTCCCTACAGGGTAGCCGAACCCGGCCGATCGCAGAAGTCGAGATCGAGGGATTCCTCAGTCGTGCGGGGCACCAAACGTCCTAATTGACGGCGATGACGTCCGTGACTTCCGGAACCCGCTCGCGCAGATTTCGCGCGATTCCATCACGAAGGGTCATTTCGCTGGAAGGGCAGCCGATACAGGCCCCGAGGAATCGGATTTGGACCACGCCGGCTTCGGAAATTTCGACGAGTTCGAAATCTCCTCCGTCTTCCTGGACCGCAGGACGAATGAGTCCCAGAACCCGTTCCACTCGCGCTTGAAGCGGTTCGTTCGAATCATCGGGGTCCGGGTCTGCCATGGCACGTTCCTTGGATTCACTCGATCCGAGCCCGTTCTGGTTCCGGCCGGGCCCTGAGTTTCTGCGACCTCGATGATAGAGTCAATCGAAGTCTCTCGCTGATCAACGGTGAATCTTCGTCCTTCGCAGGAGAATCACGGGCGAAGACGCAGGCATGGAGGCCAGTATTCCGTGAGTTTCAGACGATCTCCCATCTCAGCCGCGAGCACCACGACGCAGCTCGGCCGCTCGGTCAGAGCTTCATCGAGGCGCTTCTTCCGGGGTTGCCCACTCGCTCTCTTGTCGATCCTGGTCGGCGGTTGTTCACCGAAACCGATCGAGGATCCGGTCGCGGTGCTCTCGAATCCGAACGAGATCACGAGTCGACACTACGCGGCGATGCGAATGCTCGAAGCCACGAGTGATCCAGTGGTGACCAGCCAGACGCTGAAACGGGTGATCGTGTCCGATGGATACTTCATCGAAGTCCGCGAGGCAGCCTACGACCGTTTGAAGACGATCGATCCAGAGGGCTTGAAACGGCTCCTTGAGATCCAGATGCCGAAGATCGACGCACTGCAATGGCGGGCGCGTCTCTGTGAGTTGATCGCGGAAGAGCCGTGGATCGACATGACGCCCACGTTGATTCGGGCTTGGGCGCGTCCGATGCCCAACTGGGTCGACACGCCCGCGGAGCGACCGGAGCGGCTGGCGTTGGTGGAGATGTACGGTGAGGAGCGATTGCCGGACGTCCTGGTGCAGGTGATGCTGGATGCCGATCCGATCGTGTCGGCCAATCTCCGGGCGAGA
>JABABZ010000309.1 GCA_014237965.1 Phycisphaerales bacterium | reverse complement strand
AGAATCACATCGGGGTCCTGACGAAGCGCCCGCCGGAGTGATTCCGCGAACGTGGGAACGTCGATTCCGAGTTCACGCTGATTGACGATCGACTTCTTGTGATAGTGGTAGTACTCGATCGGATCCTCGGTCGTGATCATGTGCCGGTCCATGTTCTGGTTGATGAAGTCCAGCATGGTGGCGAGCGAGGTCGTCTTTCCCGAACCCGTCGGCCCGGTCACGATGAAGAGGCCGCGAGGCCGACGACACAGTTCCTTGACGATCGTCGGAAGCCCGATCTCCTCGAAGGTCAGCAGCGTGTTCGGGATGAGCCGAAGCACCATCGCCACATCACCTCGCTGCTTGAAGACCGCCACACGGAAGCGAGCGGCCTCGCCGTAGGCGAACCCGAAGTCGGTCGACCCGACTTCCTGAAGCTCCTGCTGGTTCTTCTCCGGGGTGACGGACTTCATCAACGCGACCATGTCGTCCGATTCCAGCGTCTTGGTCTGGAGATTCCGAAGCGAGCCGTGAAGCCGGACCGTCGGCGGACGACCCACCGTGAGGTGGAGGTCCGAGCAGTTCTGCTTGACGACGGTATCGAGGAGTCGATCGATCTGAAGAGTGGACATGAGGAGAAGGACCGTGTGTTGCGGCGACCTGGATTGAATCGTGCGGTCGCGAAGGAACGAAA
>JABABZ010000308.1:245-695 GCA_014237965.1 Phycisphaerales bacterium | reverse complement strand
GAAACGATGTCTTCTGGAATGCAGTAATCGCGCTCAGCCAAGAGGGCTGTTGCTCGAGCGGCCTGTGCAAGTGCGAGCGATCCTCGTGGACTGACGCCAATCTGCACCTCATCGTGCGTACGAGTAGCGGTCGCCAGGGCGATGATGTACGCGACGAGTGATGGCTCGAGTGTGACCTCATCGACCGCATCTTGCATGGCAAGAACTTCATCTGTGCTGATGACCGACTCAAGCGAGGCCAACTCACGCCGCCCCGGTTGCTGCTCGATGACCCGCGCTTCGTCAGGCGGCGCCGGGTACCCCAGATTTATGCGAATGAGGAATCGATCGAGTTGGTTCTCGGGCAGAAAGTAAGTGCCTTCAAACTCGTATGGGTTCTGCGTTGCGACGATCATGAACGGTCGCGGAAGTTTGTGCGTGTGCCCATCGGCCGTGACGGTCTCCTCGGCC
>JABABZ010000308.1:0-235 GCA_014237965.1 Phycisphaerales bacterium | reverse complement strand
CGAGAAGTGCGGACTGTGTTCGTGGTGTGGCACGATTGATTTCGTCCGCGATGACGATGTTATGAAAGACCGGCCCTGGCTGAAAGCGGAACTCGCCGAGGTCACGCTCATAAATGGTGATGCCGGTCACATCGCTCGGAAGCAGGTCGGGGGTGCATTGAATGCGTGCAATTGACCCACCAATGCTCTTGGCAAGGGTGCGTGCGAGCACCGTCTTGCCGACTCCTGGGACATC
>JABABZ010000307.1:250-716 GCA_014237965.1 Phycisphaerales bacterium | reverse complement strand
AGCGTAGGCCAACTTCGAGGAAGACCACAACGCCTTCGCTCGTCACGCCGAATTCCTTGTGATTGATCCCCGCGCCGGGCTTGCTGCTCATCAACGCGGTGGGAACCGAGTAGCCACGCTGCGTGGCCCGCGCAACGATCCAATCGATCAACATGGGCGAGATATTCTCGTCCGGACCAAGGTAGATCAGTTCCGGTGTGCCAAATCGGTCAATGATTCGAGATGTGACAGCGGGGTCCTCGATAATCAAGTCGAGTATGGCGTCTACGAAAGCCTTCACACTCCGATCGCACGACTCATTGGGATGCACCAAGATGGCTGCCTTGGCGCCGCCCTCGGGGATGTCCTTGTTTTTAAGTTGTTGGGCCGATGCAAGTTCATAGGCCTCGTCGTAGAGACGCTCAGCTTCTCGGGTAAATTGCGGTCCGCTGCGTGGAAGAACTGCGCGGACACCGCCACGTGCAAT
>JABABZ010000307.1:0-240 GCA_014237965.1 Phycisphaerales bacterium | reverse complement strand
TGTTACGTTGGACGAGGATTTCTGTTTCGCGCCGCAACCCGACCGCATCAAAATAGTGCCGTTGGGTTTCGTGCATCACCTCGAGCGTGGCGGTGACGGCATCGAGCATGCTTTGCAGGACGTACCGAGCATCTTCAAGATCGACGTCGGCATCAATCCGCTCACGTAGCGTGGCCGCGCGATCATCGAATCGCTCATCGGCGAGTGGGTGGTCTGGTTGGAAACGATCGAGAAACAGGT
>JABABZ010000306.1 GCA_014237965.1 Phycisphaerales bacterium | reverse complement strand
CAACGCTTGGCCGTATCGCGACTATGTCATCCGCGCATTCAACAGCGACAAACCATACGACCTGTTCGTGCGCGAGCAGGTAGCCGGCGACGCGCTTTATCCCGACACACGCGACGGCATCGAGGCGACAGGATTCATCTCGGCCGGCCCGTGGGATTTCATCGGCCATGCCGAGGTGCCGGAAACCAAGCTCGACGGCCGTATCGCCCGCAACATCGACCGCGACGACATGGTGAAAAATACGATGAACACCTTCATCAGCACTACCGTGCAATGCGCCCGCTGCCACGACCACAAGTTCGATGCGATCAACATGACCGACTACTACCGGATGCAGGCCGTGTACGCCGCGCTCGACCGCGCCGACCGTGAGTACCACCCCGATCCCGTGATCGCCAAACAACTCGCCACACTCAAAGCCGAGGTTGACCGGCATCAATCCGAACTCATAAACATCGAAAACGAGATCAGTAAAAAAGGGGGAGATAAACTCGTTGCGCTCGACAAGCAACTCGAGTCACTCCGCAAGCAATCTAAAACAAGCAACCGCCCCGAGTTCGGTTACCACAGCCAGATCAGCGCCGAGCAGGACGTGAGCAAGTGGGTGCAGGTGGACCTTGGCCAGGCGCAGGCCATCAAACAAGTCACGCTCATCGGCACGAGTGACAACTTCAACAACATCGGTGACGGCTTCGGCTTTCCAGTGCGCTACAAAATTGAGGCATCAAGC
>JABABZ010000305.1 GCA_014237965.1 Phycisphaerales bacterium | reverse complement strand
GAGCACGCCAAGACGCGCGGCGCGCGGATTTACTGCGAGATCGCCGGCTACGGCAACACCGCCGACGCCCACCACATGACCTCCCCAGCGCCCGGCGGCGAAGGCGGCGCGCGCGCCATGCGGGCCGCGTTGGCCTCCGGCGGCCTCAACCCCGAAGACATTTCCTACATCAACGCCCACGGCACCTCCACGCCGCAGGGCGACGTCTGCGAGACACAGGCCATCAAGACCGTCTTCGGGGACCATGCCCGCCGCCTCGCCGTCAGTTCCACAAAAGGCGCCACCGGCCACATGCTCGGGGCCGCCGGCTCGGTGGAGATGGCCGTCTGCTGCAAGGCGCTCGAGACCAACATCGTGCCGCAAACCATCAACTACGATACCCCCGACCCCGACTGCGACCTCGACTACGTTCCCAACAAGCCCCGCGAAATGGAGGTCAACGCCATCGCCAACAACTCCTTCGGCTTCGGCGGCCACAATGCGTGTCTAGTTGCAAAGAAGTTTAAGGGTTAAGCCTCTTCAAATTTAAAAGTACGCCTCTTTCCAAGTGAAAGGGGCGTTTTTTTGGTTGCTGACATAGCCTTTAAGTGACTTCCGCAATTGATCGATCACTTTTTTCTGTAATCAAAAATTATTTGGAACAAATACGAAGCCCGAGCGTAGTAAGGGGGAGGTTCATGGCAGGAACCAAAGAACACGAATGAAAATGAAACATAGCATTGCAGTTACGCTGATTATGACCATGGCCGCCGGCTTGG
>JABABZ010000304.1 GCA_014237965.1 Phycisphaerales bacterium | reverse complement strand
GATGCTCCAGTCGACATTGCTCCAGAAAACCGGGAAGCCAGTTCATCGGCCACCCCCGTTCTCCGGCGATGCGGCGACACAGACAGCCGCCAACATCGATGACCAGAGGCAGTCGGTTTCGTTGTGCTGCAGCACTCGGGTCCACTTTCCCTTCGCGGTCGGCGTCAGTCGTGAATATTCACCGCGACGTACGACCTGCCCCATGACGTGGCGGAGTCGGCTCGTCGTACATCCCTTGCCATAGGACGAGCGACGCGGCGCTTCCAAAAGTCCGGCGAAATCGAGCAACGTGTTTCCGTGACCACCGACCCATCGGCCCGCACGCTTTCGTCGGGCTCGGGATGCTTTCACCCTGGCATCGACCTCGGGGTGCGTCTCCCGACGCCACCGTCGGCCGAGCGAAAGAAGGTTGACGAACCGCGGCCGAAGCCGATCAGACTCGACGGCGCGATCCTCGAAGACCTGGAACTCCCTCGTGGAGAATCCCGTCACCAGTCGATCCTCAGCGACCGCCCGATCGACCGTCTCCCGAAGGAACGTATCAAGGGTGGTGACTCGGATCCTCTTCGCCCTCGCCGCCGGAATCAGATCTGGTGCCACGTCACCGAAGACGGTGGCCGTCCATTCCCCGTCCACGCGGATTCCAGCGAACACCGGTGGCCCCTTCTTGAAGCCCTCGAAATCGAGATGCAGGGCCCGAGCGGCCTCAGTGATGGTGAGTTGCTGATGAACACGATGCTTGCGATCGGCCATGTCGACCTCCGTTTTGGGGGAGGGAGGAAGCCGGCACCGTGCCGAGCCCCCTCCTCTCCCTTCCTTTCCCCTGA
>JABABZ010000303.1 GCA_014237965.1 Phycisphaerales bacterium | reverse complement strand
TCAGGAGCTTCAGCATGGTTGGCATTTCGGGTACTGGAAACGTTCACACGTGCGAGGTTGCGATCATCGGTGGGGGGCCTGCAGGTTCCACGACCGCGGCGCTCCTCATGAAGTACCGGCCCGATTCGAAGGTACTGGTTCTCGAGAAGGAGAAGTTCCCTCGGGATCATGTCGGCGAGAGTCAGTTGCCTTCCATCAGCGCGATCATCGATGAGATGGGTTGCTGGGACGAGATCGAGAACGCCGGATTCCCCTTGAAGATCGGCGCGACGTATCGATGGGGCAAGAATCCCGAGCTCTGGAACTTCGACTTCGCACCACCGAGCGAGGTCGAGAAACTCTCGCGTCCCACTCCATACGAAGGCCTGAGACGTCAGACCGCGTTTCAAGTCGACCGTGCGATCTATGACGAGATCCTTCTGAATCACGCCGAGAAGCTCGGAGCGGAAATCAGGCAGGAGACCCAGGTCACCGAGGTTCTTCGTGATGGAGATCATGTCGAGGGTCTGAAGCTTTCGGACGGATCGACGGTCGTCGCGGATTACTACATCGATGCCACCGGCCATGTCGGAACCCTGCGGCGCGCCATGGGCGTTGAAACCAAGCCTGAGACGAAACTCCAGAACGTCGCGTTCTGGGACTACTGGGAGAACGCCGACTGGGCCATCGAGGTCGGGTCGGGCGGCACACGCGTCCAGGTCATGAGTCAGGCCGCCGGCTGGATCTGGTTCATTCCGCTCGGTCCCACTCGGACCTCCATCGGATACGTCGTCCCCTCGGACCACTACAAGAGTCTGGGCTCGAGCGTCGAAGACTGCTATCACGAAGCGATCAAGAACGATGATCGGATCTCCGCCCTCATCAAGAACGCGACGCCGCGAGGAATGGTGGAGGCGACCAAGGACTGGTCCTTCACTTCCGAACGCGGCCATGGCGAGAACTGGTTCCTGGTCGGCGAGTCGATCGGGTTCGCCGATCCGATTCTCGCCGCCGGAATGACGTTGGCGCACACCGGAGCTCGTGAACTCGCGCATAC
>JABABZ010000302.1 GCA_014237965.1 Phycisphaerales bacterium | reverse complement strand
CCGGCTCGGGCTCGCTCGCGGGCGTCGCCTCGGATGCCTCCGAGGGGTTGTGCTCAGGAGCGTCCGCGTCGCTTCGGGGTCCTCGTCCGCGTCGGCGTCGGCGTCGGCGACGCCGCTTGCCGCCGCCTTCTCCATCCTCCTCGGGACCGGGTTCTCCGGCGTCGGAAGATGAAGTGGACTTGTCTTCGTTCAAGGAGGCGTCATCGTCTTCATCCTCATCTTCGTCATCGATGTCGAAGCCGCCCGCCATCGCGATGGAGACGACGTCGGCCGGGACGGGCTTCCGTCGTCTTCGCCGCCGCCGTCCTCCGTCGCCATCCTCCTTCGATTCCGAATCGATCGGCTCGTCGAGGTCCGGAAGCGCTTCGACCAGATCCTCGAGCGTCGGCGTCTTGAGCACCGGAAGGCGAGAGAGGTCGATGTCCGCATTGCGATCGTCGTACGCGTAGTTGTCGAAACGATCTCCGCCGATCTGTTCGGAGATCCGAATGTCGATCTGGCCTCCGCTGCGTCGTTCGAGCTCGTCGATTCGTCGCCGATGGCCGCTCAGCAGGGCGCTGGCGACTCTGGTGCCACAGACGAGTTCGACGCGATGAACCTTGTCGATGGAGAGCACGCGTGCAGCACGGCGAACCGCATCGGCCGCCACGGAGTCCGGATTGCGGATTTCGCCCAGTCCGGAGCAGGAATTGCAGGGCGCGAAGTACTGCGAGCGGATGCTGGGTCGAATTCGCTGCCGCGTCATTTCGATCAGGCCGAACTCGCTGATGGGCAGGAAGGTCGTCCGGGCCCGGTCCTGACGGAGGTTCTCCGCCATCCGATCCTCGATCTCCTTGCGGTTTCTCGCGAATCGCATGTCGATGAAGTCGCAGACCACGAGACCACCCTGGTCTCGAAGTCGAAGTTGACGGACGATCTCGTCGGCCGCTTCTCGATTGGTCGAGACCGCATTGCTTTCCGCGTCTCGGGCACCGCGACTCCGGCCGGAGTTGATGTCGATCGCGACCATCGCTTCGGTCTGGTCGATCACCAGCGCCCCGCCGGACTTGAGCGGCACTTCTCTGGCATGGATCATCTCGATCTGCCGCTCGGCGCCGAAGGCGTCGAAGAGTGGGACGGGCCGGTCATAGAAGCGGACTTTCGGCGCCGATCGTGGCGAGATGACGGAGAGGAAGGTTCGAGCTCGCTCGAATCCCTCGCGGCTGTTGATGACGATGGAGTCGATCGACGAATCGACGACGTCCCGAATCGTCCGGA
>JABABZ010000301.1 GCA_014237965.1 Phycisphaerales bacterium | reverse complement strand
CAATCGAACCGATCGCCCACGGAGTTCCGCGGCGCGGGGATCCCTGGGATTCATGGCGACCGCGGTGTCACCGAGCATCGTCTCGGGACGAGTGGTCGCCACGGTCACGAATCCGTCACCATCAGCGAGCGGATAGCGGAGGTACCACATGTGGCCCGCGACATCCCGCATCTCGACTTCATCGTCGGCCAAGGCGGTTCGAGTCGCGGGATCCCAGTTCACGAGGCGTTTGCCCCGGTAGATCAGTCCGTCCTCGAAGAGCCGGAAGAACGCTTCGCGAACCGCTGCGGCGCAGACCGGATCCATGGTGAATCTGGTTCGATCGAAGTCACACGAACAACCCATCTCCTGAAGCTGGCCGAGGATGGTCGTCTCGTATTCGTCCTTCCAACCCTGAACCTGCTGGATGAATTCGTCACGCGTGAAGTCGGTTCGTCGTTTGCCCTGGCGAAGCAACCGCTTCTCGACCACGGTCTGGGTCGCGATTCCGGCATGATCCGTCCCGGGCATCCAGAGCGTTCGATCGCCCCGCATCCGGTGGTACCGGACCAGGATGTCCTGAAGCGTGTTGTTGAAGGCGTGCCCGAGATGCAGCGCCGCCGTCACATTGGGTGGCGGAATGAGGACGCCGTAGGACGCTCGGTCGTCTCCACCCTCGGCGGCCGGCTCGGCGTGGAAATCGCCGTGTTCGGACCAGGCGGCCAGAACCAGAGGCTCGGCGGCGGCTGGCGAGTAGGATTTGGGGAGTGCATCGGATGTCGCCGATGCAGCGTCCATGGTTCTGGGCTCAGGCATGATTCCGACATCTTACGAACCCCCACCAGATCGACGCGCCTCTCCGGACTCTCTTCGCCGGAAGTTCTTCATGGCCGCGGTGACGATGCCGCTCATGCTCACGGGCTGCGACCGACCCACCCCCGCCCCGGGAACCCCCGATTCAGCCCCCGCAACGGAGATCAGTGCCTCCGATCGAGATGCATCCCTCGATGCAATCGACCGTTGGCTGGCCGCGGGCCGGGCCGACAATGCCGAGAGCATCGCCCGAATGCTCGCGACCCGTCTGCCCGACGACCCGATGGTGGCCGCGACGCTGGGCCAGGTCCTGCTCATGCGGAGCGCCGAACTTCGCGAGATCGCCGGTGAGGCCGCAGCATCCGCCATCTCGGCGGAAGCCGCCGAGATGTTCCGGGCGGCGGATCGAGGAGGTCGAGGGGATCCGTCGACCCTCCGCAGTCTCGGTGTGGCCCTTGAACGGTCCGGACGACTCGACGCGGCGATCGAAACCTACCGACGGGCGGCCGACGAGGACGCCCTCGCCCGGCTCTATCTGGGACTCGCGCTGCTTCAGGCGGAAAAGGGTGAGGAGTCCGTCCAACTGCTCACGGGCCTCTCGACCGCCCGACCGGACGATGCGTTCGTACGAGCCGCACTCGCTGAAGCACGTTTTCGCACCGGCGATACGCCCGGTGCCTTC
>JABABZ010000300.1 GCA_014237965.1 Phycisphaerales bacterium | reverse complement strand
GTCACGAGCCCGGTCTCTGCGCGATCATGGGACCCAGTGGCAGCGGAAAATCCACGCTTCTGCATCTCCTCGGCGGTCTGGATCGCCCCGACGAGGGGACGATTCGCGTCGGTGATTCCCGAATCGACTCGATGAGCGAGAAGGATCTCACCGTCTTTCGGCGGCGAGGCCTCGGCATCATCTTCCAGCAATTCAATCTTCTGGCGTCGATGACGGCGTTGCAGAACGTCTCCCTCCCCGGAGTGCTCGACGGCGGCAACTCCCGGGAGATCGATGATCGGGCCCGGTCGCTCCTCGACGAGCTCGGGCTCGGCGATCGAATGAACCATCGCCCGGATGCACTCTCCGGCGGTGAACAACAACGGGTGGCGATCGCCAGAGCACTGCTCTTCGCACCACCGGTGCTCCTCGCGGACGAGCCGACCGGCGCGCTGGACAGCGCGGCCAGCGATCGACTCTGGCGGCTGCTGGACGACCTCGGAACGTCACGCCGCGTCCTGATCGTGATGGTCACGCATGAGCCTGCCGCCGCGACCCATTGCCGCCGGGTCGTCGTGCTTCAGGATGGAACGATCGCCGACGACTTCCAGACGGAAGGAATGGATGAAGCCCAGCTGGCACATCGCGCAACACGTCCTGTTCGGGCATAAGGTCCGAACCACCCTGCTGGTGATCGCGGTCGCCATGGCCTCCGCGCTGGTGGCCGCGGTGGCGACCGGCATGCGGACGGTGCAGGCGAGCATCGAACATCGAATCTCCAGAGCCATCGGCTCGGTGGATGCGCGGGTGGTTCATCGATACGGGTCCCCCTTCGAGGCCGATCTCGCGGAGACGGTTCGGACCTGGCCCGACGTCGCGGAGGCGGCCGCCAGGGTCCAGGGCGGCCTCACCCTCGCCCGGACCGACGATCGTCGCGATGAAGACGGTCGCCGGCTCCGACTGACCGTCCAGGCCAGAGGCATCGACGTCGATGGCAACGACACCTTCGACCAATACGATCTCCTCGAAGGCCGATTTCCCGCCGATCCGACCGAAATCCTGCTTGATCCACTCACCGCCAGAAAGCTCCAGTCCGGCCTCGGCGACACGGTTCGCGTCGAGCGATTCGGCCCGACGATCGAACTCACGGTGGTCGGCATCCGGGATCGTCCCGAACTCGGCGCCCTCCAGAAACCGCGGGTCCAGGTCGATCGTTCCGTGATCGAGGAGGCGACGGGACGACGCGGCGAGGCCGCGGTGATATCCATCGTCCTCGCGGAAGGCACCGACGTCCTCGCCTGGGTCGAGCGGTACGAGGATCGAATTGAGAATCCGTTGCGTCTGGAATCGGCGGAACGCGCCCGAGCCGGGTACGACCGACAAGTCCGGGCGAGCCGCGTGGGATTCCGCACCGGCGTCATCGTCGCGTTCCTGGCCTGCGCCTTCATCGTCGCCATCGGGATGACCACCGCGATCGGCGAACAGATCCGTCAACTCGCGATGCTTCGGTGCATCGGTGCGAGCCGGTCGCAACTCGCCGGTTCCCAGGCCTTCGTCGGCCTGCTCATCGGCGGCGGGGCGCTTTGGGCGGAAGCGGACTCCGAGCTTGAGCGGATGCTGCGCCGGCGCGCTGGCGGGCTCGTCCTCGACGCTCGTGGGTTGGGCGTCCGGTTCTGATCCGCAAACC
>JABABZ010000002.1 GCA_014237965.1 Phycisphaerales bacterium | reverse complement strand
GTCGAGCTGCCGGTCGTCGGCTTGGTGATCGGCGACGAGCGCAACGACCTCGCCGTTCTCGAGATCGGCGGCGGCCCCTTCCCGTTTCTCCCGCTCGGCGACTCGGCGAATGTCGAAGCCGGCGAACGGATCATCGTCCTGCTGCTCCTGATCGAGGGATGCCGCCAGTCCCGCGATCGCCTCGATGATCATCGTCTGTCGCTCGATCGTCTCGGCATCCGGACGTCCCTCACGAAGTCGAGACGACACCGATTCGATCCAGGCGTCGATGTTCCGGTGAGTCATCGAGAAGACCAGCGAATCCGTGATCTCCTGAAATTCATCCTGGATCGCTTCGAGATCCGAACCGATTCGACTCTCATCAGTGGCCAGACGGCGCGAGGTCACCAGTCCCCGGCGCCCCAACCGCTCCCCCGCCTGCGGCCGAATCTTCTCGGTCTCGATGCGGATTCCGATCTGTTTTTCCAGGACGAGGGCGTACGCACCAAGAAGTGCGTTTCGACGTTCTTCCGCCTGCTCCTGTGCGAGTTGCTCGGCCGTCTCCTCGGCGATCACCAATGCTTCACGGAGGGCGGAGAGGGCTCGCTCCTGATTCGCCCGGGCGTCCTCCAACTCACTCGGGACCGCACGAAGATCTCCGATCGCCGCCCCTTGATTCCGACCAGCTCGTTCGACCAGTCTGGAGATTCGCTCTCCCCCCGACCCGGCGGCCGCGGCTTCGGCGGCGACCGCGATGGTGTTGCCGTTCAAGGTGACCAGCGCTCTGGCGCGAGCAGCGATCTTCTCGGAATCATCCGGCCCTTCGATCCGAGCGAGTGCGATGATCTCGTTCTCACTGGTCTCGATCAATCCCAGAAGACTGTCGACGAGGCTTGCGATCCGGCGCTGGAGTTCCGCGACCTGCGCCTTCCGGGATTCCTCGATCGTCTCCTGCATCTGTTCGAGCGCGGCGGCGGCCTGTTGTTGCGCTTCGCCGGCCTGTTGCAGTCGATTCTCTCGAGCGCCCTTCTCGGCTTCCCGCATCTGTTCTTCAAGGCCCTGCTCGCGGGCTTCTCGAGCTGCTTCCCGCAGCCCTGCCGCCTGACCGGGGTCGATCTGGTCGAGCGAGGCGCCGCGTTCTTCGAGTTCTTCAACCAGGTCGTCGGCCTCGTCCGCCAACTCCCCTTGCTCCCGCGCGATTTCATCCAGTTCCCGACGCTCCTCGGGGGTCAGTTCGGAACGATCACGGCCCATGGTCTCTTCGGCGAGTTCACTGGTGCGTTCCTGTAGCTCGGCAAGATCCTCCGCCATCTGCTGAATCCGACGGGAGACCACCCAGGCGTCCTCGCCACGATCCAGCAGTTCCGCCAGGTCGGCCAATTCAGCCCGTACTTCGTCCTGTGCTTCGATCGCATCTCGTTCGGCTTCCGTCGAGGAATCCGGAGGTCGCCGTTCTTCAGGTTCAGAAGGTTCCCCGGGCTCGCCTGATTCCCCGGACTCGCCTGATTCCCCGGGCTCGCCTGATTCCCCGGGCTCACCTGATTCCGTGGGCTCGCCTGATTCCCCGGACTCACCAGAGTTGCCGGAAGAGGCTGATTGTTCAGAGGATGTCGACGAGGATTCAGAGGCACCATCGTTCTCGGATCCCGACTCACCCGGTCGGCTCCGACCGGGCATCTCCTGGTTCGGTGTTTCCTCCGACACGGTGAGTTCATCGCCTGGTTCGGCCTCGGGGGAATCGGAGTCCGGTTCGGATGAGGCGCCATCTTCCGGTCGATCGGAAGGCTCTGATCCGGTCGGATCCGAATTCGTCGATCCTTCGCCGGTTCCGGCCGCCGCCCGCGCCGCTTCGTCCAACGCCGCCACCGCCTGATCCGATGCTTCACCCGCCGCTTCAAGGAGATCCTGAGCCTGCTCGATGATGTCCTCGAGCATCTCATCCTCGAGACGATTCTGGTTGCGCCGTTGCTCGATCGACTCCAACGCATCCCGAGCACTGGCGATCCGGTCGCCGAGTCGTCCCTGCTCGCGCACCGAACTTCGGGATGAACCGCCACGACGAACCATGTCGGAGATGCCGCCTTGATCCTGATCGAGGCGAATGGCTGATCGCCGAATCGACGAAAGGGCCGACTGGAGCTGCTCCGCGAGCTCGATGCTGGAAACCACACGAAGCCTTCGGGCCGTACTCCGGACCGAATCTCTTGGCAGATCGTCCGCCTGATACTCATCGGACGCGATCGCGACGAGAAGAATCTCGTCGCCGATCTCCGGATCGAGATCCGCCACACCGAATTCGACTCGCAATGTCGCGTCCGCGATGGGATCTTCACCCGCCTCCGTGGACAGTTCCGCGATCGATTCCACTTGTGAGTCGACCCCTCCCCGAACCAGAGTCGCTTCGATATCGAAGGACTTGAGGCGAACGTCGTCTCGTGCTTCGGCCTGAACTTCCACCACCGCGTCCGCCGAGACGGTCTGATCCGTGACCGGGCGACTGATGGTCGTGGTTGGTGCGCGATCGGGAATCGTGTCCACGCGATACCGGATCGGATCGATGTTCTGCAGGCCGTATTGGTCAAGAAGCGACAGGCCGATGTCACCCCCACGATCCATCGATACCGACACCCTCCAGAGCGTGGGGTCGGCGGGATCGATCTTCAGATCGACGATCGCCTCGTCCGGCGCGGCGATGGTCTGTTCGATGAACTCTCGAGAGACATCGCCATCTTCGGTTCGATCGACGGGAACCGGTCGCGTCAGGGTGACGTCGAGCCGAAGTCCGGAACCTTCAAGGACCGGTTCGGTGAGTCGAGATCGGCGATCGGTTCCGGGGCCGAGTTCGGCGCGGATCTCACCCCGACTCGATGCGTATGCGGGTGGGGTCACCGTCGCCATCGCGGCACTGATCGCCGGCGCCGGAAACAACCGGATCTTCGATGTTTCCGTCTCGACCTCGTCGGTCGCGAATGCATATTCGATCTCGTCGGCATCGGTGTCGATCACCCGTTCGAAGCGTCGTCCTTGCTGTCGCGTGAGCACCAGGCGTTGCCAGTCCCCGACGACGCCATCGCGGATGTTCCGAAGTTTCAGAAAGACCCGATCACTCTCCAGATCGCCTCGAACGAGTTCGGCGGCCATCGCCAGTGGTTCACCGCGAGCGTGGACGAGATCGACATCGAGAAGACCCGCCACCTCCGTACGGGCCGGCCACCGCGCATCGGTCCAGGGCGTGAGGATTCGCCGGGACGCGATCGACGCGTCGACCGGTCGCCAGATCACGAGCGTCGTCACCACGACACAGGCGAAGATCGCGATCACCAGCAACTGGTGAGCCCGACGAGCATCGACGATCTCCTCCATTCTCACGGTTGAGACTCGATGCTGAAGATCACGGAGTGATCGAGCGGCCAGCGGATTTCTGTTTCCGACGTCAGTCGTCGCGAACTCGACACCACTTGCAAGCCGTCCGGTGAGGGGTGGTGCCGACGCTTCGATTCGAAGCGCGACATCGACCAGAGTCGGACGGAATCGAATCGCTGACCAGACATGGGTTCGAATCGACCAAACCAACCACGCCAGACCCAGAACAAGCGTCGTCCATCGAAGTCCCGTGGGGAATCGAAGTGCTCGATCGGCGATCGCCATCACCATGACACACAGGATCGCGACGGAGACCACGGAGGCGATCCGTCGCTCGAGCACGGCCCGTTGCAAGGCTCGTCTGACCCGATGGAGTCTTGGGATGAGTTCGTCGATCGCGGACATCGTGGTGGTGTGCTCCGACAAGGTGTCATTCACCTGTGGAAGATTCGCTTCAAATGGATGCTGGGTACTTGGAAAACAGAGGATCTTCGATAGTTTCGACCGGATTCGCGGATTCAAGCTCGAATCCGTGATGATTCTCGATCAATCGAGCCGGGTCAGCCGCCGGCCGACCCACTCGAGGGTCGCCAGAAGCAGGAAGAGGGTGAAGAAGAGAGGAGAGGTCCAGATCCGCTCACGGAGCGGTTGTTCGGTGACGATCGCCCGATTCGGAAGTTTCTCGTGGACTCGGTCAAGGAGCCCCGGAGTCTCGTCAGGCAGATACACGAAGCCGCCGGTCTCTTTCGAGAGCGTGGCCAGAAAATCATGATCAGCATCGGCGTCACGAAGTTCATCGTCGGGCCGAGCCACCTCGATGGTCGTGATGATCCCACCCGCGAGCGCCGACAAGCCCGGCTGGGCGATTCTGAATTCAACCGATCCGACCTCCGGAGGAATCCAGGTTCCCGCCCAGGATGCCTCGCCGCTTGCCGGGAGTTCGACAGTCCCGACCAGAACCCCATCACCATCAAACGCTTCGACCGCCACCGAGTCCGGAGGAAGCAGGCCTGAGATCGCGTCGAGCAGATCAACCGTGATCCGAACCGGCCTGCCGATCACCGCTTGTCGTGGTTCGACGACGAGACGGACCGGTTGATCACCCTGAACGGCTTCACGACCGAGAAGCCGGAGCAACTGCACCCAGAACTGTTCTGGAAGAAGCTCGCCTCGGCCGTATCGCCATCGCCAGATTTCATCGGTGGCGACATAGAGCACCTGTCCGGCGCCATACCTCATCCCCAGAACCAACGGAGTCACGTCGGCCGGGTCACCGTCGGCGGGCAGCACTTCCGCGAGGATCTCCGCGGTCGGCTTCAGTCGTTCGGGATCGATGCGTTGAACCCACTGCAACTGGGACCATCCGTAACTGGCGTCGCTCAGCGCTTCGGGCCAGCCGTAGTCCTCTCCGAGCACGAGCCGGAGAACTCCAAGTCGTGTCGCGACATCGGTGGGTCGGGTGAGCACGGGGCCATCGCGCCGGTCGAGTTCGAGGTTGCCGGTGAAGGGAAGAAGGTCTGCGAGTGGTGTCCCACTCCAACTCGACGGCATCGATCGCGGGCCTGCGATCATCACCAGGCCGCCGCCCCGGCGAGCCACCTGCTCCTGGATGAGTCTCTGTCTTGAATCAGTGAGGAATCCCGAAGGAATGTCCCCGAGGATGATCAGGTCGAACGCCGCGAATTCTTCGGCGGTCCGCGGCAGCCTCGCCAACGGTGTGTTTCCTTCCTGAGCGAAATCGCGATCGGCGGAGAGCAGCATCACCGAGCTCTCGATCGATGGTTCTCGAACCAGGAGGTTCTTGAGATACCGGTACTCCCAACGGGGATACCCCTCGACATACAACACGCGGAGCGGCCGATCGACGAATTCGATGTCGAGCGTGACGGTGTTGTTCTCGGGAACGAGGTCATCCTCACCCTCGATCCGAACGGACCACCGGCGGGTTCCGGTGTCCTCTTCCGACCTTGAAGGTGCGGCCGTCAACACCGTGTCCATGGTCGGTTGATCAGGGTCGAGTTCGATCTCGGTCGAATCCAGGATCGATCCATCACGATCATCGACGAGCGTCACCTTGACCATGCCGCTCCGGCCTCGGTTTTCAAGTCGCACCGCGACCGGAACCGCATCCTTTGAAAACGCGCGCCGAGGCGCGTCGACCTTGTTGATCCCCGCATCACCCACCGGGATCTCCGCGCCCAGCGGAATCGTGTGGACCCCCGCCGCAGCGCCGATCATCCGGCGAATCAGGTCTCGATCGGGCGGCGAATCGGTTCGGCCATCTGAAATCAACACCACGCCGGCGAGTGGTCGACCTGCGGTCCGGCGAAGCACTTCCTCGAGTGCGGGCGCGATCCTCGTCCGCCAACCATCAGCCTCACCACCAACGATGATCGGAGCGGAACCCGCCGAAAGCGGTGGTGTCGTCGTCTCCAAGGTGGATGCTTCGGTATCACCGTTCTCATCGCCCACTGTTTCAAGATCGAAGACCCCTTCGCTGAAACCGAGCCAGACGACTTCACGGGTTTCGCCGGGGTTTCGCCATGCCGGGCCGGCCTCCTCGAGAATTCGTTGGAGATCCTGCTCGCGACTCCGGCGCCCTGAAGCGTCATCGAGGCCATCCCGGACCTGCATGCTTCGACTTCGATCCACGAGCACCGCGACCCAGTCCGGTTCGATGAGTTCCCTTGGAAGTTCGATCATCGGCCCGGCGACCGCGACCAGAAGCAGGGCCAGCAAGCCGGCTCGCGCCGTCGCCAGAATTCCTCGTGCTCGCCGACCCGCATCGAGTCGGCTGTAGGACCAGACCGCGATCGCGACACAGGTCGCGATCCCCAGGAACCACATCCAACCGGGGATCGGTCTTTCCCATGCGATTTGAAGCTGGCCCGCGTCCACCGGAAGGTCGCGCAGCCCGAGAAGCCATCTTCCAAATGCGGTGTTCATGTGGCGGCTCCCCTTCGGGATCGATCGAGTTCGGCGTCGGCGTTCGCGCCGGTCAGACCGATCGATCGGTTGGTCTGAAGACCACCACGAGTGAACCAGCGGGCGAGCAGTGTCTCCAGAATCGCCAGAGCGAGCACGATGACGATGAGCATCACCGCCAGACTGCTTTCGTCGTCGACCTGTTCGAGCTCACGGGTGTCCGGTCCGGTGAATCTCCATGACCCTGAAGACTCAAGCCATGCGGCGACCGCGTCGGGCGCGAGCAGATCCACGAATCCACCACCAGCGTCGGGATTCACCACCATTCTCTCGACGAGGTTTCCTCCGAGGTCGTATCCCTCCACGATGCCGGTTCGTTCCGGCACCGGGAGTTCTTCGCCGGTGACCGGTTGCGAACCGGAACCAGGCAGCGCCACGGTGGCGACATTCGACCGTCGGATCAGTGGTGGCCGAAGCCCGACCACCCCGTCCACTTCTTGTTTCGACAAGGCGGAACCCTGTCGGACGATTTCCTGCACCAGAGGAACCATGAGCGGGCGAACGGGGAGGTCCGTCCATTCCAGTTCCGGGTTGACCGCGAAGAAGACAAGCCGTCCCGCACCGATCGGCGCGTCGAGCACGACCGGGTCTCCTTGTTCGTCACGCAACACCACATCACCATCAGGAACGTCATCGACAGGCAGCCTTCGATCGATGCGAACGCTTGGAGCGAGTTCGACGAGTTCGGCGTCCAGGAGCGTGGTGAGTGCGGAACTCGGTTGTGCGGCCGAAAGCGACCGGGGAGGATCGACGATGGTCGGTTCGAGCGAGACCGCCCATGGAACATCGAGTGCTTCCAGCAGGGGTGACGCCCAGGCTCGCGTGGTGGTCTCTCCTGGTGGGAGCACCACCGCGATGCCCCCACGACGGATCCAACTCGCAAGTGTGAGGTCGAATCCAGGCGGGAGGAGATCCGGCCGGCCGATCACGACCATCGAAGTTCCTTCGAGATCACGGTCGTTGATGGTCGCGGGATCGACGCGATCGATGGTGATCGCTTCGGCGATGGCGGCATCCGGAAGCGGAAGCAGGGCACGTTCGAACCAGTCGGTGCCATGCAGTCGATCCAGACGGGTCGATCCGGCCAGTTCATCACGATCGACCAGAAGAACTCGTGTCGGTTCCCGACCTTCCACGGTGACGCGGCGTCGGTCATCAAGTGGAAGCGTGTCGGGATCGATGGCGACTTCCAACACACCACCATCAGTGTCGACTCGAACCTGGAAATCCACCCGGGCTTCCGTCCGGCCTGGTGACCATTCGACTCTTCGATTCTCCACCCCTGACATCGCGTCTCCTTCGAGACGAATGTTGGAGACCGTTTCCGGGGTGAGTCCGGTTCGACGAAGCCGGACCTCGACAAGCAGCAGATCGCCGGTGCCGAGCGTGGACAAGGGGCTTCGAGCGGTCTTGATGGATGCGACCTGGATATTGCTCGTCGGATCACCGATCGGCATCGAAGCGGTGAGATCGACTGCAGACCCCATCGGTCCATGCAGAACCGGCGGGCGTCGTCGATCGTCGATGCTTCCACGCCGGAAGTCGCTGAAGATTCGAACCCCCTGGGCTCCTTCCCGATCAAGCCCGGATTCCGCGAACTCCAATGCGGTGGCGATGTCCGTGGCGCCCTCGCGGCTCTGGAGGTTTTCAATCGCACGGATGGCGGATCGATGGTCCGCGGTCGGTGATTCGATCAGGAATCGAACCGGTGCCCCCGCGAGAATGACCGACACCCGTTCGTCACCCGGAAGGGACTCGATGAATTCAGACGCCTCGGCGACCTGTCGTTCCAGGGATGTTCTTCCGTCGGTCTCCACGATTCCACTGACGATTCCATCATCGAGAATGAGGTGGGTCGTTCTCTCGCCCGTCACTCCGACCCGTTCACCAAGAAGGGGTTGGGCGAGCGCCGCCCCGAGCAGGATGACCATGATCGCTCGGACCGTCAGCAGGATGATCTGTTCAAGCCTGGCTTTTCGTCGATGTCGGCGGGCGGCTTCGATCAGAAGCGACATCGCAGCCCACTGCATGGGTTTTCGGCGGCGGCGAAGCAGGATGTGAACAAGGATGGGAATCGCAGCGGCGATCACTCCGGCGATCGCGAGTGATGTGGTCACAAAAGTCATCCCGCCCGCCCTCCGCGAGCCAGAAGTGCTCGACGACCCAGCAAGGCTGCGAGTGCTGGACCAACCGAACCATGTGAGTCGAGTCGGAGGTAATCGAATCCAAGACTTCGAGCGGTCTTCTCGAGTTTCTCACAATGATTCGTGAGTGCCGCGAGATAGTCCTCCCGAATGACTCGAGGGTCGATGTTGACACGCCCTTCACCTTCGAGACCTTCGAATGGTGAGGGGTCGTCGAGATCGAACCGAAGCTCCTGCCGATCAAGAACCTGCATCAACATCACATCATGTCGACGATGTCGAAGTCGGGCGAGGCCCGCTCGGACGGTGTCGGTGGGCACGAGGAAGTCACTGACCACGACGAACAATGATCGATTGGAAATGGTCGCCAGTGATTGTTCGACGACTTTCGCGAAATCCGTCGTGTCGTCGACGGTCTCGGTCGCCAGGGTTCGTACGACGTTCCGCCAGGTCGTCTTCGCATTGGATCTCTTCACCTGGGCCGTGATTCCGTCCGCGAACATGGCCAGGCCCACACGGTCCCGCTGTTGGAGCGCCAGGTAGCACAACGCGGCGCCGACCGCCGTCGCATGGTCGAATTTGGTCCAGGTGCCGATCTGTGAAGATGCGTCGGTTCCACCCCACCCCTGTTTCACCTTGAGGGTTCCAAAACGCATCGACGCCGACGCGTCGACGAGGATGACCACATCAAGGTTGGTCTCTTGCTGGTACTGCTTCAGGTAGAGCTTGTCACTGCGACCGAACACCTTCCAGTCGAGGTGCTTGAGGTCGTCACCGGCGACATACTGCCGATGTTCCGCGAATTCGACCGCCAGTCCCTGATACGGGGATCGGTGCATTCCACTCATCACGCCTTCGGCGATCATCCTCGCCCGGAATTCGAAGGACGTCAGCTGCCCGATCGTTTCAGGGGCCAGGTACTGTTCGGCACGCATACCGGCGGATTCGGGAGTCGAATCGGTCAACAGGTTCTCCGTGTCGAAGTCGGGGTGGATCTAAATCTACGTCGCGGATGATTCCGGTTTCAAAGACCGGGCCGATTGATCAACGGGTCACGGAATCCAGAGTGCTCCTCGTCTCCGTGTCGGATTCGTCGACCGGGGTGATCTCCAGGAGCCGTGTGACGATGTCGTCGGTGCTGATGTTGTCGGCTTCCGCATTGAAGTTGGTGATCAACCGGTGGCGGAGAATCGGAAGTGCGACCGAGCGGATGTGTTCCGGGGTGACGTGTGACGTACCGCTTATCAACGCCTTGGCCTTCGCCGCAAGCACCAGGAACTGGCTGGCGCGGGGACCGGCGCCCCAGGAGAGGTAGTCGCGAACGATTTCGGGTTTGTCTTCGATGGATTCGCGGATTCGTGTCGAGCGCACGATCCGAAGGGCGTATCTCGCCACATGGGGTGCGACCGGAACCTGACGAACGAGGTTTTGAATACGAAGACAGTCTTCACCGGTGAGGATCTGGTCGGCGGTAGCCGATTCATCCGTGGTGGTTCGTTGAACGATCGCCAGTTCGTCCTCTTCCGTGGGATAGCCGACCCTGATGTTGAACATGAAGCGATCAAGCTGTGCTTCGGGAAGCGGATAGGTGCCTTCTTGTTCGATGGGGTTCTGGGTGGCGAGAACGAAGAACGGGCTGGGAAGCGTGTGTGATTCCCCGCCGGCGGTGACCTGTCGTTCCTGCATCGCTTCGAGAAGCGCTCCCTGGGTCTTTGGTGGGGTGCGGTTGATTTCGTCGGCAAGAATGATGTTGGCGAAGATCGGTCCCGGCACGAACCTCAGGTTCCGCTGTCCGGTCGCCTTGTCCTCCTCGATCACCTCGGTGCCGGTCATGTCCGAGGGCATCAGGTCGGGTGTGAATTGAATTCGAGAGAACTGGAGATTCAGGGTGCTGGAAAGGGTGTGGACAAGCAGGGTCTTGGCCAGGCCGGGCACACCTTCGATGATCGCATGGCCGCCACAGAAAATGGCGATCAAAACCTCTTCGACCACATCCTCCTGACCGACGATCACCTTCTGGACCTCGCCGCGAATCCTGTTGAACACGTTTTGAACTTCGGAGGCCGAGGCGGCCGGATCATTCTGATGCAACTTTGGGTCGGTCATCGTTTTTCCGTGTCGTGTACCGCGGTGGAGGGTATCGGGGGGGACCCGTTGAAAAGCCTCGCAACCGAGTGAATTCGAACCCCCCGAGTATAGTCGGCCCCCCCACTGATTCTCGTGTCCACCCTCCTGAGAACTTCTGGTGGATGGCGAGATCGATTCACCCCTGATTCCCGGGTCGGACCAATGCCTGAACTTCCTGAAGTCGAAGCGATCCGCCGACAAGTGCGGGATGTGGTGATGGGTGGTCGTATTCGCAGGGTTGTGGTTCACCGTCGTGATGTGGTTCGAGATCGATCCAACCGCCGAGAGGGGCGTCTCTTCACCGGACATCTTGGTCGGAGTCATGTTGTTGATTCCGTGGACAGAAGAGGAAAACAGCTGGTGGTGGAATTCTCGAATGGCGGTGGAATGGTCGTCAGATTGGGGATGTCGGGACGAATCACGCTTGGGGACGGCTCGAAACGGAATCCCGCGACCGCTCACCAGCACCTGGCTTGGATGATTGAACCGTCGCGGCCTTCACAAAGTCCGATCCGAATGTCGTTCATCGATCCAAGGCGTTTCGGCGGTGTGTACTTGTTCAGCTCGATTGAGGATTGCCGGGAACGCCTTCTGGCAGGTCTTGGGCCGGAGGCGACCTCGATCCAGGGGATTCATCTCGGTGAGCGTCTGGGCCGAACCAGGCGGGCTGTGAAGGCTGCTCTTCTTGACCAGTCCGTATTGGCTGGTGTGGGGAACATCTACGCCGACGAAGCGTTGCATCGTGCTGGTGTTCATCCTGAACGGTCAGGCCGCTCGATCTCTTTGGTTGAAGCGAAGCGGCTCGCGGCGGCGATTCGGTTGACCCTCAAACGAGCGATTCAGGTTGGTGGAAGCACTTTGCGAGATCATGTCCTTCCCGATGGATCACCAGGAGGGTTCGTCGGGGAGCATGAGGTCTATGGTCGAGGAGGTGAACCATGTCTGTCCTGCGGGCGACAGCTCGAGGTGATCCAGATCGCTTCACGATCCTCGACCTTCTGCCCGACCTGCCAGGGCTGAACAGGGTGGTTGATTCAGAAGTTCTCCACAACACGCACACATATCTGAAAAGGTGCCCGAAGTTCCCTTCCGAAGAGAGAAAGGTTCTTTATCTCTTCTCTCTTAGGAAAGAGGCGCCGGTTTGTGGAGAATTGGTGTCCCTCAAACATAAACCACCCTAATAGCGAACTTTACACACTTGAGTGACGTCGTGGCGTTTTGTCGATTAGACGTCATCTTTCGTTGGTGGGTGGCGGCATCTTGGCGAGTTTCAAGTGCGCGACCGCTGGCTCACCGATCACTGTCTTTCTGAACGCAGAACCAGAATCCACAACGGCGCTTGTCGACCGATTCATCCACATTGGATGTGGAGAAGATCACCCAAGGCTTCGGATATTGAAAACCCCACCAGAAGCGTCAGATTCGCTCCGGGTGGGGTTGTGGATCTCAGAGTGCGACCAAAGACTCTCTGGTTGATCGGGATTCAGGCTTCCACCCGTCCCAGAACGTTGGTTTCAAGTCGATCCAGTGCGTCAGAGAAAGACGAATCCTCGTCTCGACGCCGATTCACCGCCCGAATCGCATGCATCACGGTGGTGTGATCGCGACCACCAAAGTAGCCACCGATCTCCTCCAGGCTGAATCGGGTGTGCCGTCGAGCCAGCCACATGCAGATCTGCCTTGGAACCGTGATCGATTTATGGCGTCTCTTGCTCAACAGATCGGTCAGCTTCACGTCGTAATAACGGGTCACAGACTCGATGATGGTCTGGATCGATGGGGCCGCTCCATCCTCACCAGTCCCCCTTGAGGGGTCGTCGGCCAGTGCTTTCTTGGCAAGCTCAAGGGTGATCGGCTCGTTCTCGGCGAGTGCGAACCCGCGAATTCTCGAGAGCGCACCCTCCAGTTCACGGATATTGGTGTCCAGTCTCGCCGCGATGTACGCCGGGACGTCATCAGGGAGTTCCAGATCATGGAGGGCGGCTTTCGCTTTGAGGATCGCAACACGGGTCTCGTAGCAAGGACGCTCGATTCTGGCCACCAACCCACAGTTGAATCGACTCGTCAGACGCTCCTCAAGATCCGGGATTTCCGCCGGGGCGGCGTCAGAACTGAGGACGATCTGCCGGCCTGACTGATACAGGGCGTTGAAGGTGTGGAAGAACTCCTCCTGGCTCCGATCATGCTTCGACAAGAAGTGGATGTCGTCGATCACCAGGACATCGGCTGTCCGGAAGTGATGACGGAAGTCCTGCATCCGACCTTCTTTCACACACTCATGGAAGAGGTCCATGAAGGTGGAACATGAGATGTAGCAGATGTTTGCGTCAGGTCGGTCCGCCAGAATCAGCTGACAGATGGCTTGAAGGAGATGAGTCTTCCCAAGTCCGACACCACCATGGATGAAATACGGGTTGTACGCTCGCCCAGGCTTCTCCGCGACCGCCGAAGCCGCCATCAACGCCAGGCGGTTGCCAGGGCCGACGATGAAGTTATCGAAGACGTAATCAGGGCTCAGAACCATCTGCTCGGCGGCAAGATCGATCCCCTCGCTTCGTGAGGCGGCTTTCTGGCGGCCATTTCCCATCGCCAATTCACTTGGTTCCGGCTGCTCACACTCTTCTGGAGCAATGAATCGCACGGAAACAAGCATTCCGGTCACCGCCTGGGCGGCTTCCTTGAATGGATCCATGCAGGCACGCTGCAAATAGCGAAGTTGCACCGGCTCCCGAACACAGAGGCGGAGAACACCACTATCAAAGTCAACCGGCTCGATGTCATCGAACCACGCACGGCACATCTCCGGGTGATTCGACCTCAAATGTGCGATGAGGTCTCTACGAAGTTCCGGATCTGGTCTCGACATGTCGACAGCCTCCACGCGGCGTCATCGCTCGTGAATCAGGAAACCCTGGAACAACAGGTGACCTGATGTGGTTCATTTCGGAACACCCGACCAACGAAGCCCACCGTGGTCGCGAAGAAGGAATGTACTCCCAGAGAAGGCCTCTCGTCAACCTTTCTCTGGAAGTCCCTCTGAAGTGATGGAACCATTTGACTTTTCGGTTGATTCACTCTCGGTTTTCGTGTCGTCAACTCCCACGACTCCAGCGAGTTGTGATTCGTATCGCCGCCGATTCGTGCGATGGTCCATGAGGAGATGCACACGGTCCGCATCATCTCCAAGTGTCGCAAGTCGTTCGCGTGCGTCAGAGAGAAGTGTTCTTCGTGAGAGGTGAACCAACACGACATGCTCCGCCTCCCACTTTGGAAGGATTTCCGCGAGGTCATCAAGGTGAAGATGCCGGCCGATTCGTGCGCGGCTTCGATGATCCTCGTCGAAGAACGTGCATTCGGCGATGACGATCTTCGCCTTCGCAAACTCATCACGCTCCAGGAATTCACCCCGATCGGTGTCACCGGTGTACGCGATCAGGGGGATCTCCGTCTTGACCGTGAGCTCCTCACCCTCACCTCGGATTCGACGGAGTTCACTCTGGGGGAGATCCACGAATTCAGGCTTCAACTTGTGACGATTCTCGATGATCGCATACCCAAGACTCGGACAGGTGTGTCGGGTCTCGATGGCTCGAAGAATGATGTTCTGTCGGACTTCGATGTCGGAGTCCGGTTCTATCTCCACGACCTCGTTCGGAGTCTTCTGTCGTTCCAGATCAACCCAGGAATCGAGCATGCGACGAAGCGGACCAGCCACTTCCGGATGACAGAGGATGCGACCACCCTCCAACTTCTGGAAATACCGCTGACTGAACCAATAGGGAATCGCACCTACATGATCCATGTGCGAATGACTCAGAGCGATGAGGTCGCTGGTCAACGACGCACGGGTGCATTGGCCCATGTCGAAGGTGATCCCGAACTCGGGAATCGTGATGGTGGTGTATTCACCCGCCACACTGATCCCGTGGACGCGGTAGGGCGGGAGATACAAGAAGCCAGACTGCCCGTCTCGGGGCGGTTGCTTGGGAATCATGTTGAAACTCCGGAAGTCAGGGGCGTCCCCAACCTCGGACAAGGTGTTCCGTCATGGTACTCGGACGATCATCCAGACGGTTCACTGGTGCCGCCTGTGAGGTTTGTACCGACGGGATCATCGATGTTCGTCCGATCACCCTTCAGACAAAGGCGAGACAGGGAAGCACGGCGCGTGATCTGCCGATGGATCTGGCATGGATCACTTTCCTGAATCAAACGAAACCCCACCCCTGCACAGCACTTACGAGTGTGACCCGGACCTCCGGGATCTGATCGTCCACTTCGTCGACGAGATGGAACAACGGGTCGAGATGATTCGATCAGCCTTCCTCTCAGAAGATGTGGTCGCGCTACAGCGAATCTCACATCAACTCAAAGGTGCGGCGGGCGGATACGGGTTCGAGTCGATCGGAGATTCCGCCGCCCGTCTCGAATACGACCTGCTCACCGATGAAGCGATGGTCTCCGATCTTTCCGAGCGGGTCGAAGACCTGATCAACAACTGCCGGGCCGCGGTGCGTCCGGCGGATTCCTGAAGTCGAGCCCGGGAGCCAAAATGTCTCACGATGAACCGATGCGGCCGCGGGTACTCGCGATCGATGACTCGGATCTCGTCCATCGGCTTCTCCGAGCACGGTTGCGTCATGAACGGATCGATCTTCATTCCGTTCTCACCGCGGACGAGGGGATCGCCGCCGCCAAGGAACTTCAACCAGAAGTGATCCTTCTCGACATCGACCTTGAAGACCTTGATGGTTTCGAGGTTCTGGCCCGACTCAAGGCTGATCCCATCACTCGGGACATCGCGGTGATCTTCGTCTCCGCCAGCAATGAAACGATGGACCGGGTTCGCGGACTCGATCTCGGCGCCGTCGATTTCGTTGGAAAACCATTCGATGTCGGAGAACTCAAGGCGAGGGTTCGATCAGCCCTTCGGATGCAGCGTCTGGTCAAGTTGCTTGCACAAAGAGCCCAGCTCGACGGGCTCACCGGACTCTGGAACCGCGCCTATCTCGATGATCGACTGGAAGCAGAAACCGCTTCCGCGATTCGATATGGAAACCCGCTCTCCCTTGTGCTTTGCGACCTCGATCGATTCAAGAGCCTGAACGACTCCCATGGCCATCCCTTCGGAGACGAGGTTCTCGAGCGGGCGGCATCCATCCTGGCAAGCGGCCGATCACCCGACGTCGCTTGTCGATATGGCGGCGAGGAATTCGCGATCATCGCGCCGGGTACGGATCTCAAGGAGACCATGGAGGTCGCAGATCGTCATCGGGTCCGAATCGCCGAGATTCAATGGTCCGATCGACCGGGAGTTCGGATTTCCGCATCCTTCGGCGTGGCGGATCTCACCTGTGTTTCGGGGACTCCAACACCAGAGAAACTGATCGCGGCGGCGGACCAGGCACTCTATGAGGCCAAGAAAGCGGGCCGCGACCGGGTAGTCGCCGCAAACCGCCAGGTCTGGCCACGCGCTGCCGGGTGATCGATCGAATCAGGGATCGACTTCCGAATCACGTTCGGTCTTCGAGTCGCCCTTCGGATCATCAACCCGTACCGGGCTCGACTTCCGCATCTTTTCAATCCACATCGATTCGGTCGACGATGGAAGGTTGATCGAGATCTCGTGAATCACGACATCAGTACCGATGCCGCATGAAATGCTCAGCGGAAAATCGCCATCGATGTCCGGTGGTCCCGGTACCAACGGCACGCCATCCACCAGAACACGCAGTTGATCAAGGAACCGGAGAATCCGGATCACCCCGGGTTTCTCGGAAGAACCAAGCGGCCCGGGGATCTTCAAGCTGTACCCCGGACCCTGGACGATGTCACCCATCTCGATGAAGAGCAGCCCCTGGCCGATGGTGGAGCTGATGGTCAAGACACTCGGAACATCCTGGATCGGCTCGACGCTTTCGAGTCGAGCACCTTCACGATCCATCACCCATCCGCCATCCACCAGTGAAACACCACCTTCCGGTGTCACATGAAAACCGGATCGTTGTGAGGCATCGAACATCTTCACATCGGTTCGTTCACCAAGGTCGGCGATTCGGATGTTCCGCCACCGCACGTCACATCGACCAGAGTGAACCTGGAATCCGAAGCGCCCTCGGGCATCCATGAAGTCAAGGTGATCGACGGCTGGGACATCATTGATCCAGGTTCGAATCCGAGGACCGACGGCAAGAATCCGATAGTGATTCCACGCGCCGGGCGCAAACGCTTCTTGTGCATCCTTGTTGTCTTCAAGTGATGCGATCCACCCTCGGCGGCCTTCGTCGTAGAGCCCCGCAGACCAGGCACGATCGGATGGATCGATCTCGATCTGGTAACCGAACATCCGCGAACCATCGACGGTGCTTCTGATCTGAACTCCCGAGTTCCCACCGTCCTTCTCTATGAAGACCTCGAATTCGAGGAGAAAGTCACCATAGGAAGCGGGACTCGCGAGAAACGCGTTCCGAGGTGCGGATCCGGTCCCCTGCAACTCGAGACGACCTTTCGCATCGGTCGTGAATTCGAACTTCGCAGGTCCACCGACCACGGACCATCCCTTGGGAAGATCATCACCCACGGCGGGAGCGGTGAAGAGTGGAGTCGTCGGGAGCGACACCCACCACGACGGACGTACCTCTGTGGCGAGTTCCTGAGCCGAGCTGGTGGCGGGTGTCCCAAGAAGAACAAGGAAGACCTGAATCACGGTTCGGAGAGGGGTCTTTGTCATGGTGTGTGAGCATACCCGTCAGGAAGATGAAGGATTCCGAATTCGATTCTTTCGATCTGGAGGTCGACGGATCTACACTCTCAGCATGATCCCGACCACGCGACCCGCCACGTTCGTCATCTTGTTGATTCTGAGTGCCTCCACCGCCATCGCCCAGAACGGTGATCGGGCGGGTGAGGTACAGCGGGAGCTCCCGGAAGAGTGGCGACTTCCACCATCTCCCCCACTGTCTCCCGAAGCATCCAGGGATGCGTTCGTACTCCAACCCGGCTATCGAATCGACCTCGTGGCCAGCGAACCCTTGATCGGAGATCCGGTCCAGATCGCGTTCGACTCCCATGGGGATCTCTGGGTGGTGGAGATGCGGGGATACATGCCCGATGCGAATGGAGAAGGAGAGAAGGCACCGGTCGGTCGGGTGGTGAAACTTCATGACCAGGATGGCGACGGGGTCATGGATCAAGCCGATGTGTTTCTCGACCACCTCATTCTCCCTCGCGGGATCGCACCGGCCTTTGATGGTCTCTTGCTCATCGAGCCACCGAACCTTCTCTACTGTCGAGACACCGACGGAGATGGTCGTGCCGACGAGACCCAGGTTCTGGTTTCGGGATTCGCCGGACTCCAGAACCCGGAACATGCGGGAAACGGGCTTCGTTACGGCATCGACAACTTCTATGAGACATCCCAGCACCACCAGTCCTTTCGACTCCGAAAACGGCCGGACGGCGATCTCGACATCGAGACGAGAACCGTTCCGAGACACGGTCAATGGGGTGTCGCGAGAGATGACTTCGGCCGCCTCTTCTACTCGCCGAATTCCGATCCTCTGATCGGTGATGCATTCCCCAAGCACTACTCGGCGCGAAATCCGGAAGCGGGAGGATTGCCGGGTGTTCCGCGGCGGGTGGCGACCGACCGTTCCACCTGGCCGATCCGGATGAACCCCGGAGTCAATCGTGGATATCAGAAGGCGACGCTTCGAGAAGATGGGACCCTTCGAAACTTCACCGCCGCGTGTGGTCCTGAAGTGTTTCGAGGAACCCTCGTCGAAGGTGCCGAAGGAGACGCGTTCGTCTGTGAAACCGCCGGCAATCTCGTCAAGCGATATGACTTGCAGGATAGGAATGGTGTTCCGGTCGCGACACAGGTTCATGAGCGGTCGGAATTCCTCGCGTCGACCGACGAACGGTTCCGACCGGTCAATCTCCTGACCGGACCGGATGGAGGCCTCTACATCGTCGACTTCGCGAGGGGGATCGTTCAACATCGAATCTACATGACCTCCTGGCTTCGAAAACAGGTCGAGGATCGAGGTCTTGCGGCGCCGATCGGAATGGGTCGGATCTGGCGTGTGGTCGACGAAGGCGCTGCGGTGCGGGATGACTCACCCGTTCTCGCTCGAATGAACAACCAGGATCTGGTCGAAGTGATGGCGTTGAATCCGAATGGCGTCGTTCGAGATACCGCCCAGAGACTTCTCGTCGAACGACAGGCTTCGGATGTCGGTGGTGAACTGCGTGCGATCGCGGTCGATCGGGACATGAGTCCGGAGATCCGGCTTCACGCGATCTGGACGCTGGATGGGATCGACTTGATCGACTCGGCGGTCATCGAGATGCTGGTCGCCGACCCCGACTCCTTGATTCGAGAGCACGCGGCGAGAATCTCGGAGTCTCTTCCACCCCACCTTCAGTCCGGGCCGCTGAGCAAGCTCGCTTCCGACGAGGTCGATCGGGTTCGAATTCAAGCCCTGCTCTCGATCGGCGAACTTCCCTCAAGCGAGGCGATGCCGCTCTTCGACTCGATTCTCGCAGAACAGGTCGAGGACGAGGCGGTTCGAAGAGCGGTCGTGAATGGACTCGCGGGCCGTGAGATCGCGATGCTCCGGAGTCAGGGCGACCCTCGTCATGGTGGGTGGTTGGGAGTTCCGGGGCCCGCCCAGCGTCAGGTGATCCGCGAATTGGTGGATCCGGTCTTGAAGCGGAGACGTCCTGATGAAGTGACGGCACTGCTCGCACTGGCCTCCGAGCGGCACACCGATGCACCAGGCGCCAGCCTTCTGATTCTCGACCGAGTGTCGGCGAAGACCCAGCCGGACGCGAAGAAACCGAAACCCATGATGCTGCTTGGGAGTCCGGCGGGATGGAGCGCGATGTTGGGTGCGGATTCCGCGGATTGTGATCCGCGAATCACCGAGACCGCTCGTTCGGTCGACACGGTCCTGCGGTGGGTGGGCCGTCCGGGGACGACGGCCGTGACCGAGATCGATACATCGGCCGACGGTTTGATCGCCCGAGGCCGCCGCCTCTACGGGCATTGCATGACATGTCATCAGGCGACCGGCCGAGGTCTTCCACCCGTGTACCCACCGCTTGATGAGAGTCCGTTCGTCACTGGTGATCCGGAACGTCTGACGCGAATTCTCCTGCATGGGCTTCAGGGTCGGATCAAGGTCGATGGCCGGGTCTACAACCAGTCGATGCCGGCGGCCCCGTATTCCAGTGACATCGATCTCGCGGCCGTCATGAGTTACATCCGTCAGGCGTGGGACAACTCGGCGGATCCGATCGAGCCGGCATTCGTGGCGAAGGTCCGCGAGGCGACCGAAGGCCGAGTGCAGCCGTGGTCACCAGAGGAACTGGAAGAGTTCGCGGACTGAATGATCTTTCGGCACCGGAGACCGCCCAGCCACTCAGGGTGAGATGCTGCCGATGACTTCACCGACCGGCATGTTCGGAAGGGGCTGGAGACGCCCTTCAGGCGTGAGCCGAAGAATGCCGGTCGCGTTGAGATACTTCAAGACCGCCACCTGAAGGTCACGTTTGGAAGTGTCACGCCGGTCTTCGGCGGTTCGAAGGCCGGCGACCGCAGTGGTGCGGTCTCTCGCCGTGGCACGGTCCGGCGCCGCGTCGATCGAGGCGATTCGATTCTCCGCGATCTCCACACTTCGCTCTTGAAGCAGAATCGAGAACTGGGCGCGATCGATGTCTCGAATCGACTGACGCACGGTGACCGCCGCATCGTCGAGGGAGCGGCCGTACAAACGTTCATCCTGAGCGAATCGAACCTGGGCCTGACGCAGGGCGACCGACTCGTCCACTCGGTCGAGCGGGAGACTCAGGAAGACCCCACCGCTTGCCTGAGTCTCTCCGAAGTCGACGCCATTGATCACGTCATTGCCGCCCACCCGAAAATTCCCTTTGAGGTCGAGATCCGGCAAGAGTCCGTTCTCTGCGAGATCAATCTGCCTCCGAGCGTCCTGGAGTTGGTCACGATTGGTCTGGAGATCGAGTCGATATTCCATGGCGTAATGGATCGCCTGATCACGATCGACCTCCGGGATCGGAAGTTGGATTTCAGTCGGGACGATCACCATCGGACGTTCGGGGTCCATGCCGATTCGGACCTTGAATCGATCAAGGGAGAGTCGGTAGGCCTCCTGGCGTGACGCGAGATCATCGACGGCATCAAGCGTGTCCTTGCGCGCCTCGTCGGCCTGGAATGGTTGTGATCTTCCGGTCTCGACCAGTGCGGTCTCGAGTTCCTCGATCTGCCGGTTCAGGGCCAGGCCACGTTCGGCGTTCGCGATCGCCTGGAGCTGCAGCACGAGGCCGAGGTAGTCGGTGACGATCGCGACATAGAAGTCCCGGCGGAAGATCTCGAAGGATCGCGAGGCGTAGACGAGGTTTCGCTGGGCTTGAATCAGGCTCTCTCTGGCGACGACGCCTCCACCTCGGAGGAGCGGGAGTCGACCTTCGACGATGAAACCAGCGTTCTGCACGCCATTCTCGGTCGACGCGTCATCGATTTTCCGGGTCAGACCGGCGAGGAATCGAGCGGTGACCTCACCACCGTAGGGCAGACGCTGCCGGACCCCGAAGTCGTTTGCGACTCTGAGGGCTGCGTCGTAGCGACCGATGCCTTCGCCTGCATCGATCGTGGTCTCGTTGAAGAACCGTGGTTCGAAGAGATGCTCCTGCACGATCAGAGAGAGGGCCGAGAGGAGATAGGTCTCTTCGGCGCCGGTGTATTCGGTGGCGTTCTGTTGTGCAAAGGCGATCGCGTAGTCGAGCGTCAGAGGTTCGGCGTCGACCGGAGTGTCGGCGAGTCGCCGAATCCGCTCGATGATCGCATCCGCTTCACTCTCGGCTTCCGTCCGTCCGGTGAAATCCAGCTCGCCCGCGGCGGGGTCCACCGTCGAGGGTTCGTTCAGTTCGGGCGTGTCCTTTGGGAAGGGCCGACCCTCCGGATAGGAACCAGCGGCGAGTGCCGGAGCCGGGCGGGTCCCCGAAGCGAGCACGGCATTTCGCTCCTTCACCAGGTCATCGGTTCGGATATCGACCTGGCGGATCTGCTCACCACATCCGGCAAGTCCGATCAGAAGCCCACTGGCGAGGATTTTGCGAGCACTGGAAGAGCGGGGGGACATGGGCGTTTCCGGGTCGGAGGTCGAGGCGGGGTTCGGAGGCAGCTCGGGATCAGTGAACCGGTGAGCGGCTCTCGGGTTCTTCGATCACGAGTCATCAGTTTCAATCGGCTCGCCGGTTTCGAGGGGATCAGCGGACGAAATCCCAGCCGCTGAAAAGGCGGCACCAAGAGCCACGAAACCCTCTGAGGGGTCAAAAACGGGGTTTTGGACCGAAGCACCCGAACCTCTCCGGGTGAAAAGGAGGCAAATTCTCCGATCCCGAACACCCAGAGAGCGTATCGAAGGAAGCGTTTGGTGGCGATTGGAGCACATTCAGGGAATGTCCCGCCTCCCGATGCGGTCTTGAGCGAACACCCTCCCATGCCACCAATCAACTTTGACGGTCGAAGCCTCCTCATCGCCGGTCGCCGAACCACGCTGGTCGGTGCCGGATGCGAGTACTCCATGCTCCCGCGCGCCCAGCAGGCCGATCGACTCCGCCGCATCGCCCAGCTCGGATGCAACACCGTCATCGCATCGTGTCCCTGGTTCCTCCATGAACCGATCGCGGGCCGCTTTGACTTCGACGGTGACTTGAACATCTCCGAGTTTCTCGCCGACGCCCAGTCGGCCGGTCTTCGGGTGATTCTCAGGATCGGTCCGGTCATCGGGGCCCCGTTCGATGGAAGCGGCCTTCCGACCTGGCTGAGCGATCGACCCGAGGTCGCATCACGAACGGGGACACCCGGCTTCCTGAAGCTCGCTTCCTCATGGTTCAGGAGGATCACCACTGAGATCACCGATCACCAGGCTGATCAAGACGGTGGCGGCCCGCTCGTCGGAGTCCAGATCGAACACGGATGGAACTGTGGGTCGAAGTCTTCGGCTGACGGTTATCTCGTCGAGCTCGTTCGATATGCACGGGAGTGCGGCATCACGGTTCCGATTCTCACCGCCAACGGTTTCTGGCAGGAGACGGAGGGCGCGATCGAGACCTGGAGCGGATGGGACGACCTCTTCGCCAACCTGCGACAGGTCGGCACGCTGCAACCTGGAAAGCCCAGATTCTGCCTGTTGGAACGATCGCCAGCCGACGCCTTTCGTCGCGCGGGCTCGAAGCGGCTGTCTCCGGTCTCAAACGATCTCTCCGGACGTCTGGCCAGAGTCCTTGCGGCGGGTGCGCAGCCCCTGATCGCTCATGGTGTCGAAGGAGTCCTCCCGGCCGGTGCGGCGGGATGTGACGACTTCGGTGCCATTGCGCCGAACGCTTTCGCCTTTCCGCTCATCGATGGCTCTGGAGAGACGACCGATCTGGGTCGGGAGGCATCTCCGATTCTTCGATTCGCTCGAGACTTCGGTGGCGTGCTGGCGGATCTGGATCCGGACGACCAACCAATGGTCGTGGACCCCGACGATGACGCCGATGGTGTGGTGGCCGTTCCAAGATCCGGTGGCGCCGGAACGGTGATCTTCTTCTTCCGTCGAGGCGATTCGACCGCGACGCATGTGGTCGATCGAACAGGACGACGAATCCCGGTCCGATTCGGTGATTCCGACTTCACCTGGACGCTGCTTGATGCGGACCTTCAGGGAGAGGGCCGGCTCGACTACGTGACCGGTGTTCCGCTCGCGCTTCTGGCGGGACGAATGCTGGTGGTGTCCGCCCCTTCAGGCGAGTCGGTCGAACTCTCGATCGATGATCGTCCATTCTCCGCCTCCGCCCCCCGCAATCGTCAGGATGGATCCGGTCCGATCATCGAGAAGCATGCGGGATTCACCATCGTCGTACTCAATGAGCGACAGGCAGCCACCTTGATGGAAGATGGCGAATCCATCGTCATCGGCGCCAGCCGGGTCGGAACGGATGGATCGGTGGTCCCACTGGAAGGGATGGCGCCGATTCGAATCGATGCCGACGGAAATCGATCCCGTCCGAAGACGATGGAGACCGCCGGGCGGGGAACCCGCCGCATCAAGACCTGGCTGAGTTGGGAGGAACCCGATTGCCGGAAGCCGGACCATCCTCGTTCCGTACCCGTGGATGGCGATCTCGGTCTCGCGGCGATCGGTGCCGGCCTGGATCACGCATGGTTCACCGCGGAGACCACATTCGCGAAGACGACGGCGGCCGATCAGGAATACAGATTGCTCGGCGGGCTCCGATCCGGCGACTTCTGGCTCGATGGCCGGAAGATGAACCAGATTGAAGAGGCACGGCTCTCGATCCCCGCGATCAAGGGGGTGCATCAGATCGCGATCTTCGCGAGGCACGCCCCAAGAACCGTCGATGGGATCCACTCACCCGGTGATGGTGATCGACCAGGATCCCTGGTCGCCATATCTCCTTTGGGCGATGTGGAAACAAGCAGGGTTCCGGTCGATCCGATGGATCCGTTCGTCCTTCGACCGTTCATTCCCGGTGCTGCGGACGGCGAACGAACTTCCGATGAAGGATTGCAATTCGCATTCACCCACCGAAGAAAGACTCCGGTGGTGTTGGAGATCGCCGCCGGCTCCGCCGGGGTGATTCTCCTCAACGACACGCCGATCGACGTCTTCGGGCGGATGGGTTATCGACGGTCCTTCACCGCCGCCGAAGACGAGGCATTCAAGGCAGGTGGGAATCGGTTCCAGATCCTTCCGCTGGAACACGTGATGGAAGAGTCCGTCGACATCAAGGTCGACCTGTTCGAGGTCGTCAAGGAGATCATCGGAGCCGCTGACTGGCGACTTCGCCGTTGGGAGACATCGCCGGATCCTCGGATCGGGGATTGGGTTCCTGCCGTGACGGAGGCCGTGACCGCTCCTCGCTGGCTTCGAAGCGAGTTCAAGATCCCGGCGGCACGCCGAAAGCAGGTCCAGTCGGGCCTTCTTCGTCTGGAAGGCGTGACTCGAGGGCGTGTGAAGATGAACGGGATCGATCTTGGCGGGTACGCTCTCTGTGAACCGGGTGGACGGACCGCCCGCGGTACCGCTTCGATCGAACTCCCTGTTCCCGCCGACGCGTTTCTCGGCGAAGGCCCGATCGAGCTGCTTCTGTTCGACGAAGCCGGTGCCGATCCTTCCAGAGCGACGGTCGAATTCTGATTCGATCTCTGGACCTGCGAGGCGCGACCGGGACGATTCGTCATGGTGATGGACTTCATCGGTGATCAGGAACGAGCCAGATCCCAGACTGGTCGACTGGTCATCCTGTTCCTTCTGGCGGTGCTGGGCACCGTCGCGGCGGTCTACTTCGTATCCGCCACCGTCGCGGTGTTTTCATCTCAAGACAGCGAGACTCCACTCGGATGGTGGATCCCCGAACTCCTGCTGGTGGTCGGCGGCGGAACCATCCTGGTCATCCTGATCGGCTCGTTGATCAAGACGGCGCAGCTCTCCTCCGGCGGAAAGTCCGTGGCGGAAGCACTGGGTGGTGCGCTGGTCCATCCGGATGAACGAGACCCGGACCTTCGAAAACTTCTCAACGTGGTCGAGGAGATGTCGATCGCCTCCGGATGTCCCGTTCCACCCGTGTACGTCATGGAAGACCCCTCGATCAATGCGTTCGCCGCCGGGTTTGGATTCGACAGCGCGGTGATCGGTGTCACCCGCGGGTGCATCGAACAGCTTTCTCGCGATGAACTGCAAGGCGTCATCGCTCACGAGTTCAGTCACATCGTGCATGGCGACATGAAGCTGAACATCCGGCTGACCGGACTCATCTTCGGCATCATGGCGATCGGTTTCATCGGTTACATCGCTTTCAGATTCATCGGCCCGGTTCTGCTTCACACCCGAAGCGGAGGCAAGAACAACTCCGGGCCTGCGCTCGGTCTCGGGGTGATCGTCGCAGGGCTCGTCCTGATGGCGATCGGCGCGCTCGGCACGTTGGCCGCACGATTGATTCAGGCGGCGGTGAGTCGGCAGCGGGAGTTCCTCGCCGATGCGGCGGCGGTCGACTACACGAGGAATCCTGCGGGAATCGCGGGTGCACTGCGTCGAATCGGCGGTTTCCAGACCAACCGTCTCGAACAGGCGGCCGCCAGCGAGTTCCAGCACTTCTTCTTCACCTCCGCGCTATCGACCTCCTTCGCGACACACCCGCCGTTGGCCGACCGAATCGCGCGGATCGAGAATCGGCCCACGGAGGACGTGGGAGGTCGGACCGAAACCGCACCGCCCGGTTCAACCTCCGCATCCTCGAGTGGACTGGCCTCCGGATTCGCAGCCGCCGCAGCAGGTGTCGCCGATGCGGGAAGCCGGGAAGTCCGGCGGGCGGAAGAGGTGAGAGAGAGCCTCACGCATCTCGGAGATGCCGATGCCGATCATCTCGCCTACGCCCGCGTGTTGATCTCGTCTCTTCCGGACAGCGTTCGGAACGCGGTTCATGACATGATCGGTGCCAAGGCGATCTGCTTGCTCCTGCTGGTGGATGCCGACGAAGGCGTGCGTCACACGCAGGCGGCCGAGCTCTCGAAGACGATGGACTCTGCAACGATCCACGAAATCAAGCGGCTTCGAGCTCCGATCGCGGGGCTCATTTCCGGCAACCCCGAACTGCGTCTGGTCCTGGTCGATCTCGCCATGCCGGCCCTGGCCCGAATGGACGAATCCGATGCCGCGGCCTTCTTGCAGGCGGTGGATGTCATGCAGGGTGCGGACGGCCGGATCGATCGATTCGAATGGTTGGTGGGTCGACTTCTATCCGTCCACTTCGGTCGGTTGACCGGCAGCAGTTCGAGCCGAAGCCCGAATCCCAATCGGTCGTCCACCACGCTCGCAGGGTCGGTGCGAATCGTCCTCGCCATGATCGCATGGAGCGGCGCTCGCAACGAAGACCAGGCGCTGGGCGCCTTCCGGACCGGGGCACGCCGAATGAACCTCGGTGATCTGGACCCTCCCGGACGGAACGACTGTTCGGTGACGGCGTTGGATGAGGCTCTGGATCAACTGAAACGACTTCGCTGGAAGGATCGCTCGAGCATGCTAGATTCCGCGGTCGACGTGATCTGTGCCGACGGCCAGGCGACCATTGGCGAGGTCGAACTTCTCCGAGCCCTCGCCTCCACGCTCGATTGCCCGATGCCACCGGTTCTTCCGGGCCGGGTATCGTCCTGAAGTTCCGCTCCATCCGAGACACCGATCCAAGCCGGGAGAAGCGCTCTTGATCGCAGCATTCATCTTCATCTTGATCCTGATGACGGCCTTCACGCTCCGCCGCAAGAATCCGAGAGTGACGCTGGTCCTCTTCGGAGTCTCGATGGTCTGTGTCACCCTTCTGTTTCTGCATCATGCAACTGATCGCCTCGGGCTCAGCTTCTGATCGCATGTCGGTTTTCTCAGGGAGCAATTTCGCATGAACACCCTGCATGGCTGGCAGCGAGTCTCATTCGTCTTGTTGCACGTCTACGTTCTGGGGGTCTGTGGCGTGGTGCTCGGGGCCATGGCGGTCCAGTTCGTCGGCAAGGAACTCCCGTGCCCGCTCTGCATGCTTCAGCGAATGGCCATGCTCCTCGCGGCGTTGGGACCGATGTTCATCATCAAACAGACTTCGGTGCGCGGATCCGACTCGAAGGTCGATCAGTCCATCGGATTCGGCATGTCGATCATCGCGTCCGTCCTCGGCCTCTTCATCAGCGGCCGACAGGTGTTGTTGCACATCCTCCCCGACGACCCCGGATACGGCGAGGCGGTGTTCGGCCTGCATCTCTACACCTGGGCGTTCATCGTCTTCAGCACGATCCTTCTGGTCAGTGGTCTCAGCCTGATGTTCAGCCGCTTCATGACGGTCAGCAAGTCGCTCGATCGGATGGGACCGGCATCTCGAGTGACCGTGTGGGTGCTCCGAATCACGATCGCCGCGAACGTCATTTCGGTGTTCACCGAAAGCGGGACGAACTGGTTCCTTCCGGACAATCCGGTCCAGTACGAACTCATCGAGGAGTTCAAGGAATTCCTCAGATCACGTTCCAGCGCCGACGGCGCTCAGAAGGCCAGCTGAACCTGAGTACGGATGATCGACTGCGGCTCATCGACCGGAAGGATCCCGAGGTTGCCGTCGACCAACCAGTTGGCGGTCGAGCCCCATGACTGGATGAACTCCGCGGTCACCTTCACCTTGGAGTTCCCGGCCGGAAACCAACTGGTTCCGATCGTGGCCATCACGACATCCTGCTGTCCGCTGTCGAGAATCGTCCCCCACTCACCGCGGGTGTAGACATCCCAGGTCGGAGTGAGGAAGAACGCGGCCTGGCCGACGCCGGCCCACCGTCTTCCACCTGCGGATCCACCATCTGGAACGTCCTGGTAGTAGCCCGCCGCCATGAGTCCGAGCCCGGATTTCTGCCACGAGAGATCGATGGTCGCTCGAGTGGCATCACCGGAGATCGCGGATGGTCCGTTCACGTCGTAATCCCCCCAGTCGTAGGCTCCGCCGATGCCCAGGAGCAGGCCATCGGGAGTCGATCCGGGATAGGGGTTGAAGCTGTAGAGGGAATCCCAGTCACCGAAGGGTTTGAATTCGAATCGACCCATCACACCCATTCGCTGGTTCTCGAGCGGGTTGATGAAGCTCTGTCCCCACCCGTTCGAGAAGGTCAACCAGAAGCGATGGTCGTCGAGCTGTTTCCCGACCAGGAGGCCTTCGGGACGTCCCGCGTCGAACTGTCCGGCGGCGTAGGAGAGTGACGCGCCGAGCTGTTCGGTGACCGAGATGGCCTGTTCGATGGAGAAGGCATTCGGGAGAATTCCCACCTGTACGAACAGGCCATCCTCGAATTCATATTCCACATACGCGTATTCAGGAGTCGGAACGCCGCCCGAGTAGATGGAGGTGGCGATGCCGTAACTCCAGGCGGGATCAAACAACGTACCACTCAGGGTGAGCCGGGCCGTGTTCAGATCGGTGCCATACCGCGTGGCTTCGCCCGGAGTGGAATTCAGAAGCCAGTCGTACTGGATGAAGACATCGGCCTGCATGGTGAAGAGACCGTCCGAAGAGGTGAGCCGGTTCCACGGTGCTTCGGCGAACGAAGTGCGTTCTCGCGACGAATCCAGAACATCGACCACCAGACTTCGGACTTCCATTCGTCGCTCGAGGTCGATCGGGCCATCCGTGACGGCGGAGCGGTATTCATCGATCTCCGCACGAAGATCGTCGATCTCGGAATTGACTCGTTCATCAGATACAGAACGAGAAACCGGCTCGACCCACGCCTCGGCCGAGTTCCAGGTCGTCAGGAGAATCAGAACGAGACCGACGTCTCTGGTGGTTCGCATGGCCGCACCTTATCATCACAGCGACCGTCACCCTCACCGGTGGATCTGGATTCGACAGTCCGATTCGGATGGAGATCATCAGCATGAAGCCCTTGTTTCGCCGACCGATGACCGTCCGTGCCACGCCGATCTTCGCCATGTTGGCGGCGGTGCTGGTCGTTCACGCGAGTTCGTTCTCGGAAACGAATTGGACCGATGCGAACGATCTGCTGGTCGAGGGTCGGGCGTTTGAGCAACGAAAGGCGCCCTGGGATCGCCTACCCGCCAGGGCGGAAAGCCTGGTCCGGCCGCCGGTCTGGGGAAACTCCCGCCATTCGGCCGGCATCGCGATCCGCTTCCTTTCCGACTCCCCATTCATCGACGTGCGCTGGAAGTTGACCAGTGATCGCCTCGAGACGAGACACATGCCTGCGACCGGAGTGAGCGGTGTGGATCTCTACGTTCGGACGGAACTTCCAGGAAACTCGGGTTGGCGATGGGTCGGTAACGGCCGGCCTTCCGCGGTGGAGAACCAGAAGCGCCTCGCAAGCAGGCTGGAACCGGTGATTCGGGAGTGGATGCTCTACCTCCCGCTCTACAACGGTGTGGAATCGATCGAGATCGGTACCGCGGAAGGCGCTTTCGTCGGTCCGGCGGAGATGCGAGACGGGCCGGTTGTCTTCTACGGCACATCGATCACGCACGGCGCCTGCGCTTCTCGACCCGGCATGGCACATGTGGCGATTCTCGGTCGTCGGTTGGATGTTCCTGTCGTCAATCTCGGATTCAGCGGAAGCGGAACTCTGGACATGGAGGTGGCCGACCTGATGTCGGAGATCGACGCATCGGTGTACGTCATTGATTGCCTTCCGAATCTGAACGGAAGTCAGGTCGCGGAACGAGCGGCACCATTCGTTCGTCGCCTTCGATCGTTGCGACCCGGCGTGCCGATCATCCTGGTCGAGGACCGGACCTATGCGGACGCGCCGTTCAACGCCGGCAAGGCGAATCGAAACCGGGAGAATCGAGCAGCGTTGAAGGCGGCTCGAGACACCCTTGCGGCCGAGGGGTTCGATCGCATCTTCTATATAGAAGGAGCGGGACTGCTGGGAGATGATGGTGAGGCCACCGTCGATTCCTCGCACCCCACCGATCTTGGATTCATGCGGCACGCGGATGTCTTCGAACCCGTGCTTCGATCGGCGAGGGCCGAGACTGGTCCCGGGGAGGCCGCGCATTGAGCCTCGGAATCGACCGAGCCGAGGAGGAAGGCCAAAATCGTCGACCGGCCTGGCATCGCGGAGTCGGTCGTCTGGTCGATCTGCTGGGTGTCCGACGAATGGCGGATCGCCTCACCGGATTCGATCCGATTCAGTGGGGCCGGGTGGTCCAGCAGAAGGAGATCCAATCATGGCTCGACACCCTGCCCGCGGAAGACATGGAAGTTCTGGAGATCTCCGGTGATGAATGGCGGGATGCACGGCCCTGGCATTCCCATCGAATGGAGTGTTTCCCGGCATTCGATGTGTGCGACCAGCCGTTGTCGGCGCGATTCGACCTGATCATCGCCGACCAGGTCTTCGAACATCTCGCCCGCCCCTACCGCGCGGCAGGCAATGTTCTCTCCATGCTGAAGCCGGGCGGACGATTCCTGATCTCGACGCCATTTCTGGTTCGGGTGCATCGGTTTCCGATCGACTACACCCGCTGGACGGAAGACGGTCTTCGAAACTTCCTCGGCGAGGCCGGATTTCCCCTCGAAGGCATCAAGACCGGATCATGGGGGAACCGAGCGTGTGTGAAGGCCAACTTCACTCGCTGGACGAGCTATCGAAGCCGCTTGCATTCGCTTCATGATGAACCCGACTTCCCTGTCCATGTCTGGGCGATGGCGACCTGTGCGACCACGCCGAAGTCCGAAGAGGAGCGTTCACCTTGACCACCGAGAGCGCCGCTTCGAGCGGCTCCATCGTGAAACGACTGGCTCTGCCGCTGGGTCCGATCCTGGCGACGGTCTTTGCGCTGGCGCTTCGGGCCGGTGGGCTTGAACTCGATGACTCCCTCCTCGCCGGCGTGACCCTGTGGTGCGCGATCTGGTGGGTGACCGAGCCGGTTCCCGTGCCGGCCACGAGCCTGATTCCACTGGCCCTGCTCCCCACCCTCGGCCTGCTCGACCACAAGTCGACGGCGCACGCATACGGAGACAGCCTGATTCTCCTGCTCATGGGCGGGTTCATGCTGAGCCGGGCGATGGAATGCACCGGCGCCCACAAGAAAGTGGCGATCGCGGTGGTTCAGGGCGTCACACGGCTCGGAGGCCATGGTGGCCGAAGCGTGATTCTCGGTTTCATGATCGCCACGGCGGCGCTCTCGATGTGGATCTCCAACACGGCGACCACCTTGATGATGCTTCCGGTCGCGCTCGCGGTCATCAGCGGCACCAGTGATCGCAAGTTCGCGATTCCGCTCCTGCTGGGTATCGCCTATGCGGCGAACATCGGCGGCATCGGCACGCCGATCGGAACCCCACCGAACATCATCTTCATGGGTGCGTTCGACAAACTCGGGGTTCGAGACGGTTCCTATGGATTCCTCGAGTGGATGAAGGCCGGAGTTCCCGTCGTCGTCCTCTTCGTTCCGATCGCCTGGTGGTGGCTGACCCGCGGGCTCTCCGGAAAAGAGACCTTCGATCTCCCCAAGGGAGAGGCCTGGACGCCGGGACAACGACGAGTGTTGTTCATGTTCGCGACGGCGGCGGGCCTGTGGATCTTCCAGAAGTATCCCGCCCTTCCGATCGGTTGGTTCACCGCGCAGGGAATGGAGGATGGAGGCGGCGGATGGACCGGCCTGCTCCGTCTCGCGACCGGAGGCGTCATCGATGCTCGCGGTTCGGGTTCGGCCACGGTCGCGGCACTGGTGGTCGTGGCGCTCTTCTCGTTTCCCGACTCCCGAGGAGGCCGTTTGCTCGATTGGGCGCACGCTCGAACGATTCCCTGGGGCGTGCTCCTCCTGTTCGGCGGTGGGATCGCGCTGGCTCAGGCCTTCAAATCGACGGGCTTGAGCGAAGTCATCGCGGGCAATCTCACCGGCATGCGGGGAATTCCGATTCCGGTGATGGTCGGGTTGGTCTGTCTCCTGACCACCTTCCTGACCGAGATCACCAGCAATACCGCACTGACCGCCTTGCTGATGCCCATTCTCGGGGCCACGGCGATGGCGCTCGGCATCGACCCGGTGATCCTGATGGCTCCTGCAGCGATGAGCGCGAGCTGTGCCTTCATGTTGCCGGTGGCCACGGCGCCCAACGCCGCGATCTACGGCACCGAGGATGTTCCGATCAACCGCATGATGCGAGAGGGCTTCGTGCTCAATCTGATCGGCGTGGCGATCATCTCGACCTTGGCCATGTTCCTGGTTTCAAAGGCCTCCGAGGGGGTTGATCAAGACCTGGTGTCGCCCTCCTCTTCCTCCTTCTCGCTCCCATCCGAATCGGACCCGTCTTCATGAATCCTCCCACTCGACCCGATCTCGTACTCCTCGACTTCGATGCCTGGGCGAACGAACGTCTCTTCGATGCCTGTCAGCCACTCGACGATGAAGCGCTGGACAGGGAGTTCGAGATGGGGCTTGGCTCGATACGGAAGTCGTTGATCCACGACCTTGGAGCGATGGTCGGTTGGACCGGCGTCTTGAACGAGGTCGAAGATCCGTTCGCCGACATGAAAGACGAGACGGCGCATTCGATCGAGGAACTCCGTGCCGCCCAATCCTCCGCAAGCATCGCGTTTCAAGCCGCCGTGTTGGACGGACGATTCGACGACACCATGAGCCGCGAACGTGACGGCAAGGAGTTCGTCTTCACCAGGGGTGGAATCTGTGCCCATGTGATGACGCATTCGATGCACCATCGCGCTCAATGCATCAACATGCTCCGGCATCTCGGAGTGGATGATCTCCCCCAGAGCAGCGTCTTCGAGTGGATGAACGAATTCCCGCCGCCGACGTGACGCGAGCCCGCCGCGAAGGCGGCTGATAATCCCCCGCGACCAGGCGTTTCGCTGACTCGGCAGGTCGATAACCGGTCATTCCAGATCCGGTAACTCGAAATCCACGTGCGGTGTGGAGCGGGCGGTGATTGCGTCGAAAAACTCTTCAGCGACGGGGACACGCCCGTCGGAGAAATCATCACCGTCGAGAGGATCTCGACTCCATCAGCTTCCAGAGACCGCTTTCCGACGCCGAAGGATCGGCGCCGTACGGGATCGCCTCGCCCACACCGGGCCCTAGCAGGAATCGACATGAACACCGACCTCTTCATCGAAAGCCTCTTCTCCTCACTCATCTCGGGCGACCGAAACGCAGCCCGCCGAATGGTGGATGCCGCGACCGAACACGAGATCAACGCCGAGACTCTGGCCCGCGAAGTCTTCTGGCCGACCATCAGCAACATCACGACGCTCTATCGAAACGACCAGATGACCCAGCTCGCCCAGCAGTACGCCACGCGAACACTCTCCGGTCTGATCGCGCAGAACCAGAGCCGATATGAAACGAAGCCTTCGCGGAATCGATCGATCTGCATGTTCTGCGGACCCACCGAACTGGACGACCTGGCTGCTCGAGTGATCGTCGACCTTCTCGAAGCAGACGGATACGACGTCACCTACGGTGGTGGAAACATCGCGCACGACGACATCATGCAGGAAGCCCACGAACGTCGTCCCGACGTGCTTCTCATGTTCAGTTCCGGCGGTTCCGATGCACCGGGAATCCGACAGCTGATCGATCAGATCCGGGAAATCAACGCTTTCCCCAACATGCAGATCGTGGTCGGCGGCGGGATCTTCAACCGAGCGGCGGGATTGGCCGAGGAGATCGGTGCGGATCTCTGGGCCACCGGCCCCGACGACCTTCTCGAGCAGCTCGAGGAGTATCCGGAAGTTCGAGCCAACCTCGACGAACGGACGGTGGGTCGTGGCAAGGCGACTCGCGCCGCCTGATCGCGATCGTCCATCAACAGAATGAAGCGAAGGGTCTCGACCCTCCGATGCACCGCCCGATCCACAGACCGGGCGGTGTCTTCATTCAGGCACTCGGTCTTGCAGCGAGCGCCTTCGGGTCGAGCAGGCCGCCGACCTTGTCGTCCGTTCGGCGAAGGCACCACCAGATCATGATCAGACCGATGGCGATCATGACGGCGCTGAGCCCGGCTGCCGGCCAGATGCTGGAGACCCCCCACCGTGTGAGGTACTGGGCCCGGAACTGTTCCGAGATGATCCGCATCGCCCCGTAGCCGATCATGAACCACCCGCCGATCAGCCCGGGCTTCCTCGGACGGAGCCAGACGATCGCGAGGAGCGCGAAGAGGAAGAGGCCATCGGTGCACGTCTGAAAGAGCTGGCTCGGGTAGTAGGCGGTGAGGTACGGAGAGATCGCATCCGAGACGTCCGCACGACCCGAGTAGACCGCGTCGCGGAGCGACTGTCGCCCCCACTCGCCATTTGGATTGGAAACCATCGTTGCGAGCCCGTCGACGCCGGATCCGTGCTGAAAGTCCGGCTCGAGCATCTCGTCCGGATATTTCACGCTCCACCAGGGTGGCGACGATTGGCGATCCGGATCGAGTGGTCGTCCCCACAACTCCCCATTGACGAAGTTGGCAAGCCTCCCGAGCCCGAGGCCGATCGGAGCGCAGAAGGCGACGCAATCGAGGAGATGCCACGGCGTGATGCGGTTCTTCAGTCCGTAGAGGATGCAGGCGACCATCACGCCGGCGATTCCGCCGTGGCTGGCCATGCCACCCTTGTGGATCTCAAGGACCCCCCAGAATGGGAATGACCCCGAGAAGGTCCAGAGAAGGTCGATCGAATAGAAGAAGACGTAGCCGAGACGGCCGCCGACCAGGACGCCGATGACCATCCAGGTCATGAAGTCACCGACTTGCTCAGGCCGAAGGAGCCCCCGACCGGTCCGGGCCATCCAACGCAGGATCAGCCAGCCGCCGATGAACCCGCTCAGGTAGGCCAGCCCGTACCAGCGAATACCGAATCCGTCCCCGACCCGAATCGCGAACGGAGAAAGATCGTGCATGTAGCTTTGGGCGAGTAGGAGCATCCGGCGAAGTGTACATCCGTCGCTGGGAGAGTTCGCTGCAGAGGTGGCCGGAACCATGGATACTGCATGCTGAAAGCAATCATCCATGCACGAAACCGCAGATCATTTCGTCCAGCACCTCTTCGACCTCTACGGACCACTTGCGGTCTTCGGGTTGCTGGTGATCGCGGGCGTGGGTCTCCATCTCCCCGAGGATCTGATCGTGATTCCCGCCGGATGGGAGATCGCGGCCGGGAAGTTCCCGATGTTCTGGACGGTGCTTGCCGCCTACCTCGGCGTCACTGGCGGTGACACGCTCTGGTTCCTGGTCTGCCGGAAGTTCGGCGGTCGACTGGTCGGGACGCACTGGTTTCGAAAACAGGCGCATCCGAAGCGCATCCTTCAGGTCAAGGCGCTCTACGACCGTCACGGCACGTGGGTGCTGCTCGTATCGCGGTTCATTCCCGGTTCGAGAACCGTGGGTGTCGCGGTCGGCGGGCTCGTGCATCTCTCGTGGGGCGTGTTCCTGCTCGTCGAACTTTCCACGGCGGTCTTGAGCGTCGGAATCCAGCTCGGCCTCGGATTTGCTGCCCAGCGAGGCCTGTCGACCAGTGGCCCGCTGCACTGGGTCACCATCGGCGTCGGCGCCCTGCTCGTGGCGACGATCGTCGTGATGATCATCGTGTGGTCGCGACGGTCCAAGTCGGGCCACGTCCACATTCCCCGCGCCCGGGCGTCGTGGTTGCGGGAGCGGCGGGCCGGCTCCAAACCAGGTTGACCGTGTCATTTCGCGGAAGATGGGCGATGATTCGCGGAAGTGCATCTGGCCGCCGCCTTCATTGCAATCGGATGCGTTCCGTGAGGGCGACGCATCGACGATGATGAACTTCTCTCGACTCTGCAGTGGCTCCGTGGCTCGGCGGTCATCCGAGGTTCCGGTGACGAATCGGATGCCGGACCGTTTCCTGACCAGGAGGACTTCGCGGGATGGCGATCGTTGTCAGACGGTCTGGCTATCACGGCGGTAGACTGATAAGAAGACAGACAAGTCGTCTTTCTTGGGAGAGAGAATTGCAGAACGAGCGTTACCACGATCTCGACTTCGTCCGGGCGGCGGCGATGCTGCTCGGACTGCTGCTGCACGTCTGCATCTTCTTCATGCCGCCCCGCGAGCTCTTCTGGGGGACCGGGGAGTACGTCGGCGACGAGATCAACCTGCAGTTCCTCAGCTTCATCCATCTCTTCCGGATGCAGCTCTTCTTCCTGATGGCGGGCTTCTTCGCACAGCTGGTGATCGATCGAAAGGGATTCCATCACCTGGTGGGGGATCGGCTAAAGCGGATCGTGCTTCCGTTCGTGGCGGGGATCCTGATCCTGATGCCGGTTCATTTACTCCTGATGAACGGCGGCTCCGGCAACTACTACACCAGTACCTTCGAGGGGATGAACTTCCCCGAGCGATTCCGATCGGTTTTCCTCTTCGGAACGCTCGACGATGTTCCGGGGATCAAGGACGGTCTGATTCACTACTGGTTCCTCTTTTATCTCCTGATCTTCTATGCGGCCCACTTCCTGCTTCGACCGGTGTTCCTTCGTCTCGGCATCAACCGAATTCCGGGCGCTGACGCCCTGATGCGAATGACCGCCGGCACCCGCTGGGGCTTCCTCGCCCTCGCGATCTTCAGCTTCCCGTTCCAGTACCTGATCGTCAGCATCTTCCTGCCGCCGACCGGCTTCAACGTGCCGCTCCTCGATCTGACGTTCTATCTCGCCTTCTACCTCTTCGGCGCCGGTCTCTACATCAATCGGCATCTGCTCGCCGACATGGCGAAGAACGCCTGGTTCCTGATCGCGATCTCGTTTCCGTTCCTCTTCCTCGTGGCGATGCCGACCACAAGAATCGACCTCGCGGCGCCGGTGGTCACCGACGTGACGACCTGGACGGTGTTCGAGACCAGCACCGCGAGCTTCGCTCTTCCGGTTCTGCATGGGGAAGGCATCTTCCACGGCGGCATCGACAAGGTCGTGATGGCGTTCATTCGAGCCGCCCTGTGCTGGACGCTCTGCATCGGGTTCATCGGGCTCGCCCATCGCTACTTGAACAAGGGCCGCCCCGCGGTCCGCTATCTCGCGGACTCCGCATACTGGGTCTACTTCGTTCACCTTCCGATCACCTTCAAGCTCTCGTACCTCGCCCAACAGATCGAATGGGGAAGCTCGTTGTTCAAGAGTTATGTGGTCCTCGTCGTGTCCACCGTCATCATCTACTGGTCGTACAACACGTTCGTCCGCTACGGATGGCTCGGTGACTTCTTCATGGGACGGAGAAAGTCCCGGTCCGATCCGGGCGAAGCCGACTTCTCGATTCTGAACCTCATTCGAGTCTCCGCGCCCACCACCGTCCTGATCGGAGCCATCGCGTTGTTGCTCGGTGCGATGCTCCAGTTCGACCGAGCCCGGCAAGGTTCGCCGGTTCTCGTCGAGGCCTACGTGACCCGTGATGTTTCCGTACTTGAAGAATGCGATCGCATCGATGACATCCGGGACGCTTTCGGGAACACGCCGCTCCACAATGCGGCCCGACGGCCGGAGGCGACAAGGATCTACGATCCGATGCCGATTCTGATCACGAAATGTGAATCGCTCGATGCCCGAAACGAGTTCGGCCGGACCGCATTGTTCGTGGCGGTTCGAACCGGGAACAAGGCTGACGTCGAAGCTCTCTTGCGTGCCGGCGCCGATCCGAATCTTCCGGACCAACATGGGCACACCCCCGCTCACGTCGCGGCGATCAAGACCGGACTCCGGAACCCGGAAACCGCGGAGTTCTACGCCACGTTCGTGGACCTGCTCGCATCCCACGGCGCGGATCTCGAGATCGAGGACGATCATGGCCGAACCGCCGCCGAGTGTTTCGAACAGTTCGGTGGCGGAGATCCCCGGCGGGTCGTGTCTTCGAAGTGACAGAGGCCGCGGCTCAGGCGATCCAGTCGTGCATCACCGTGCCATGCACGTCGGTGAGCCGCATGTCCCGACCACCGAATCGGCGGGTGAGTCGCTCGTGGTCGATCCCGAGAAGGTGCAGCATGGTGGCGTGGAGGTCGTGGATCTCCACGGGTCGGTCGACCGCCTTGTAGCCGTACTCGTCAGTGGCACCGAAGGTGCGTCCGCCGGCGATGCCGCCGCCCGCCAACCACATGCTGAATCCATACTGGTTGTGGTCACGGCCATCCGATCCCTGACTGAACGGAGTCCGGCCGAACTCCGCGCCCCAGATCACCAGCGTCGTATCGAGAAGCCCGCGTTGTTTCAGATCCTTGAGCAACGCCCCGATCGGTTGATCGACGGCGCGGGCGTTGTTTCCGTGGCCTTCCTTCAGTTTTCCGTGCTGATCCCATCGGTCGGCCCCGACATGAGGGCAGGTGCACTCGATGAATCGAACGCCCCGCTCGACGAGCCTGCGGGCGAGAAGGCATTCGCGACCGAAGATCTTCGTCTGTTCATACTCGGCGTCCAGTCCGTACATCCGCCGGGTCGACTCCGACTCGCCGTCGATGCTGGTCGCTTCGGGAACGGAGAACTGCATGCGGAAGGCAAGTTCCTGGTTTCGGATGGCGCTTTCGATCTGATCGCTTGATGCTCCACGATTTCGCTGGTCCAACGCATCGACGAGGGTCAACTTCCGGCGTTGTCGATCGACTTCATCGCGCGGTCGAACGTTGGCGAGTACTTCTTCGGCCGGGCGGAGCACCGAGCCCTGATGAGTCGCGGGGAGAAAACTGTTACCGAAGCACTGCAGTCCACCGGGTGGAGTCAGCCCGCCATCAAGAACCACGAATCCAGGCAGGTTTCGGTTTTCGCTCCCGAGTCCGTAGGTCGCCCAAGCGCCCATTGACGGTCGACCCGCGAGCCCCAGACCGGTGTGCAGGAAGTAGTTGGCATTGGTGTGTTCGTTGAACGGAGAAGTCATCGAGCGAACCACTAGAAGTTCATCGGCCATCTCTCGGACATGCGGGAACAGATCACTCACCGGTGTACCGCAGGTTCCGCCAGGACGAAACTTCCAAGGCGTTCCGAGACAGTTGCCATTCGAGTCGAATTGCGTCACTTCCTTCTTCATCGGAAACGGCTGGCCGTGTTGGTCGGTCAGCACGGGCTTCGGATCGAAGGTGTCCATCTGGCCCGGGCCGCCGTCCATGTAGAGGAAGATCACACTGGTGGCCTTGGGTGCATGGTGCGGCTCGGGAAGCATGCCGTCTCGGGCGATGCGATACGGGCTCGCGGCGGCGGCCGACTCCTCATGCATCAACGCGGCGAACGCGGCGAGTCCGAATCCGCCGGCCACTTGACGAAGCATCTGTCGCCGACTGGTCGGGCCGGCGACGAATCGTCCGCAGTGGTGCGAGGTTGGAGGGTCGGTGGTCATCGGTTCGGTGATTCAGTCGAGGTAGATGAATGCCTTGGTGTTGAAGAGGACATGCGCGACGTCGGTCCAGCGTTCGCTTCGATCATCTCCAGCCGCCACGAAGGACACGATGGCGTCGAGATCCCGGTCGGAGGGTTCGACGGCGAATGCGGTTCGCCACATCCGGTCGGCTCTGGAGCGATCAGATTCCAGAGTGGTGTCATCGAGGATTCGAACCGCCCAGATTTCGGCAAGTTCATGTACGAGTGGATCATTGAGGAATACGAGCGACTGGGCTGGAACGTTCGAGACATTCCGAGTTCCCACCGTGGTGCTCGGTGGAGGCTGGTCGAAGGCGGCCAGCATCGGATCGGGAAAGTTGCGCCGGACTTCGAGATACAGGCTTCGTCGCCCGTCGCCGTCCATCGGCCCGCTTCCCCCGGGTCGGCCGCGGCCGGTCATGAACGGAGTCAGGTGCGTCGCGATCGGCGGACCTCCGACCTGATCGACGAGCCGGCCACTGACTGCGAGGAGCGCATCTCGGATGGCTTCCGCTTGAAGCCGTCGGATCGGTGCGATGGCGAGAAGTTCGTTCTGAGGATCGACCGTCAGCATGCGGATCGCCGTTTCCCGAGTCGCCATGCTCGACCGCCGATACACGCTTGACTTCACGATCGAGCGAATCAGGTTCTTGATGGACCAGTCGGATTGGAACCGGGTGGCGAGATGATCGAGCAATGCCGGATGCGAGGGCATGGTTCCCAAGCCACCGAAGTCGTCGGTGGTGGAGACCAGCCCCCGTCCGAAGAGATGGTGCCACACGCGATTGACGAACACGCGAGCGGGAAGCGGGTTCGCCTCTTCGAGGATCGCATCGGCGAGTTGAAGTCGACCGGAGCCGTCAACCGGTGGTGAAGCCGGATCCTTCGCGATCGACTCGATGAAGGAACGAGTCGCGATCTCGCCGGAGGTCTTGTGCGATCCGCGAACGTAGATCGGCTGGTCCACGCCACTTCCTTCGTTGGCGGCCAGTACACGACGAGGATTCGGCACGGCGTCCGCGACCGCGCTCCGGCGATCGAACTCCCGAGTTCTTCGATCTCGCGCCGCATCGGCGGCAGCGAGGTCGGCCCCCCAGAGGCCGGCGGCGATCAGAGGGTCTCGAAGGACGATGCCCTCTTCGCCGTCTCGGGTCCGTTCCGACGCGGCTCGTGCGAATTCAAGGGTGAAACGATCTCGGTCGCCGGCGCGGGCCGGATCGATCCACTCGGGCCGTTTGATGATCGAGGGCGCGCGACCTCCGTGGTCACTCATCCAGATCGCATCGACTTCGAGTCGGCCCGGACCATCATCGATCAACTCGAGGTGGGCGCGGCATCCGGGCTGCAGCCTGGTGTCCATGACCACGTGACGCCATCCGTTCTTGGTGGCGACGTCCTGCCGGTAACCGGAGAACAACAGCGCATTGAATTCATCCATCACCATGCCTTCAACGACCAGACGGATTCGGGCGCCTTCGCCGGTTCCACGAACCCGCCAGTGAAGGAACCGCTGGTCGAGCGTGAAGGTCTCGCTGCGCAGGGTTCCCTGAAGCCGCGGTTCGAGCGTGTCGCTGGCCAGGGTGCCTGATGTGGTCGGTGATGGCCGATCGTCGTCGCGATCATTCCACGCCCATCCCGTTGAATACCACCGCAAGTCAGGCGATGACCGATCGAACGACTCCAGGATGGTCGCGGACTCGTCGGTCTCGCGGTCGAGGGCGGCCAGCAATGGTGTTCGGACATCCTCGGATGCGAGCCCCTGCTGATGACCGAGCGCGATCCAGGCATGCCACGGATGTTCCGGACTCTGCCAGTCTTCTTCCTCGAACACCGTGATCCATCGCGCGAGGAGTTCGTCGTCGAGTCCTCGCTCTTCGGCGATCGATGAGGACGAGTCAAGTTCGCGAGCGTCCGAAGCTGCCTTGAGATAGGAGGCGAGTATCGCCGGCTCGATGTGCGAAGTCCCGATCGGCTCGGGTCGGTCTTCAACCAGCCGGGCGACCGCGGCCTCGATCATCCCGCCCGGATCCTGATAGGCGTAGCCCTGATGCATCGACTGCATGTATCCAGAGAGCGCGTAATAGTCGCGGGTCGAGATGGCGTCGAACTTGTGATCATGGCAACGAGCGCACGCGACGGTGACGCCGAGGAAACCCTGCCCGAGGACCTCGAGCTGGTTCGCGATCCGGTCGGACTGATCCTGAGTGACGTCGGTCGGTGCGTGTACGGCCTGGTGGAAATACCAGAAGCCGGTGCCCACCACGCTCTCGTTGGTTCCATCCGCGGGATTGATCCGAGGGTCGAGGAGATCACCGGCGATCTGCTCCCGAACGAATCGGTCATAGGGAAGATCATCGTTGAGGGCGCGAACCACCCAGTCCCGGTATCGCCACGCTTCGCGGATGGGGTAGTCGAACTCATGGCCGCAGGTCTCGGCGTAGCGAACGAGATCCAGCCAGTGCCGCCCCCATCGTTCTCCGAAACCGGGCGAGGCAAGATACCCCTCGACCAATCGGTCCCAGTGCGCCTCGCTCGGGTCCGCTTCAAAGGCCGCGACGATCGTCGGGTCCGGAGGCAGGCCGACCAGGTCGTAGGAAAGTCGTCTCACCTGGCGGGCTGGTGCGGCGTCGCCGGATGGGTCAAGATCGGCCTTTTCCAAGGCATCAATGATGAAGCGATCGATGTCGGTTCGGATCAGGAACTGATCTTCGGATGCGATCGTGGGTGGGCTCGGCTCGCCGACGGGTTCCCAGGACCAATGTCCGGCGTATTCCGCGCCGTCATCGATCCAACGCCGAAGCGTGTCGATCTCCGCCGCAGTCAATGGTTCTCCCGAGGGCGGCATCGGATCAAGGTGATCGGTGATCCGCTCGATGAGCAGGCTGCGTTCGGCGTCACCGGGAACGATCGCGGGATCACGTCCCGGCTTGGCAGGTTCGACGGCACCGTCTCGGAGATCGAGCCGAAGGCCTCGCTCTCTGGTGGATTCATCGGGACCGTGACAGACGAAGCATCGAGCGACCAGGATCGGTCGGACGTCGCGATTGAAGTCGACCGAATCGCTGGAGGATGGAACACCAGCATGCACCGCGTCGTCCGGAACCACGGGGTCGTCGGATCCCGCGACACCTGCAGTCAGCACCGAAGTCGCCCCGAGCAACGTGAGGAGCGGGATACATCGGCGATTCCATCGAGTCTGATCGGGTCCGGCGTCCATTCCATCACTGTAGTGGTCCGACGACGGAAAAGGACGTCCAATCAAGTCTTCAAACCACGAAAAGCCCAGCTACGCAAGACACAAGGGCCGTCCGAAGTGGACGGCCCTCGTGGGAGTCAGCGAACATCAGATCTCTCATCCGGGGCCGAGCAGCGGAATCAGGCGGATCGTTTCCGCGATCGGCGGATGCCGGCGGCACCGAGGGCCAGGGCGGTCAGGCCCATCGGACCGGGGACCGGTGCGTAGGACGCCGCGGTGTTCGCGGTCGTCTCGACCGCCCAGCGTTCGACGGAATAGGCGCCGTTTGCGTCGTTGGAGATCTCCACCCACCCGTAATGGTAGTTGCCTGCCCCGGCATCAAAGCGGATGCCGATCGCGAGCGCACCCTGAGGTGTGGCACCAAAGCTGGACCACGCGATGTCGTTGGAAGTGGTGTGGCTATTCACCGCCTGGAACCAGCTATGCACGGTGTACGCGGGCCCGAATGCGGAGGCGACACCATTCAAGGCGCTGGCTCCGAACGTCTGAGCCCCGCGCCATTGGGCGGGGTCGTTGTAGTCCTCCCCGTCGTTCGCGGTCCCCCAGTTGATGAACGAAAGATTGTTGTTCGGCGCCCAGAGGACCTGCTGTTTGATCTGCTGGTTAGTCTGGTTGACCGTGCCGGTGTTGAAGAAATTGACCTTGAACGCGCTGTTGAACGTCGCTGTAAGGGCGAGGTCGGCACCAGCGGTGGCAGCCCTGTTGTTGTATCCAAAGTTCTGACCGACGGTCCAGGTCTGAAGCGCGGCGTCTGCGGCTCCGGTGACCGCGACGGCCGCGATTCCGAACGCACCGATGGCACTCGTCTGCTTGCCGATTTTCGTGTAGGCCTCAAGTCGGGAAGGCATCTTTGATTTTGATTCGCGGGTCATCTCATCTCTCCGGGATTTTTGACAGTCATGCATGCGTCACGCGGCGTAATTCGCATTCAAGAGTTCAGGACTCCGAACCAACGATCCAAGAACGATCCAAGTTGGAGTCCCGCAACCACCCCGCAAACGAGGGTTTGTTGAGCATCACCAAGAATAGAGTGTATGGCACGCTCAGGACAGCAAAATAGAAGTGCTTATTGCAACTCCCTTCACCGCAGGGTTTTACATGGTCAGGCCGTGCTCCCGAACCGACGATGAAGCCTCATCGCGGAGATATCGAGCGTCTTGGGCCGACGAAACGGGGAAGTTGGCTGGCGACGATCCCAGCCAACATGAACCCGCACCCGATCATGGTTCGCCCGTCGTAGTTCTCGCCCAGCAACCACCATCCGCCAAGTGCGGCGAACACCGCTTCGAGGCTCAGCAGGATCGCCACGTGAGCCGGGGGAGACTTTCGCTGGGCGACGATCTGAAGGAAGAAGGCAACGCCGATCGCGAGGACTCCGGAATAGAGGATCTCCCAGGTCGCCTCGCGAAGGGCCCGCCCGATGCCGAGGGCCTGTTCTGGCCCCTCGATCAGAATGGCCGCGATGAAAGTCGTGATGGCGACGACCGTGAACTGAAGCACGGTCAGTTCGATCGGGTCGGTCTTCGGTGAGTACCGACCGACGATCTGTACCTGCACCGCCCAACCAACCGCGCCGAGCAGGACCAGTAACGAGGGAATGTCGATCTGAAATCCACTGGTATCGGCCTTCACACCGAGAAACCACATTCCCACGACGGCAAGGCCGCATCCGAGCCAGGTGGCGACTCCGGTTCGAATGCCGATCAACAAGCCCACCAGCGGCGTGAAGACCACATAAAGGCCGGTGATGAAGCCGGCCGGTCCCGCATCGGTTCCAACGATTCCCCACTGCTGGAATGCGGACGCGAGGGCGACGACCAGTCCGAGCAGAATCGACCCACGAATGAGGAGCGATCTCTCCTCACGCCGTTCCTCCGGCGAGGTGGCAGACTTGACTCGCGGAATGAAGAGCCGCAGAGGTGCCACGGCGAGTGCGCCGATCGCGAATCGGACGGCGTTGAAGGTCAGGGGCCCGACCTCATCCATGGCCTCCTTTTGGGCAATGAACCCGAATCCCCAGATTGCCGCGGCAATGAGCAAGAGAAGGTCGGAGGTCAGTGGCGTCAGGCGCATCTTCGGAAGGTAGCGTGCAAGCTGCCTCTGGATGGTCGTCCCGGAGCAAGAAGATTCAACGGGGACTTCTCCGCGTTCCGATTGAACCTGAGGAGGGGCGGCGTTTCCCCGTGAATCCACCCGTTCGCCAGCTCGAAACCGTGGTGTGGTCGGTCGTTGAGGTAGGCTTCAGGGTCTGTTTCGGCTCTCAGGCGAGGCTCCGATGCATCATCGGCTCCGTGCCCCGGTACAAGAATCCAACGGCACCCGGCTGCACGAAGCCCCGAGGGGTCGCTCAGCCATCCTTCCCATCCAGCAAGAGGTCGCTCTCGTCATGCTCTTCCGAAATTCACTCCATGCATCTTTCGCCCGTCGTCATCAAGGCAAGATTCTGTCGGCCGTGATCGCCGTTCTGGCGGTGGTGGTCATCGGTACGGCCGTGATCGTCTCATTGGGCGGGGCTGAGCCGGTCGAGTCATCGATCGACGCATCTCAGATCCACACCGTCGATCGTGGAGACTTCCAGATCGTGATCCCGGTCAGCGGGGAGTTGACCACGGAGCGCCAGGTGGAGATTCGGAATCTGCTCGAGACGCGAGCGGTGATCACCGAAATCGTCGGCGAAGGCACGTTCGTTCATGAGGGGGATGTCATCCTGCGTATCGCCGACGACGAGTTGATCAATCAGATCAAGGACGGCGAGGACAAGGTGCAGACCGCTGAGAGTTCGGTCATCGCCGCGGAACAATCGCTGGCGATCCGCAACTCGACGATGGCCAGCGACCTTGAGAAGGCGGATCTCGAGATCGAGATCGCCCAGCTGGCGATGCAGGCATGGGAAGAGGGCGGTGTCGTCACGGCGCGACAGAAGCTCGATCTGGAGATCCAGACCGCGACGATCAATAGAGATCGACTCGTGAAGCGGGCCGAAGACGGGCGAAAGCTCGTCGAGAAGGGATTCCTCGCGCTCGATGAATATGAACGGGATCGCATCGCGATGATCGAATCGGAAGCTCGGGTCAAGGAGGCGGAACTCGCCAAGCAGGTCTACGAGGACTACACGATCAAGATGGAACTGGCCACGAACAAGTCCGCGGTCGAGCAGAGCCGTGCTGAAAAGGGACGTGTTCGTCAGCGGCACGAGGCGGAGATCGTGAAGATCGAAGCAGATGTCGAGAGCGCCCGGTTCAAGCGAGAGTCTGCCCGCGAACGTCTTCAGGATCTCAAGGACCAACTTGAAGCGTGCAAGGTCACGGCGCCGAGCGACGGCCTGGTGGTGTATGCATCGAGCCTCTCGAGCGGTGAGCGTCGGGGCCGGGACAACGAGCCGCCGCCGCAGGTGGGAACGGAACTCCGCCAGAACGAATTGGTGATGATCCTTCCGGACACCAGCCGGATGATCGCCAGCCTCAAGGTCGGCGAGGCACTGAGCGGCCGGGTTCGGGAGGGCCAGCCCGCCGTCATCTACAGCGACTCGCTTCCCGGCACCGCCATTCCCGCATCGGTGCTTGGTGTGAGCGTACTGGCGGAGAGCGGTGGATGGCGCGACCCCAATCGCCGTGACTACACCGTTCGTGTTCTGCTCGACGCCGACCCTTCGCTGGGCCTCAAGCCATCCATGCGATGTCGAGGCGAAATCGTTCTCGGCAAGGTCGAGAATGCCGTGTCGGTTCCCATCCAGGCGGTCTTCCGAAAGGGTCCGATCGCCTTCGTCTACGTTCCGGATGAACGAGGCTTCGCGCAGCGAGCGGTGAAGATCGGTCGGTCGAGCGAGATGGAGGTCGAGATTCTTGAGGGAATCGAGCCGGGAGACAACGTGCTCCTGCGTCGGCCGACGCCAGGTGAGATCAGTTTCGAGATCGAGACTCCGGTCTCAGACGCCGCCGACAACCCGTGGTCGGGTGGTGGCAGACCATCAGGAGGTGCGAGCGGGAAGCCGACGACGTCGGGTTCGACCGGAAAACCTTCCGGAGGACCGGCAAAGAAAGAGGGACGCCCCGGATGATCCTGGCCGGGTAGTTCGACCGAGGGACGAGTCACCGCACGACTCCGAACAGCATGAGTCGTTGAGAAGTCATATGGTCGTGCCCACGGGCTGTCTGCTTCGAACCCATGTTGCTCATCTACACCATCGTCTTCCTTGGATTCTTCGCCAGCGCGTTGGTTTCACCCGTGCTCTCGCCGATGTTCCTGCATCCGACGGAACATGGCGTGCTCCAGGACGGAACCAGCGTGGCCACTCGAGCGTTCCTGCTCGGTGTCGCCATGGGGATGATGCGGTTCGGCGAGTTCATCGGATCCCCGATTCTCGGCCAGCTGTCCGATCGATTCGGGAGGAAGGGCACGCTGATGCTC
>JABABZ010000029.1:9043-21908 GCA_014237965.1 Phycisphaerales bacterium | reverse complement strand
GTCGAGCGATGCGGCCATCCGTGCCGCACGGCGTCTCAGTCCATCGTTGTCGCTGTTCTTCTTGCTAGGCATGACGATGTTCCCTACGACGCAGAACCTGATGACGTTCCCCGAATTGTCGGGTGAACTCGAAAAAGTGGATCTTCCGTGATCCAACTCCGTTTCCCAGCTGGTTTCGACTGCATCCGTGCAGACGAGATCGGGATTCGGCGGCGAGCGATCATCCGTGATGCGCCCCACCGAGGGTCCCAAGCCGAGCCTGTTCCTCGCGATCGCTGCGTCCTTGATCGCGACCTCGAAGAACATCGACACAAGGCCGCCCGCTCCGCGATCTTTCGGACCCATCCGCGCATGGGGGGGAAGTACCCCAGCCCCGATGGCCCTGACGGGTTCGAAAACGCCTTTGAATTTTTCAAGTTTTCAGCCGCCGGCGATCGTGCTCATCTTGAACACGGGCAGCAGCAAGGCGATGGCGACGACTCCGATCACGCTTCCGAGCACGACGATGGCCAATGGCTCGAGCATCACCGAGACACGTTTCACCGCGACTTCCAGATCCTCGTCGGCCGCATCGGCGACCCGGTTCAGAACCGCGGGGAGCCTTCCCGACCGCTCACCGGCGGCGATCATCGCTCGAGCGCTTCCGGGTACGAGATCTCCGACTTCGAAGCGATCGGCGATGCCATCGCCGTTCCGAGCCCCTTCTTCGATCCGATCCCAGAATCGCGACCAGCGACTCCAGGGGGAGAGCCCCCGGCAGATCGTGATCGCATCCAGCAGAGGAACACCGGCGGTCAGGAGAACCCCGAGCGTCCGGGTGGCCCGGGCGAGATCCGCGGGCCGGATCACGCTTCGAAGCAGAGGCGCATCGAAACGGACGTACTCCAGCATGCGATTCACGAATCGTGTCCGCCTCGCGAATGCTCCGAACGTGACCGCGACGACGAGGCTCGGCACCCAGATCTTCCATCCGGAAGTGATGAACCGGCCGACGCCGAGCACCGCCTCGGTCAACGGCGGAAGATCCGCGGATCGCTGCGCGTAGATCGCTTCGAATCGCGGCATCACGAACGTGACCAGAAGAATGGTGATCAAGGAACCCACGATCGCCAGAAGCACGGGATACGCGAGAGCGGAACGGACCTGTCGGCGAATCCGCTGTTCGCGCTGGAGCCAGTCGGCGAGTTGTTCGAACATCCCGGAAAGATCGCCGACCGCTTCGGCCGCTCTCACCAGGCCCACCGCGACCGGTGGGAACGTCGAGGGGAATTTCGCGAACGCATCACTGAGCGAGCCACCGTTCTCCACTTCGTCCCGAACCACCGCGAGTTCGTCGGACAACCTCTGATCCGCGGTCTGGAGGCGCACCACTTCGATCGCTTCGACCACGGGCACGCCCGCATCGAGCATGACCGAAAGCTGCCTGATGAAGGAGGATACGGCTGCCGAAGACACTCTTCTTGCGAAGGGCCTTCGCTTGACCGCGGAGTGGATGCCGTCGCGCATGGCTCGATCGATCGAGAGGACGATCCGTCCTTCAGAACGAAGCCTGGAAGCGACCTCCGCGGCGTCGGCCGCGGCCTGAGTACCGCGCAGCAGGCGACCGGTCGCATCTCGAGCCTGCCATGACCATGTGGCGGTTTCGTTCATGGTTTCACGCGGCGGTGGCCGCGAGCACCTCCTCGAAAGTCGTCATGCCTTCAGCGACCTTCCGCAGGCCGTCGGCTCGCATCGACTCGAATCCCTGACTTCGAGCCACTTCCGCCAGTTCGCGATGCGGGATCGCGGATGCGATCGCGTCACAGATCGCATCGTTGGGCGCCAGCAATTCAAACACACCGACGCGTCCGCTGAAGCCGGTTCCACGACAACGCTGACATCCCTCGCCGGCCTGGAACACCTCGACCGGCGCCACGGCTTCGACCATCCGCCGCACGCCGTCTTCGACCTCGACCTCGCGCCGGCACTGCGGGCAGACACGGCGAACCAGTCTCTGCGCCAGAACCCCGCGCAACACGGTCGCGACGAGGAACGATTCGACTCCGAGGTTCATCAACCGAACCGGAGCGGCACAGGCGTCGTTGGTATGAAGCGAGGACAGGACGAGATGACCGGTCAATGCGGCCTGCGCCGCGATCGCCGCCGTCTCTTCGTCTCGGATCTCCCCCACCATCACCACATCGGGATCCTGGCGAAGCATCGATCGCAGCGCCGATGAAAATCCGAATCCGGTCCGATCATTGACCTGGAATTGATTGACGCCGGGGATCACCGCTTCGACCGGGTCCTCGATCGTCGAGAGGTTGAGCGTGTCGGCGTCCATCGCACCCAACGCCGAATACAGCGTGGTGCTCTTGCCGCTTCCGGTGGGACCGGTCACCAGGACGACGCCATTGGCCGCGGCCAGCAGACCCGACCATCGATCGCGGATCTCCGGTGCCATTCCAAGGCGTTCCGGGGCGACGATCGCATTGCGACTGTCGATGATTCGAATGACGACCTTCTCACCCTGACGACCCGACATCGTCGAAACCCGAAGGTCCACGCGTCTTCCGTCGAGCAGCACGTGAATGTCGCCGTCCTGAGGGAGTCGCCGCTCGGCGATGTCCAACTCGGCCATGATCTTGATTCGGCTCGTGATCGCCGGTCCCATGCGATGGGGAGGCCTGATCTTCTCATGCAGACGACCATCGATCCGGAATCGAACGCGAAGGTCACGGTCCCCGGGCTCGACATGGATGTCGCTGGCGCCGTCCTCGACGGCATCATGGATCAACCAGTTCACCAGACGAACCACCGGCCCGTGACCGGCGATCTCCGCCAGATCGGTGAGCTCGGAAACCTGACGTTCGAGGACGGTGAGATCCGCATCCTCCACGCCGTCGTGAATGTCGTCGATCACGAAGACGTTCGCGGCGGGAAGCCAGTTCTCGATCGCGCTCTCGAGTTCGCTGGCGGCCGCCGCAGCGACCTGGACGCGATGTCCGGTTCGTCGGGCGATTTCCTCGAACAGGTAGAGATTCGAGGGTTCCGCCGCGGCGATGGTCAGGGTTCCTCGAACGAGGAAGAGCGGAAGGACCCGATGCTGCCGCGCAAAGTCACGGGGAAGAAGTTCCACCACCGCAGGATCGGCGATTCGGGCGGGCTCTCGCACGAACGGAAGCCCGCACCCGGTGGCGAGCCCCTCGGCGACGCTCACTTCGTCGGCGAAACCAAGCGACACCAGCACTTCTCCGAGGAGTCGATGATCACCACCGTCGCGCTGCGCCGAAAGAGCGGTCTCGAGCTGGGTACGAGTGATCCGACCGGACTCGACCAACACCTCCCCGAGCGGGGCGGAAGTGGTGATCATGGCGGATCGATCCGACTGACGTGTTTCGGATTCGCGTGTCTTCATCGCAGTACCCTCGCCGCCGATTCAACCGCATCATGGACCTCGAGGCGATCAGCGATCCGTGTGATCTCCAGAATCGATCGCAGGGTGTCTCCCGGAGCGGCGAGGAGACAACGTCCTCTTCGTTCCGTCGCGACATCCGCGACATCCAGAAGCACCTCGAGACCGATCGAGTCGATGAGCGAGGTCGCCGAGACGTCCAGAATGATGTCCTCGATTCCACCGGTGAACCGCTCGACGCAGGCTCGTCGAAGCGATTCCGCGGATTCGCCGACACATTCTCCATCGACCTGCACGACGCAGAGACGACCGTGATCTTCGAATCGAAGATTCATGCCACCCTCCGATCATCGGTGAGACTGAAATCATCCGCATCGCGTGCGAGCAGACGGTCGTATTCCGTGAAGTCCATTCCGAGGAAGACCGGGACGATCGACGGATCGAACTGGGAGCCTCGGCAGTTTCGAAGTTCCTCGAAGACCTTCTGACGAGGCTTGGCACTTCGATAGGTCCGGTTCGAACTCATGGCATCAAAGCTGTCGCAGATCGCGATGATCCGGGCCAGCAGCGGAATCTCCTCGCCGGCGATTCCTGCCGGATATCCAGAGCCGTCCCACGATTCGTGATGACACAGAACCCCGGGGGCAGATCACGAATCTGGGGAATGTCCCTGAGGATCCGGAATCCGATCTGCGGATGCTGGCGGATGGCCGCGAATTCGGAGTCGTCGAGTCGCCCCGCCTTGCACAGGACGGCTTCGGGGACGCCGATCTTTCCGATGTCGTGGACCAGTCCCGAGAGATGCGCCGTCTTGACGAAGGCCTCGGGAAGTCCGATCGCGGCGGCCAGATCCCGACTCAGAATCGCCACTCGCTGCGAGTGACCACGGGTATAGGGGTCCTTTGCGTCGATCGCGGCGACCATCGACTGCAGTGTTCCCAGGAACATCGCATCCAGATCCGAGTACAACGCCGCGTTGCGGAGGAACACTCCGAGGTGACCGGCGGCGGATGCCAGCAGCGTCAACTCGATGCTGGAGATCGGTTCTCCGGCCCGGCCCCCGGCGACCAGCGTGCCGAGATTCCGATCGCCGCCTCTGACGGCCGCAAGTCCCATTTCGCCGAAGGTCGGATCAAGCACGGCCGTGGCGGTACTGGTGGACGCGGATTCCGCGATCAACCTGACCTCGGCGCGAGTCGGCGCCCCGCTGCCGTGGACCACGAAGTCGTCGACTCTCGCAGCGCCGGGATCGTCCAGAAGAATGGCGATCCAGCTGTATCCCGCGGTCGCGGCCAGTTCCTCGGCTGCGGACACGAGGAAATCCCCAGGATCTCCCCCGACGACCAGGCCGTCGATGAGCGAGTTGAGAAGATGAAGTTCCTCGTAGCTTTCGGACAGTCGGCGGTCGACGGAGTGAGCCGCTTCACGCTCCTCGGTGCGCCGTCGGGCGCTCACATGAAGTCGGCGAACGAGGTCGGTGATGGCCGGCATCGCTTCACGAGGCGGAAGTGCATCCCGGCTCGCGAAGCCACGGATGACCGTTTCATCGACCTCCGCGGCATTGCACAACATCGACAACGACCCCTCGGTGATCAGGTCGCTCGTGGGAAGCACCGCGACACCTTCGCATCTGCCTCGACGGGTCTCTGAAACGCATCCGATCGCCATGACTCCCGGAAAGAGCTCGCAGGCTCCCCCGTCTCCGTCGATCAGCATCGGAAGGTTCTTTCGGACGGCTTCTCGCACCGGCTTGGCACCGACCAGCAGCGCCTGTCGCCAGGCTCCGACCGGGTCACTCACGGTCGACCACCGCGGGACGCCGTTCTCGATGGAGATCCAGGCGGCACCGATTCCGGCCAGATCACCTGCGATCACCAACTCGATGGCACTCGTCTTGTTCGTCGAGGTCGAGTTCATGCGGCCTCCCCGATCGAATCGCTTCCGACGTCGCGGGCGTCGAGGGTCGCTCGAACACGGTCCAGGAGCACCCGCGGTGAGAACGGTTTCGCGATCAGTTCGACGATGCGACTCGCCACGATCTCCTCGGCGTCCAGACGAAAACCTCTTGCGGTCAGCATCAGAACCGGGATGTGACGGGTGTTCGGCTCGTCGGCGATCCGACCCGCCAGTTCCAGTCCGGTCATCAAGGGCATCTGGTGATCGGTGAGGACCAGATCGATCCCTCCCGCTCGAACCTTCGACCACGCATCCTCGCCGTCGACGGCTTCGATCACGTCGTAGCCCGCGCCGCGAAGCTTGAATGCGACCACCCTGACGATGTACTCCTCGTCATCAGCGACCAAAATCGTCGAATTGCCGTTGTCTTGATCGTTGTTCATTCAGGCCGCCATCGATGCTGGATGCGAAGCAGGCACGCTGAACCAGAAGCGAGCCCCCTCACCTAGTCTTGAATCGACTCCGATGCGGCCCTGATGAACCTGCTCGATGATGTTTCGACAAAGATTGAGGCCAAGGCCCGTTCCTCGCGCAGTGCGCTCGTATCGCTTGATCCGATAAAACTTCTCGAAGAGCCGGTCGATGTCCTCGGGGGGAATGCCCAGTCCCGTGTCGGTGACGGTGACCACGACCGATCGAGTCAGGTCTTCGGCATCGACCGTCACGGTGACTCGCTCGCCCTCGGGAACGTACTTGAGAGCGTTTCCGACCAGATTCCCGATGACTGCCGACAACATCTCCGGATCACCGTCCACGACGAGTCCGGCCTCCGCGTGAATCCGAAGGTCGACGGACTTTCGTTCCGCGGCGGCCCGAAGGCCGTCCACCACATCCCTGGCGATCTCACCAAGTTCGACGCGGCCGATGCGAGGTCGCGCGACGCCCGCTTCGATGCAACTGATGTCCAGCATGTCGTTGACGAGCTTCGCCAGTCGATCCGACTCCTCCATCGCGATTCCCAGAAACTCCGCTCGTTGCTCGGGGGCCTGAAGTTCGCCGTCGGAGAGCATCTCGAGCGAAGCTCGAATCGAACTCAGCGGCGTGCGAAGTTCATGACTCGCCTTCGCGACGAACTCGCTCTTGAGCCGAGCCATCTCCCGCTCCCGCGTCGTTTCATGCAGTACGACGAGCGTGCGACCGTTGGCATCAAGGGCCCGGATCACCGCCTCGAATGCTCGCGTCCGCGATTCCTCGTCTTCGTCGGCCAGTTCGAAGACGGCGCGACGCAGATCGTCGGATCCACCGTCCACCACCATCCTCGAGACCGCGTGAATCTCTTCAGCCGCGGCCTGGTTGGAGATCATCATCGAGATCGGCCTGGGGTGAACGGCGTCCACCACGGTCTCATTCTCTTCGAGACCGGCGAGCATCAGCGCCGCAGGGTTCGCTTCAACGACCTCGCCATGGCGATCGAGCACCAGGATGGGATCGTCGAACGAGGTGAACATCCGTTCGAATCGAATCGCTCTCTCTTCGGCGATTCGGCGTGCGAGCACCTGTTCTTCGTCGCGTGAATCGCGTTCCGCCTGGAATCGATCGTGCAGTTCCGAGATCCGGGGAACCGAGCGGCGTGCCGATTCGGGATCGGAACAGGCGAGTCGAATTCGGCGTCGATTGCGCCATGACGTCAGAGCCACGCCCAGAGCGCAGGCGATGACGGCGATCAGGATCGAAGTCGAGTCGAACACCACAGCCTCCCTGCTCTCAACCAGTGTGGACCGCCCGGATTCCAGCTCAATCGAGCTGCTCTCCGACTCCGGTGAGAAGATGTCGGACCCGGTGGTCTTCGGGATTCGACTTCATCAGCCCGGCGTACACGCGAAAGGCCGCGGCATACTCCCCCTGAAGTTCGTAGACCATGCCGAGTGCCAGTTTCGGTTCATCACGATCAGGCGCAACCTCGACCGCTCGCTTGAAGAGCGTCCCGGCGGTCGTGTACTCCTTCTCCCTCAGTGCAGCCTGACCGAGAAGGAAGTAACCCTCGAACTCGTTCGGCTCGAGCACGACCAGACGTTGTCCGGCTCGAACCACACGGCGATAGTCTTCGACTTCGAGGCACATCAGACCGAAATCGACCCATCCTTCGGCATCCTCGGGATGCAGATTCGTGAAGTCGAGGAACATCGCCCGGGCTTCCCGGAAACGCTCGCCGGCCGCCAGGCAACGTCCTCGCATGCGCATCAGCTCGCGATCCTGATCCCCCGCTTCCGAGATCACCATCAGGCGATCGATCGTCTGCAGGCAATCGCTCGTTCGATGCGCCGACATCTGAGCTCGCGCCAGATCCTCGAGCATCCAACGATCTTCGTCGTCGAGCAGAACCGCACGTTCCAGATGATCCACGGCGTCGTTCCAACGCCCCTTCAACATGGCGACGCGGCCGGAGAGGTGGTGAATCGCAGCGGCTTCGCTGAATTCGGAGCGATTCTCGCGGAGCACGCGATCAGCTTCGTCGAAATCACCCTCGCCGATCAGCGTGTCCACCGCGGCGACCAGCATTCCGGGATTGCTCGGAGCGATCTCGTGCGCATTCAGATAGTGATCGACGGCGTCCTGACCACGATTCAGGCGTTGATCGACGATTCCCTGGAAGTAACAGGCATCGGCGTTCTCGGCGTCGAGCAGGTGAGCCTTGTCGAAGCTGGTGGCAGCATCACCGAGGCTTCCGTTCTCGAGATAGATGCGGCCCATGAGCACCCAGTAGTCCGCGTCGTCATCGATCTTCTTGATCGCCGCGTCCAGATGGTTCTTCGCCGTCACGAAGTCTCCGGCCCGAAACGCCTGATCAGCCTGATCGTAATCGACGCGGCTGCGAACCGAATCGAATCGAGTCTGTGCGGCGGCTCGTGCCTCGATCCCCTTCTTGGTCGGCCCGGTGCAGGCCGCGGTTCCGAAGAGAACGGTCATGCCGGCGATGAAGGTCACGGTGTTGGTTCGGTTGATCATGGTGCGATCCTGGCGTAATCAAGACCTGAATTCAGGCCGATGAGGGTTCGTTGACGACGAGAGGGATCGCACGATCGGCGACCCCCCCGTCGTACGGGTGATTCAGTCCTGTTCTTCGGCGGTCACCATCTCGATGGCGGGCATCGTGTCATTGGAGAATGCCCGGGCCTGCTCCGACGCGACTCGAGCGAGCCACCAGAGCCGACCCCAGATCGGACTCTGCGGAGCCGAGACCAGGGCCTTCTGGGCCTCGGCCACCACTCTGAGAGCGTCGTCGGTGGTGAACTCTTCCCGCTGATCGACCGGAACGACGGAAGGTTGAATGGCGAGCAGCGGTTCCGCGGGCGCCTCAAACGTCCCGGGGTTCGTCGCCGTGGAGAGCGCCGCGGCCGCGGCGGGCTTCTCAGTGGGAAACTCGGTGACGGGCGATTCAAAGGATTCGGACCCGACTTCCGTCGGGAATTCGCCCTCGGATCCGGCATCCGCGATCACTGCGTCGGGCACCGACCCAACATCCGTCTTCGACGAAGGATCTTCGTTGCTGGAGTCCTCCGTCACTTCCCCGAACGCCCGTTCCACGGACATCGGATCGGCATCAACGACGAAGATCTCGGTCTTCGAGGAATCGGCCGCTGGAACAGCGTCGCCGAACACCGTCGATTCCCGTTCGAGATCGCTCACCAGCGCGTCGAGGAATCGGTCTTCCCGCTCCTCGGATCGTGTCGTCGCTTCGAGTTCAGCATCCGCCAGAGGATCGACCTCCGAGTTCAGCCGAGCCTCGTCATCCTTCTGCTCGGCATGATCGGCATGCTGTTCTTCCATGACACGACGCCAGATGTCGTAGTCGTAATATCCACCGTCGGAATCACCTGCTGCTTCGGCCCGCAGTCGTCGGACCTCGGGCTGTCCCGGGTTCAGGCGAAGCGAGTTGTCGAAGTGAAACAGTGCGAGCTCGGAGTTACCTGACTTCATCGCCTCGAAGGCGTCCTGATTCTGCTGCGAACTCATCTTCTCCCGGCTGAAGGGAAGCAGTCCTTCTCGCATCCCCGCTCGCAGCGAGTTCACGAAGGCCATTCCCTGGCGGCCGGACTCCTGAATGAGTCGGTCCTCCACGATCTTCGGGGTGATCATGAAGATGATCTCCCGGCGATCAACGGTGTTGTCATGGCCACTGAAGGCGGCGCCGAGCAGAGGGACATCCCCGAGAAACGGAACCTGACTGTTCGAAATGGTCGTCTGTTCCTGGAACAGCCCACCAAGCACCAGCGTCTCGCCGTTCCGGACCTTGACGTTGGTCGAGATCTCGTTGGTGAATTCATCCGGAACTTCGATCTCGTTGCCGAGGTTGCCGTTCCTGATCTTCCTCAATTCGGCGCTGGAGACGCTCGGATAGACCTCCATGCGAATGGTGTCGTCCTTCGAGATGAAGGGACGAATCATCAGTTTCACACCGGTGTCGAGGTACTGCACCGTCTGCGTCGAAGTCGTGTCGGTCGCGGTCGTCGAGAGATACGCGACTCGCTTTCCGACCATCACCTGTGCCCGCTGTCGGTTCAGGGCCATGATTCTGGGCCGGGCGAGAACCATGGTGTCCGTCACCTGGTCCAGAGCTCGGACGAAGACCGAGGCGTCACCCGCGACCAGGCCGACCATGAAGTTCGACTTGCCAGTGCTGGTGTTGCCCGGTGTGGACTGCGTTCCCCAGGACGTGCTGTCATCCGTGTAGATCGGGAAAGTTCCCCCGCCTTCCTTCGGAGGCACGCTGCCACGCAGGAGATCCGTCACCGGACCAAGGGGAGACACCAGATTTGTGATATTGAGGTTTCCCATGATCGAGAAGTCGACCCCGAAGGCGTCTTCCTCGACCACCGCGACACTCGCGATGGTCGCATCGACGACGACCTGCCGCGGCGCGGTGTCGATCTCGGAGATGAGTTCGGCGATGCGCTCGAGACGATCGGGATAGTCGTTCACCACGAGAATCGCGGACTTGGACCAGTTGTCGCCACCCATGTCACCGAGATCACGCTCGATACCACCGGAGACTTCGCCGATGAAACTCAGCTTGCCGCGATCCGAAAGGAGCGGCGTCGCGAATTCACTCGCATCGCGAGCGGAGAGGTGCTCGAGCTCGAACATCCGACTCTCGGTCTTTCGATCGAGGTCCTCCATTCGAGCGAATTCCTCCTGCGTGTAGACATAGATGAACTTGCCCTCTTCCACCCATCGAAACCCGTTGGGCTTCAGAATGGCGTCGAGGGCCTCCTCGAAGGTGACGTCGAAGAGGTTCGCGGTGATCACCGCCGAGACGTTCCGACTTGCAATGACGTTTCGCTCGCCCTGAAGGGCGAGCATCTGGAGAACCTGCGCCAGATCCGTGTCCTGGACTTGAATGTTGAAGGTGTCGAAGTCATCGACCTCGACCCCGGTCAGATCGAGCGTCTCGTCGGCGGTATCCGGAGCGTCGTCCTGGCCGAACCCATCTGCGAAGACGGGCACGCAAGTCAAGGCGAACACACCGAGCGAAAGCACGATGTGACGAAGGGTCCGATGGAAGAGTGATTGTTGCTTCATGGTTGTTTGAACTCCTCGCCCTCAGGGCGGATGACGACAGATCCGTTGCCTCCCGCGATCAACCGGAGAGTAAATTCATGCCCCCCGGCATCTATCACGACCGATCCCATTCGAACCCGAAGGAGACGGAAGGTGACTCCGTCGACCTTCGTGGGGACCTCGTCCCCGACCTTGCATGCCCGGCCGTCGATCAATGCGACGCCCCGACCAGGGATCAGACCCTGCACACGAATTTCCGAAACGATCGATGCAAGTCGCTCCTGCACCAATTGTTTCTCTCGATCCTCTTCCTCGACGCTCTGCGAGTCCGACTTCGGTGCAACCTCGGGCTCCGAGGAAGAAGGTGTGGATCTGGGGAAGTGGCGCGGACTGATTCGAAGCGGATCACGCTCGATCAGGTCGTCCAGCCCCGACTCGGGAAGGTCCGGAAACAGCGTAACTTCGACGGCGGCGAGCCTCGAAGGGTCTTCCGTGGCCATCGCGGTTCGTGGAATCGTCGTCAGAAGACGGAGCCTCGCCCAGAGCAGGAGCCCGAGCGGTTGAGCCAGTGCCGCCATCGGAATCGCGAGAACGAGCGCGGAGAGGACCGTGTTCCGCCGGGAGGCGAAGCGAAGAACTCTTCCGGATCGGGTGCGAACGGATTCCACCGCGTTTCGGAGACGTCTCCCCCGTGCGAGAGGAAGTTGATTCTCGTTGCCGGCTTCTCGGTTCATTCCGATCCCTCCGTGGCGATTCGACGGTGCAACACGTCCAATTCAATGAAGGCGGTCGCCATTTCGATGGCAGGATCCGAATCCCGCTCGAGCCGGAATTCTGTGACCCGACTGGGAATCTCCATGGTCTCGATGAGATCCAGCACTTCCGCGATCGCCGACCAGGCGGCGACCAGTTCGATCCTGATGGGCGTCGCGTTCCACTGGACGTCGGAATCCAGGTCCACCGGACCGCTCCGTTCCGCAGTGAAGGTCTGATCGACCACTCGCTGACCGTCGATGGGCAACGAGAGCCGACGAATGACGCCGGCGAGATCGGGCTTGGTCGCGATCAGAGGATCGGGGCACTCGTCACGGAGCATTCTCGATCGTCGATCGAGTTCCGAGCGAAAAGGCGTCAATCGCTCGGATGGAACCGGTGATTCGGCGACTCGCGCCCTGAGCGCCGAAGTCTCCGCCTGTTGGGCGGCGGCGCGGGCGTGCAATGGCGCGATGCCGAACCACACGGCCGTTGCGCCGGACAATGCGAGCAGCAGTGCGCCTTGAATGACTCGGTCGTTGTTCATTTTCTCTCGTCCTCGGTTGATTCCGGTGAATCAAGCACCGGACTCGCGATATCGAGATCGATGTCGAAGGCGATCCGGAAGGCTCGCGCGGTCTCCTCTCCGACCGTCCGATGACGAGTCGTCTCCACTCGGACTTCCTTGAGGAGCGGTCGACGTCGAAGTGCCTCCACGAAGAGGGCGACATCGTCATCGGAGGCGGTGAAGCCCTCGATCTCCGCGGTGATTCGTCTCACTTCGGACTTGTCGCCCCGGGAACGGGCTCCCCGAACCGGTGTCGCCACCAGAGATCCTGCATCGAGCTCGATTCGTTCGATCGTTCCCGACTCCGGGAGATCGTTGACGATCGAAGCGACGATCGTCGAAGCTCCGAACGGGATCGAACATCGCCTCCATGCGGACAGGGCCCGACCGGCTTCGTCGAATCGAAGGGTGATCTGAGCCAGTTCCTGTTCGACGCGGAGGATCTCCTCCGCCTGTGCGGTCGCCAGCGCGTGCTCCGCCCGGGCATCCGAAAGACGCCACGCACCGGTGCTCCATGCCACCGTGAGCAGCACTCCGGCGATGACCGACATGTTTCGGAGATGAGTCTTCTCCCGCGATGATGCCACCCGGGAGCGGACGGACTCGGGACGAAGGTCCATGCTTCTACCATTCATGCTGCCTGCCTCCCCGCATCCACGACCGGTCGGAGCGACAAGCCGTAGGCCGTGGCCCAG
>JABABZ010000029.1:0-9033 GCA_014237965.1 Phycisphaerales bacterium | reverse complement strand
ACGAGGCATCCGCCGCCCGACGATCGGTCTTCCGGCAACTCGGATCGGACGGGATCCTCGGCCTCGGTTGGCCCACCGAATACGGGGGCGGTGGCCGACCGGAAACCGACCAGTTCATCCTGTTCGACGGGAATTCCGGGAACGGCGGCGGACAGAGTCTCGACGAGCCCCGGTGAACCCCCCGCTTCTCCACAGAGATGAAGGCACTCGGGCCTTCCGAGTCGGGCGGCGACCGTCACGTACCGAACGGCCATGCCGGCTTCGTCGCCCAATGGTCCCGCCGCGCGGCGAACGGCCGTCTTCACTTCCGCGAGAACTTCAGGCTCCAGTCCGCGACGATGACTCTCACGACGCGTTCGTCGGGCCATCGATTCGTCGATTCCCAGCGCAGCGCCGAGTTCGGCATCGAACATCGATCCACCCACATCACTCCGCTTCGCGAAGACGATGCTGTCACCCCGGGTGACCACGATCCAGGACTCGGTGTCCGCCACATCGACCACGACCCTGATTCGGTCCCGTTCGTCGGATCGACGAGATCGCATGGTGAACGCACGGCCCGCACCGACGAATGCCGGTTCGACTCCGATCGGATGCAATCCCGCCTGCAGCAACGGTTCCAGTCTCGATTCGATCGTGGTGACCGATCCAGCGACGATCAGCATCTCGGCCAGGCCATCGGAGTCGACGCCGTTGGAGACCACGAGCGGTTCCGCGACCACGTCGGCAGCCTCGAGCTCGAGCAGCCCGGCCGCTTCCCATCGGGCCGCTTCTCGAAGCTCTTGATTTTCAAGGCGTGGAAGTCGAGCCGGTCGAATCGTCAGATCGCCGCGAGGCGGCGCGATGGCCGCCTGCCTCCCTCGGAATCCTCGAAGGACCTTGCGAAGATCGGCGACGTCGACGGATCCATCAGGACCGAACGGGACGAAGGCGACCTGTCGAATCACGTCACTCCCAGGTGACGCGACCTGAGCCAGTCGCAATCCTTCTTCCGAGAATTCGACGCCGATCGGCGGAATTCGACGTGGGGTGAATATCGATCTGATCGACATCGTGAGGACCTCCGGGCGGATCATCAACCGCGAGATCGCAGCCGATACGAGCGGCGAAAAGCCGCTCGACCCAAGTCACTCATCGATCCGTTCGACGGTGATCTTTCCCGTGAATCCACTCAATCGGATCAGATAGGACCCGCTGACCCCGCGCATCCGGATCTCTCCGCCCCCTGAAAGCGGGAGCGAGCCTCCGCGGAGCGGGCCTCCCAGGGCGTCAAAGGCCACCCAGTCGTTCCCATCGAAGGAGACGTCGGTGATCTCAACGCCTTCGAAGCGGTCTTCGAGGTCGAAATCGACGATGAAATTCCCGCCCGTCGCGATGGCCGAGGGATGATCGAGATACTCCGCGGTGTCCGCGTCGAAGGGGCCGTCGTAGAGATCGGGATTCGAGGGAGCGAGGATCGCGTAGCCATGAACGCGATCATTATCGTCCCGGAGGAACTGAACTCGTCTCACCTTCTGCATGGCCAGCGCGTCGGTCTGGGCGAAGGTGATGTCCGCGATCACGGATCGAACCGCTGCCTGCACCGTGAACGTATCGGCGTTGATCAAGCGGGGAACGAGCAGCGCCCCCGCCAGGCCGAGTATCCCGATGACGATGATCAGTTCCGCAAGCGTGTAGCCGCGTCGAAGATGGCACATGGGCCGCTCCAGTTTCCGTGAATCACTTGCGAGACCGGATCGCGTCCGCGAGGCGTCCGTAGTCGATCGCGAGGTCGTCGACATTCGCGATCTTGACGGTGACCGACCCGGAGGTGATCGCCTTGGTGAGCTCGTCGACCTTGCTCTCGATCTCCGTCAGACGATCGATCATCTGCTTGCGTTGTCGAGCCGAAGCGTTGCCCACCCCGGTGACTGCCTCGGCCGGCGGACCACTCGCCCGACTCGACCGATACTGATTCGCCGCCTCGGCGTTGACCGCGAACGGCCCCGTGACGACGAGAAGAGTCCAGATGAGACCAGCCGCAAGGATGGCGTTCATCATCAGGAGATGCCGGAGAGATCGATCATTGCGCATACGTTGATTCCCAAATGGAGGTGTTTCGCAAGAGAGTCATCGGCCGATCGGGCGGCGATCTGACGCGGACTTCCTCCCATTCGGCGTCATGCGTCCCTCAAGCCCCGAAGAACCGGCTCAGAACGCAGGCGATCCGGTTCATCGCGGATCCCGGCACGCATCGATCCGGACCAGAGGTCCGATACCCGAGGGATCCGATCGATTCAGAATCCCCAGCGCTTCCGGCCGCACGACGGGAAGCAGTCGTACCCGGACATCCATCAGAAAACGCCTCCACTCTTCCGTACCGGCGGACTGGAGTGGAAGGTCGATCGGATGATCCGCGACTCCGACCAGGACACCAGGTACCGAGACCCGATCCCAGAGGACGATGAGGTTCCTCCAGTCGACGGTCCCCCCTGCATCACGCAGCAGAACGATGACGGCATCGTGAGTGATGGGATCCGATTGCCAGGCCAGCACTCTGGATCCCGGCGGCACCATCTGTTGCATCAGTTGAAATCGCGACCGGAGCTGGGACTCCGCCGACCGCTGCTTGCCGCGGGCATCCATCGTGATCCGGCCCAGACCGAGCAGGAGAAGCATCAGCACCGCAAGGACGGACACCAGTCCCCATGGCACGGAGCCTGATCGATATCGAAGGTCATGAGTCAGCATCGTTCCTCCCTTTCTGATCAGGATTTCACGACGTCGGACCGCCTACCAGGTTCGGATCACGGCAACATCATCCGCATCCCCATCGCCATCTCCGTCCGCATCGGGAATCGAAGGGTCGATGGAGGGGTCGTATTCGATCTCCAACTCCGCACGGCTGGAGTCCCAGATCCAGACGAAGCCGGGAGAGACGAACACGGTTCGAGTGAGGTAGCCGTCCGCGATGAGCGTATCGATGGCCTCGTCGGCGGTACCGCCAGGGCCTCCGGGGATCTGTCCGCCGTTCTGGACCTGCCACGCGGCGATCTGACTGCGGACGGTTCCCAGCTGGGATCGCATGGCGGTCGCCCGAGCGGCGCTCTGTGCGCTGGCGAACTGGGGAATGATGATCGCGGCGAGGATTCCAAGAATGACCACCACGATGAGAATCTCGATCAGGGTGAAACCCCGTGATCCGCAACGCTTTCCTGGATTTTCGTAGTTCATCGACTTCATCATCTCGCTGTTCCCTCCGAGGCAAGCAGCCTCTACTCCCCCGGAAACTCGCGATGGCACACGTACTCTGCAAACGGTCGGTCCATCCCGATCACACGGGACGGATGAAACGGCGTCCCGGCCTTTCAGCCGGAACGCCGGTGTCAAACAAGCTCGATGATTCACCAGCCTTCGATGATCGTGACGTCGGCGGCGTCGCCGGCATCATCACCATTGAGGTCGGGAGAAGGTCCCTGGGTGAGATCGAAGGTCAGCGTGAGGTCGCCGGTCGTGCCGCTGTACACGGAGACGAATCCGTTGGGCCAGTTGGGGGCCGATCGGATGTAGTTCTCGGTGACCAGTTCGGCCCAGGGGCCGGCACCGCCGCCGTCGTCGGCCGGAGTCGCGCCATTGTTCTGGACACGATAGAGCTCGATCTGGCTTCGCATCGTCTGAAGCTGGCTGCGAGCGCTCGAGGCACCGGCATCCTGAGCAGCGTCCGTGAACTGCGGGATGATGATCGCGGCCAGGATCCCGAGGATCACGACGACGATGAGGATTTCAATGAGAGTGAAGCCACGCTTCAACGAGTTTCGACGCTTGTTCATGTGTCCAGCTCCTTGCGGGAAGTTCGTTCCTGGTCGTTTCATCGCGGCCGAAGCCGCCCGTTCACGGAGACACACGTGGTCACCGCCGGAAACACCCGATCGTTCGCACCACGACCGATCGGGCGAAGATGGGCGTCGTCCTTCCCTCCAGCGACGACGCTCATCACCGGACGATCGTCCGGCAAGAGGTTCTTCGACGCTCGACGACCGAGACTCGATCCGCCCATGAGCAAAGCACCTCATTCCCGGGAAGCGATCGGCGGCGGAGATCATCCAGACCGCATGACCGTCTTGAAACACGTCCGAGAATCCGACCCTCGGGCCCTCGGCGCCAACCGGAAGATCCGGATATTGAAAGAAGCCGGTCCCGAGGACCGGCTTCCAACCAGAAGATCTTGCTGATGCCCAACGGTCTCAGGCGGCCGAAGCCAACCTAATTCCGATCCGCCATCCTTCGCCGCAGGCGTCGCACTGAACGACTTCACCACGACGAGCAACGGTGCCGGGAGCCTCGAAACCGAGGGAGACGGAAGCACCCGCGGGCATCGGAGAAGCCGCTCGACCCTCGAGAGCTTCCTCGGAGATCGCCAGTTCGACGAGATCGTGCATCTCGCCGAAGCGCTCGTCATCCAGATGGAAGATCGTGGCCGTGCCGGAGAGCGGAGAGCCCCCGGAGATGGACAGGCTGGCCGAGGTGAACCCCATGCCGTGGACGGTGTCGTCGTTCGTGGTCATATCTGAGTCCCGATTCGAAGCCGGTCGATTCTCAGTCGACCGAACGTGTCTCTCACCGGGCCGCCCCTCGCGTCCCGACGCCTTCATATCGGGTCGGCCGGAGCATCCCTCCAGTGGAATCGGTCCATGGTCCGAAAAACACATCAGACACACGAGAATGGGGTTCCGCGCGAGGAACTCGGATCGTCATCCCTTCTCGACATCACCTCGAAAAACGACTGGTGCAGGTATGATGGATCCCCCGCCGAGGTGGTACTCGGCCTGGAGCACCGCGTGAGTCTCATACATCCCTTCAAGGCCATTCGACCTCATCCCCCTCATGCGGCCGACGTCTCCTGTCCTCCGTACGACGTCATCTCGACGGCGGAGGCCCGAGCGATCGCGCAGGATCTGCCGAACAGTTACCTGCACGTCATCAGGCCAGAGATCGACTTTCCCACCGGGGTGGATCCCTATGGAACGGAGATCTACGAACAGGCCCGCCACAACCTCGACCGTCTTCTCGGTTCCGAGATCCTCCTTGAAGAAGACGAACCCGGACTCTTCGTATACCGGCTCGTGCGAGGCGGACATCGGCAACTCGGTCTGGCCTGCACCGTCGATGCCTCCGAGTATGCGAGCGGCCGAATCCGAAAGCACGAGAAGACCCGTCCCGAGAAGGAGGATGATCGCACCCGGCACCTCGACGTCTCGAACGTCCACGCCGAGGCCGTCTTCCTGGCCTTCCGAGATGATGCCCCCACCGCCGATGCGATCTGTGAAGCGATGGTGGCCGCCACGACCGACCGCCCGCTCATGCACTTCGTCGCCGACGATGTGACGCACACCCTGTGGCGGGTCCCGGACCCCGAACGATTCCAGAAGCTCTTCGCCGCGGTGCCTGATCTCTACATCGCGGACGGACATCACCGCTCCGCCGCGGGCGGAAGAATCGCCACCGAGCGATCGACGGCCAATCCGAACCATTCCGGGGACGAGGAATACAATCGAATCCTCGCGGTGGTGTTTCCACAACGCGAACTCGAGATCCTCGCCTACAACCGGGTCGTCAAGGACCTCGGCGACCTGACCTCCCAGACCCTGCTCGATCGACTGAACGAGGTCGGAGGAATCGAAGCCCTTCAGGCCGATGAGGATCCGACCCCGAGCGAGCCTGGCACCCTCTGCATTCGGCTTGATGGAACCTGGCTTCGACTCACCTTCCCTCCGGAATCCATCGATCACGATGATCCGATCGCCTCGCTCGACGTCTCCCTCCTGCAGAAGAGGATTCTCGAACCACTGCTGGGCATCGGCGATCCTCGACTCGACGCCCGGATCGGTTTCGTCGGTGGCAGTCGAGGCACCGCCGAACTGGAACGGCTGACCGACGATGGAGACTGGGCCGTCGGCTTCAGTCTGCACCCCACGAGCATGGACGAGTTGCTTCGAGTCGCCGATGCCGGCGAGATCATGCCTCCCAAGTCCACCTGGTTCGAACCCAAGCTCCGGAGCGGTCTGTTCGCTCACCGATTTGAAACCACTGAGGAATTCGCCCGATGAGCGACCACATCGCCACCCATCCGAGTCCGTCGACCGCCGAGCAGTCCTCTGCCGATGGCGCGGTCATCCTGATCGCCGACAAGTTCGACGCCTCCGGCATCGAAACCCTCTCGAACCTCGGACATCGCGTGGTCTGCATCCCCGACCTCTCTCCCGAGACGCTTCCGGCGGCGATCGACGAACACAATCCACAGATTCTCGTGGTCCGATCGACGAAGGTGCGGGCGAACGCCATCGAGGCCGCAGCCCAGCTCGCCCTGATCGTGCGGGCCGGCGCGGGAACCGACAACATCGACGTCGAAGCCGCCAGTGGCCGCGGCATCTCCGTGGCCAACTGCCCCGGCAAGAACTCCCTCGCGGTCGCCGAACTCGCGTGGGGTCTCATTCTCGCCTGCGACCGTCGAATTCCGGACCAGGCGGCCGACCTGCGAGAAGGCCGTTGGAACAAGAAGGAATACTCCAAGGCGGCGGGTCTCGCGGGCCGCACCCTCGGCATCGTCGGCCTCGGAAAGATCGGCGAGGCCATTGCGGATCGCGGAAACGCCTTCGACATGCGGGTCTTCGCGTGGAGTCGATCGATCACCGAGGCTCGAGCGGAATCCGCCGGCTGCCATGCGTGTGAGAATCTTCTGAACCTGGCCCGGATGTGCGACGTGATCTCCGTGAACGTGGCCGCGAATCAGGAGACCCGGCATCTCATCTCCGCGGAGTTTCTCGCGGCGATGAAGCCCGGCGCCATCCTCGTCAATACCAGTCGGGGTTCCGTCATCGACCAGGATGCGCTGGCCGACGCGATTCGCGACAAGGGGATTCGAGCCGGCCTCGACGTCTTCGCGGACGAACCAGGCTCGGGCACCGGAGAGTTCACCGACCAGATCGTCAGCCTTCCCGGGGTGTATGGCACGCATCATGTCGGAGCTTCGACCGACCAGGCGCAGGCGGCGATCGCCTCCGAGGCGGTCCGGGTGATTCGAGTGCATCTGGAAACCGGCAACACGCCCAACTGCATCAACCTCGCGAGCGGCACCGGCGCCGCCACGCTGACCATCCGCCACTTCAACCGTCCCGGCGTTCTGGCCACCATCTGCGATCTCCTGAGCCAGGGAGGATTGAACGTCGAGGACATGGAGAACGTGATCTACCTCGGAGGCGCCGCCGCGTCGGCACGGATCAGAGTCTCGGAGGTTCCCACGAGCGATCTCGTCCAGGCATTGACGGCCGGACCGAACATCCTCAGTGTCGACGTCTCCACTCACTGAACACAACGCTCGACACAGTCAGCGCGACTTCCTTCATCCCGTTCGAGCTCTCAAGCGAATCAATCATGACCACCACTTCCTCCCGAATCTTCAACTTCTCCGCCGGCCCCGCCGTGATGCCCGAATCCGTGCTCGAACAGATTCGAGAAGACGTGTGGAACATCGACGACAGCGGCATCGGGGTGTTGGAGCACAGTCATCGAGGTCCGGTCATCGATCGAGTGTTCGACGAGGCCGGCGAGCGATGCCGAAGCCTTGCCGGGCTCGGAGAAGACCATGAAGTGCTGTTCCTTCCCGGCGGCGCCAGCATGCAGTTCGGCATGATTCCGATGAACTACCTCCCTGCCGAGGCCACCGCCGACTACCCCGACACCGGGACCTGGACCTCCAAGGCGATCAAGGAAGCGAAGAAGTTCGGTACGGTCAACGTCGCATTCGACGGCTCCACCTGTGGCTACGACCACTGCCCCAAGGCCGACGAGCTCTCGCTCACACCAGGTGCCGCCTACTTCCACTACTGCTCCAACAACACGATCTACGGCACCCGGTACGCCGCACCCCCGGTCACCGAGGCTCCGCTGGTGTGCGACGCGAGCAGCGACATGTTCGCTCGCCCCTGGCCGTTCGCCGACCATTCGATCGTGTACGCCGGGGCGCAGAAGAACCTCGGACCATCGGGCCTCGCGTTGATCATCATTCGCAAGGACATGCTGGAGAAGGGCTGCCGGGAGACCATCGACCTCCTCGACTATCGGAAACAGGCGGCCCAGGGTTCCCGGTTGAACACGCCACCCGTCTTCGGCGTCTATTGCATGAGTCTGGTCTTCGACTGGATCGCCGCACAAGGAGGCCTCATCGGAATCGCGGAACGAAACGCCGCCAAGTCCGGGGTCATCTACGACGCGATCGACGGCAGCGGCGGGTTCTACCGCGGCCACGCTCAGACCGACAGCCGTTCCGAGATGAACGTCACGTTCCGACTTCCCAACGAGGCTCTCGAGAAGACCTTCGTCTCCGAAGCGAAGTCGCACGACATGGATGGCCTCAAGGGCCACCGGTCGGTCGGAGGAATCCGCGCGTCGATCTACAACGCCTTCCCCCCGGCGGGCTGCGACGCCCTCGCCTCCTTCATGTCGGACTTCGCCGCGAAGAACGGCTGACCGAAAGCGATCCGTCGCCCGGTCAGTCCGTTGCCGACGAGGCTTCCAGTTCTTCGAGCAAGCGTTCGCACGCAGACTCGATCAGGTCGTACATGTGGACGAAACCGTCGGGGCCTCCGTAGTAGGGATCCGGCACTTCTCGATGCTGGGAATCCGGATGCCACTCGAGGAGCAGCCGCACCTTCTCATTCGGCGCCCCTCGCTCGGACAACAACGTCGCGTTGTCCTGATCCATGCAGACCAGCAGGTCGAATGCCTCCCAGTCGCCGTCGTGTACCTGGCGAGCGGTGGTCGAGAGGTCGAACCCTCGACGCTCACCCTCCCCTCGCGACCTCGAGTCCGCCGGTTCTCCTGCATGCCAGCCGCCGGTTCCGGCGCTGTCGACATGGAACCGATCGCTCAGCCCTCGAGCTTCCACGAGGTTCAGGAAGACGGCTTCCGCCGCGGGCGATCGACAGATGTTGCCCATGCAGACGAAGAGGATTCGAGTCGGTTCGGTGCTCATACCCCGATTCTCGACTCGGAGGC
>JABABZ010000299.1 GCA_014237965.1 Phycisphaerales bacterium | reverse complement strand
AGCTGGCGTGCTGATCGGCCGCCGCCTGCACCGCCTTCCAATCCGAGAAGTCGACGCAGAGCGTTCGATGCTGTTGGTTCTCCGGGGTCGCCAGCCCCGCGAGTACCTGCGCGAGACCGTCTTCGTTCCGACCGACGAGGGTGATCGTTCCGCCGGCGGCAGCGAAGGCTTCCGCGATCGCGCGACCGATTCCCTGCGTGCTCCCACACACGACGGCATGGCGATTCGAGAGACTGAAATCGATGGTGGTCTGGCTCATGGCATGGAGGGTACCGAAGGACGGGATTGGAGGCGGGCTTCCGACGGTACCCGCGTACCATGTGGACATGTCCTGTATCCGGTCCATCAACACGTCACCCGGAGGTATTCCCAAGCACCCCATCCCTTCGGCGATGCTGTCGGTCCTTGGACTGGAGGGCGACGGACATGACCACGAAAAGCACCGGACCCCGATTCAGGCGGTGTCGATCCTTGATCTCGAAGTACTGGAGGCGATCGCCGATGAATCAGGAGTCCTCCTCCCGCCCGGTGCCCTCGGTGAGAATCTGACCCTCCAAGGCGTGAGTGTGCAGCTCCTCGCGGAAGGCGATCGGCTGGCGTTCGAGGGTGGTGTCGAACTTCGGATCACGCGAGTTCGGCCGCCGTGCTACGTCTTGGACCCACTGTCTCCCCTTTTCAAGAAGACTCTCTGGAACCGCATCGGCATGTATGCATCGGTGATCACCCCTGGCTCGCTTGTGGTCGGCCAGGCGATCACCGTTGATCGGTGCGGAACCGGGCCCCGACCGTTGACCCGACGACCAAAGGATGGTTGCATCGACGGAGCCGAGTTCGCTCGGCGCATTCTGCAAGGATCATCATCGCGGCCTGCGGCGACGGACGTCGGCTCATGATCAGTCTCGAGCCACCGAAACCCTGGCCGCACGCCGCGGTCATCCTCTCGGGCGGCGGCAGTCGGCGAATGGGCGTTCCGAAAGGCGGAATGCTGCTCCCAGACGGCCGAAACATGCTTGAACGAACGAGGGACATGCTCGCGAGCTTCTGCGGTCAGGTCGTGATCTCGGGAAACCCGCACGGCGCCGTCGGCCACCAGGTGATCCAAGACCTCCGTCCGGACTCGGGGCCTCTGGCTGCGATCGAAGCCGTACTCGCCAGTGGCATCTCGCCACAATACCTCATGGTTCCGTGTGACTTGCCGCTCCTCCCCGCGGGATTGCTCGCTCGTCTTCTCGTCGGCGAAGACGAGGGCATGGCGTGCTTCGAGTCGCCAACCGAACAGGGCCTTGAAACCCGATCACTCCCATGCCGGATCGGCACCGCATGTCTTCCGCCGGTCATCGAGATGTTGGATGCGGGCGATCGGGCCGTCCGTGGTCTCGTCGAGCGACTCGGCCCCATGACTACGAAAGTCCCACTGGCATCGCGCGAAGTCGATCTCCTGATGAATGTGAACACGCCAGACGACTACCAACGAGCGTGCCAAGTCCTGCGAGCCAGAGAAGACTGATCAGGAGAGAATCAACTGGAATCGTTCAGTCAAAACGCAACAAGCCAGTGTGTGACAGCAGGAACCAATACACAACATCCTTATCGCAACCCATCGCACCCCCCGCCGCGTTTCTCAACTCTTCATCTGAGAGTTCTATTTGACCGCTGGGCGGTGCAGGCATC
>JABABZ010000298.1 GCA_014237965.1 Phycisphaerales bacterium | reverse complement strand
CGACGTTGGTGGAGCCGAGGCGTCGGTAGGTGACTTCCACGGGTTCCAGTCCGTTGGCCGGATCCATCACCCGCAAGGTGACCGGCTTCTCGAGCTCACCACGCCGGGTGACTTCCAGAAGTGCGGCGGAAGGCGTGAACCATGGCTCCCTCGGACGCGGCCGGATCGTCCGTTCCGAACGGGCTCCCTGGGATCTGATCTCCTCGACTTCGTCGCCGCGAAAACGCCAGGTCGAACGCACGGGAACCTTCCCAAGGGCCTGAATGACCTCCATCTCCTGAAGCGTGCCGTCGATGTCGGTGACCATCCGGCTCGAGATCCGAGTGTCGGTCGCGACGCCGTCACGAATGAACCGGAGCAGGAGTTCGGTCTCCTGGCAGAGTCTTCCGTCGGCGAGAGCGCGGGTTCGCTCGAGGAGATTCCCGCAGGGCTTTCCACCAAGCGTGCAGGCGAACCATCGATCTCGCGTCTCGTCTGACTCACGATGGCCGGCGCCCGCAAGGAACGCCTCGCCGGTGAATGCCGCCATGGTCGATCGGACACCGAACCCCACGACGATCGACCCCGTCAGAAGGATGAGGAGGAACCGGGTTCCGAGACGCGAGGCGTCCGCCCGATGAGCGTCTGCGGATCGTCGAACGGCGGCTGGTGGAAATCGGAAGGATCGAGAGGGCATTGGGACGTCCGGCTCGTACGTCGTATGAACGAGTGATCATCGAGTGTAACGATGCGGATTCCGGAATCCGCCGCCGCGGGGGAGTTCATCGTCACTTCTCGACGGGAATCAGCCTCGGGTAGGCTGCGACCATGTCCAGCGGAACCCGTCCAGTTCAGGAAGCCAACTTCGATTCCATCGTGGGTCCCACCCACAACTATGCCGGCCTCAGCCCGGGCAACGTGGCAAGCTCCTCGAATCAGGGGGAGATCTCCCGGCCTCGCGAAGCCGCCCTGCAGGGACTGGCCAAGATGCGATCGCTCGCGGAGATGGGGCTCGTCCAGGGGTGGTTGCCCCCCCATGAACGCCCCGACCTCGAACTTCTGAGGGCCGAGGGCTTCCGCGGGGACGACGCCGCGCTCCTCGCCGACGCGGCGGAGAAGGCTCCGCATCTGCTCGCTCGAGCATCATCCTCGTCGTTCATGTGGGCCGCGAACGCCGCGACCGTCGCACCGGGCATCGACACCGAAGACCATCGACTGCACATGGTCGTCGCCAACCTGCAGACCATGCCGCATCGCCGGATCGAATCGCCGAGCACCGAGGGAATTCTCCGACGGGTCTTCCCGGACGAGTCTCGTGTCGAGGTTCATGCAGCGATCCGCGGCGACGGCCTGACCGACGAAGGCGCCGCCAACCACACTCGACTGGCATGCGGAGACGACTCGGGAATCCACTTCTTCGTCTATGGAATCGGAGACGACCCGACGACGGGCCCGAAGAGATTCGTGGCGAGACAGACCCTCGCGGCCTCGCGCGCCGTCGCGGACCTCCTCCAAGTGCCGGAGTCGCACCGCGTGTTCGCCCAGCAGAATCCGGTCGCGATCGATGCCGGCGTGTTTCACAACGACGTGATCGCGGTGGGCAATGAGAACGTGCTGCTGTTCCACGAATTCGCCTTCCTGGACCAGGATTCCGTACTCGCGCAACTCGACCGGGGGCTCGACGAATCCCTTGACCAGAGTGGGCGCTCGCCGCTGCGAACGGGCGACTTGCTTCGCTCGTCCAGCGT
>JABABZ010000297.1 GCA_014237965.1 Phycisphaerales bacterium | reverse complement strand
TCGGCTCGCCGGGCGACTCTCTCGAAGAACTCATCCCTGGCGAAGCGTGCGAGACCGCCAAGGTCAAGATCGGGAAACATGGCTGTTGTTCGGTCGGAGACGCCGAGGATGCCCGGTTGGTCGCGGCGAAACTCGACGTGCCATTCTACGTGGTGAATTTCAAGAAGGAATTCGGCCGGATCATCGATCACTTCGTCGCCGAGTACGACGCCGGTCGGACGCCGAACCCGTGCGTGCGATGCAACGACTGGTTGAAGTTCGGTCGGCTTCACGAGTATGCCGGACAGGTCGGGGCCGAATACGTCGCCAGTGGCCACTACGCCAGGGTCGATCTCGATCCCGCGACGGGAAGGCAGCGACTGCTCCGAGGGGTCGATCATGGGAAGGATCAGTCCTACGTGCTCTTCGGCACGCCGGCGGATCGTCTCGGGGAGATGCTGCTTCCGGTCGGAGGCCTTCCGAAGTCCCGGGTCCGCGAATTGGCGGAGGAATTCGATCTGCCGGTGTTCGACAAGCCCGACTCGCAGGAGATCTGTTTCGTTCCGAACGACGACTACGCGGGGCTCGTGGCGAGGAAGTCCTCGACCGGCGTGAAGCCGGGGGCCATTCTGGACGGGGCCGGTCAGGAGATCGGCGAACATCCGGGGCATCAGAATTTCACGATCGGTCAGCGTCGGAAGATCGGCATGGCCCTCGGGCACCCCATCTACGTCGTGGCCAAGGATCCGGTCGCCAACACCATCACGGTGGGAGAACGCGAGGACCTGCACTCGGTCGGCTGCCTGGCAAGCCAGACCAACTGGCTGGTCGAACCACCCGAGGCCGATCTCGAGTGCACCGTTCGGATCAGATACAACGCGGAACCGGTACCGGCGACCGCAAGGATGCTTGGTGAGGATCGCCTCGAGGTTCGATTCAAGGATCCGCAGTCGTCCGTGGCGCCCGGGCAGGCGGTGGTCTGCTACGACGGCGATCTGGTGCTGGGCGGGGGCTGGATCGACGCGCCGATCTCATCCTGATCCGGCTCGGCGTGGTATCGATCAGGCGCGGTGGGATTCGGGGGTGGCGTGATCGATCCGATGCTCGTCCCAATGCTCGTCCCGAAGAGTCGAGGTCGCCTCGCCCTCCGGTGTCTCCGTCCCCCGATCGGCGGGGAACGGCCAACCCACGAACAGCAGCACGGTGTAGATCACGAAGGTCGAGGTGAGCAGGCCGCCTTCGAATCGATTGATGCGGTGCCCGGAGAGGAGAATCGGGAAGCAGGCGATCGAGACGCAGATCATCACCGGGAGGTCGAATTGAAAGACCTCGATCGGAATCTCGATCGGAATGACGATCGCCGTGATCCCGAGGATTCCAAGAATGTTGAAGATGCACGACCCGAGAATGTTCCCGACACCGAGATCGGTCTTGCCCCGCAACACGGCGACCAAACTCGTGGCGAGTTCGGGTGCACTGGTTCCGCCGGCGACAATGGTCAGGCCGATGACGACTTCGGAGACGCCGAGTGCTCTGGCGACCTCGGTCGCCGAGACGACGAGGCGATTGGCGGCCGCGACGAGCAGGACGAATCCGAAGATCAGAAGCGCCATTTCGGCGACCAGACGCTTCCGCTGGCCTGCTGTCGGGGCAGTAGGTTTGTCGGTCTGCGAAGCGATGGAAGGGGCTTCCGCCGACCGATTGCTCGCAAAGGACCACCAGAGGAAGCCGACGAGACCCACGACGAACAGGATCCCGAG
>JABABZ010000296.1 GCA_014237965.1 Phycisphaerales bacterium | reverse complement strand
ACAGTCGCCGGTGTCGTAGGAATAGCAGTTTCCATCGGTGGGAATGCCCGACTGGAGACGGGCGAACGCCCCGGTGCCATCATTCAGCCACAGCTGGCTTCCTCCGTCGATGGAGCTTCGGCTTCCGATGTGCAGATCGAGATCGAGGTCGCCATCGGCATCGAAGAAGTGGCAGTCCTGCTGATCTCGGATGATCGCGTTCGGCGTCAGTTCCGCGGTGGCATCGGTGAAGAATCCGGTGCCGTCGTTCACATAAAGAACCGGCCGACCATTGGATCCGAACCGGCTGCTGGTGCCACTGTGACAGAATGCGAGGTCGAGGTCGCCGTCATCATCGACATCCGCGAACTGGGCCCGCGCCGACGAAAGCCGGCCGGAAGGAAGGCGATCGGAGTCGTAGTCGAAGAAGCCGTTACCGTCGTTGATGAGCAAGACCGGGGTGCGGTAGAAGTCGTTGGCCAGAATCATGTCCTGATCGCCGTCTCGATCGACATCGCCGAATTCGACCCCGCGATACCAACCGATGGTCGGCACACGCGCCGCCGATTCATCGCTGAAATGGCCGGTGCCGTCGTTGATGTAGATCTTGGCTCGGAGCGCCGCACCTGCAGAAGAGTATCCCTGCCCGTCAGCGAAGGCGATGTCGAGATCGCCGTCGTTGTCGATGTCGCAAAACGACAACTGATTGCTGTAGTCCGACTGCACCGGAAAACGGGCTGCGGTTGCATCGACGAACTGCTGCGCCTCCGCAGAGGTGGACATCAGAACGCAGGCAGGGACGATCAACAGTGGAAGGCGACGCATCCGGAACTCCAGGGGTGGCGGGCGAACGATGGTGACGATCGACCAACAGACAGACGGACCAACCGGAGCGGCGAGCCGCTCGAGAACTTGACCGAGAACCCAATCCTGACCCCGCCTCGATGGCAACGCAACGCCGAGCGACGCTACGGGGCAAGAAACAGCACTCTGCCCCCGATATCTACAGGTTCCCGGACCATGAATGGCATGAATGGCATGAATGGCCTGAATCGCCTCAACTGCATGAATGACGTTTGGTGGTGTGAGCGGGACCTGCGGGGAAACCAACGGGCGGTGATGTCGGCCAATCTCGTCGATCTTGATCTATGTGGGGTCCGTGCGCCAATCCCTGATTGAGCAGTAATACATCCTTGAACAAACACCCTGCAGGCGGACTTCATGTCCGTCTGCGTTTTTTCAAGAGGCACTGCGGCCACGTTGGCGTATCCTGTTAATTGTTCCGACACCGAAGAAGACACGACGACTTCCGGAAGCTCGCTCATGAGATTGGCTCACACCACCCTCGCGTTCTTTGCTGCAGCGTTTCTAACTGCAAGCGCATCTGCGCACGTTTTTCTGAACTCGCCCAACGGTGGCGAGGAGTTGCCTTCCGGCGGTTCATTCCAGATCGAATGGGAAATTGCCCAATCGCACGAGACCACGAGTTGGGAACTCTATTACAGCACCACCGGAGCAAACGGCAAATACATCCCGATCGACCTGGATATTCCTCCGGGAGATATCGAACTGGGTGCGATTCACACCTATGCCTGGACGGTTCCCTCGTCAATTGAAATTGGCAGCGACCTCTGGGTGATGGTTGTGCAGGTCAACTTTGAATACCAGGACTTCTTCGACAGGTCCTTTGAGCCGGCGGTTGTTGTTGCGAATCCGTGTCCGGGCGACTTCAACAACGACGGCGAAGTGAACGGCGGCGACTTGGGCGGCTTGCTTGCGGCCTGGGGCACCGAAGCCAACGATTTA
>JABABZ010000295.1 GCA_014237965.1 Phycisphaerales bacterium | reverse complement strand
CCGTGTGGCCGGTCTATGCCGTTCTAAGCCGGATGCCGGTCAACCTGGTTTCCAATATTCTAGGAACGATCGGACGCAACGTTGTCACCCGCGTCCCGCTCAGCAATCGCATCCGCGACAATCTCCGACTGGTCTGGCCCAGGATATCGGACAGCGAAATCGAGAAAATCGTGCGCGGCGTTTGCGATAATTTTGCACGGGTAAACTCCGATTACTGGAGCCTCGACCAGATACGCCGCGATCCAGATGCGATCGTCTCCACTTCGATCGACGATGTTCAATTCGCCATCGACCAGGGCCGAGAGCTTCTCGAGATCCGGCTTCACCGCCGGATCGAGAATGGTCCACTTGGTGCGAAGCCGGTTGACCGCGACCGCTTCGGGTTGCTTGGTCAACGGGTTCACCATCACATTCGCGACGTCACTCTCGTCGCTCTCGAAGATCGTCTCTCGTTCGAAGCTTCCATCAGGCTGCGGGCGGACGGCCACGAACCGGGCCTTGTCTCCACCCCGCGCGTCCGTCCCCCACATGATTCGGCCGGACTTGTCGAAACCCGAGGTGTTCGTGGACATCGCGTCCTCGAGCCCCACGGTGTCGAGTTCCCGCCACTCGCCTTCGGGGGAATCGCGAAACTCGCTGGCGGTGCCGCCGTCCGGCGTCATCCGAGCGCGAATGCGAATGTTCCAGTCATCGTCCGGAGTCATCCCCACGAATCCCTCTTCGTTCAGGAAGAGCGTCTCCTGCTCCCCGGTCCTGGTGTTGATCTTGACCACGTCCATGTGCCGAGGATCGCGGGCGTTGGACTGGCTCAGAATGAAATCCGGCCGATCACGATGCCCACCCATCATTCCCGCCTTGACGCCGTCGCCGGGCGTGAGATCGGTGGTCGTGCCATCGGCGAGGTTCACGGCGTAGATATGGGTGTCTTCGTTGCCCCCCTTGTCCTGCTCGTACAGAATCTGCTCGTTGTTCCACGACCAGCCGTAACTTCGGATCGGCCGATCCGTCGATTTCGTGATCGCGACGGCGTCGCCTCCGGAAACCGGCATCATCCAGACGTTGAGCACCCCATCCAACGGCGCGAGATAGCTGATTCTCGTTCCATCGGGCGAGATCCGAACATTCGCTCGCTCGGGATTCCCGAAGAACGTCTCGCGAGGGATCAAAGGGACATCCTCGGCGATCGCGGCGAATCCGAGAACCTGACTGAGCGAGGCGGCGAGCAGTGTGCGAATGAACATGAACCGGAACTCCAGGGGGGGATTGATCGAACCAGGCGTCCTGCGACGCCCCTCATCAGTCACTGATTGGTTTTCTGATGTATGAATTTCAGGTCGAAGAGTATGACCGATCCAAGAGGGTCCGGTCAACGAGTCTTCGAAACCGGCCTCAGAGTCAGGGTTCGGAGGTTTCCGGCTGCCTCGCCGGGGATGTCGACGGCCCGAAGCGACACGGGAACCGCAGCATCGCCGGATGACGCCGGAATGCTGATCCGCCCGACACTGATCGGCTCGAACGAATTCCATCCGCCGGTTGATTCCGCGATGCGAATCTCCAGCACCGCGTCACCGCACCGAAGTTCGAACCGGCCACCCTCTGCGCCGCCCTTCACCGCGAAGTCGAACTCCACTTCATAGTCCACGCCCGGCGTCAGATTGACGGTCCAATTCGCGGTCGCGGCGGTATCGGTCCAATAGCCGAGATTCGAGATCGTGGCGCCCGTGGAGTCCGGATACGACTCCACCCGCAGAGACGGACCTTCGACCGTCGCGGCGGTCGCGGGAAGAAGGAAGGAACCGGACGCGTCGGCCTGAATCGAGTCATCGACCTTCGGCGGCCCATCC
>JABABZ010000294.1 GCA_014237965.1 Phycisphaerales bacterium | reverse complement strand
TTGTCGCGCTCCGAAGCGACGCCGCGTCTAGTTCTTTTCGTGCCCGTGTACACGGATGAGTCGAGCAGTCGCCCCGGCGGGACCGCTTTCGACTCGAGAACACACGGGTTTGTTCCTTTCGAACACCGCCGGAAATTGGAGTGAGCCATGCAGGTTCGCTGGAGAGGGCTGGAACTTCCAGCCAGAGTCGACAAGGACGCGAAGTCCTCGGCTGACACTTTCGGACGTTTCACCGCTGAGCCCTTCGTTCGGGGCATGGGTACGACCATTGGCAACAGCCTTCGTCGCATCCTCCTTTCGACCATCGAAGGGGCCGCGGTCACCAAGGTCGAGATCAAGGGCGTTCAGCACGAATTCGACACGATGGAAGGCGTGCTGCAGGACGTCACCGACATCATTCTGAACATGAAGGGTCTCGTGGTCAGCATGACCGGCGAAGGTCCCAAGACCATGAAGCTCTGTGCCGAAGGCCCTGGCGACGTCACCGCGGAGATGATCGAGTGTGACACTTCGATCACCGTCCACAATCCCGAACACGTGATCGCCACGCTCGGCCCCGGCGTCGAGTTCGAGGCGACGTTCACCGTGGAGACCGGTCGCGGCTATCGCCCGGCCAGCGAGTACTACGAGAACGGCGAAGAGCAGGTCATCGGTGAGATTCCGGTCGACGCGATCTTCTCTCCCGTGCAGCGGGTCCGGTTCCGCACCGAGAACGCTCGAGTCGGTCAGCGCACCGACTATGACAACCTGATTCTCGATGTCTGGACCAACGGAACCGTCAGCCCGGAGATGGCCGTGGTCGAGGCGGCGAAGATTCTTCGCAAGCATCTCAACCCCTTCATCATGTACGACGAGGCCGGCGAGACCACCGTCTCCCACGAGGTCATGGAGACCACGGCGGAGGACATGGAGATCAACCGGAAGCTTCAGCAGGGAATCGCGGACATGGACCTTTCGGTCCGTGCGAGCAACTGCCTGGAGTCGGCCCAGATCAAGTCCGTGGCCGAGCTCGTTCAGAAGTCCGAAGAAGAACTTCTCACCCTCCGCGCGTTCGGCCGGACCTCGCTCCGCGAGGTGGAGAAGAAGCTCGAGGAAATGGGACTCGCACTCGGCATGCACGTGCCGGACGCGTTCCGTATCAACTGACGTCAGTCTTCCGTGCGGGTCGTCCCGCATGGTTCATGTATTCGAGGATTCACCGATGCGTCACCGTATCTACGGCAAGCAACTCAATCGCACCTCCGCCCACCGAACCGCCATGATGCGGAACATGGCGGCAGGCCTCTTCGAGCACGGTCAGATCGAGACCACGCTCCCCAAGGCCAAGGCGGTCCAGGGCTTCGCCGAGAAGCTCATCACCATCGCGAAGACCAAGTCGCTGCACTCCCGCCGACAGCTGGAGAGCAAGATCAACGACCGCAACATCTTCGCGTGGGCGGACGATCCCCAGTTCCCCGAGGAACGAAAGGACAACGCCGTCTTCGAGGCGCCGGACGCCAGCGAGATCAAGCGCAACCGGTTCGGCGATCTCAAGAAGTCGCCCCGGCTCATCGAGCATCTGCTTGAGAAGGTCGCCCCGATGTTCGAAGGCCGCGATGGGGGATACACCCGCATCGTCAAGCTCGACAAGCATCGACTCGGCGACGGAAGCGATCTGGTGCTGGTGATGCTGGTCGGCAACGAAGACGGTCCTCAGGTCGGTGGAGGCGTCAGCGGACGCCGTCGCCAGGCCGACAAGCGGACCGCCTTCGCCGAGAAGCTCGCGGGTTCGATGACCGCGACCGCCACGGCGGAAGAAGCACCGGCCGAGGAAGCGCCGGCGGAGGAGGCTCCGGCCGAGACCACCGACGCTGCCCCCGAGACCCCCGAGACCCCCGAGACCCC
>JABABZ010000293.1 GCA_014237965.1 Phycisphaerales bacterium | reverse complement strand
GTCCAGGCAAATGACCTGGTTCCCCTGATCGACGAGGCGATCGCAGAGATGCGAGCCGAGGAAACCGGCGCCGCCGGTGACGAGAATCCGCTTGACCATGTGGTTGAAGCTCCCTGGGAGCGGCGTCCTGAACCGGTCCCGAGTCGTACAGTACCCCAAACCGACCAGATCCCCCTGCCGACTCTCCCGGAAACCGACTCCCGTGGACAGACTCCGACATGCCCTTGGCTTCATGACCGGAACGAGCATCGATGGGATCGATGCGGCCATGATCGAGATTTCCGGCGTTGGCAGCGCGATGTCGGTTCGGCTCGTTCGTCAGGTTCACGCACCCTTGACGGGACTCGCCGAGCCATTGAGGGCTTTCGCCAGAGGCGGGCGATTGACCGCCGTCGAGGTCGCTTCCCTGGCACGACGGCTCGGCGAACACCATGCCGGCGTGTTCGAGACGCACTTCGCAGACGAGCCCATCGACTTCGTGGTGGTCCATGGACAGACCGTCTGCCATGCCCCACCGGACTCACTCCAACTGATGAATCCCTGGCCGCTGACCGCCGTCGCCGAATGCCCCGTGATGTACGACCTTCGAGGGGCGGATCTGGCGATGGGTGGTCAGGGAGCGCCGATCACCCCGATCGCGGACGCCATTCTCTACCGCGATCATCGCAACGCCGAAGCCTCACTCGCGATCGTCAACCTCGGCGGCTTCATCAACGCCACGCTGCTCCCCGCGATGGAGCCGGGGGCGGACGTTCTGGAGCAGGTCACCGGATTCGATTGCTGCCCCTGCAACCACCTGCTCGATGCCGCATCCCTCGAGACCCTCGATCGGCCCTTCGACCAAGGGGGCGAAGTCGCGGCGAGCGGCACACCGGATACCGCCACGGCATCGACCTTCGGACGGACGATCGCCGACTTGTTTCAAAGCGGACGGAGCGGCGGCGATGGTGACGAACATCGAGCGGAAGCCGTCGCCATCGCCTTGGCCGCCGGATCTCCGGCCGACGGACTTGCGACGATCTGCCAGGCGATCGGCATCGCCCTGGCCGAGTGCATTTCGACGGCGAGCCGCAGACTCGACGCGCCTTCACCCGCACGACTGATTCTGGCGGGTGGTGGCGTCCTCAACGCGTGCCTCGTGGATGCGATCCGGTCGAATTCCCCCCCTTCCACCGATGTCCGCATTTCGGACGAATTCGGCCTTCCCGCTCAGGCTCGGGAGTGCGCCGGGATGGCGACGCTCGGAGCCCTGGCGTGCGACGGTCTCCCGATCACCGCGACCTCGGCCACCGGAAGACGGGCGGGAACGACGTCATCGCCCAGCGTCACGGCAGGCCGATTGTCTTCATGAAATCCAGACCATCCGCATACTGTCTTCCAACCTTCCGCGAACACCGAAGACGGAATGGTCCGGATCGAGGTCGAGGACTTCGGAGCGGGTATCGCCGAACAGCACCTTGATCGGATCTTCGAGCGGTTCTACCGAGTCGATCGGAGCCGGAGCCGGGAACTCGGCGGTACCGGCCTCGGACTCGCAATCGTGAAGCACATCACGAGCGTGCTGGACGGGGACATCCAAGTCAAGTCCCAACTCGGCGTGGGCACGACCTTCATCATCTCCCTTCCCGCCGGCTGACGATCGCCTCAGGCGAGCATGGCGGGCCCTGACGCCGATTGCCCGGACACTTTGCGCCTCCTTCACATGCCCTTCACACCTGTCTGCGACACTCCCCCGATGAATCCGGAATCCTCGGCTCCCAGACGCCGCAGGGCCGGGAGTTCAGACAGGAATCGTCACGTCATCCACACCGCGTACGAAATCCAGCGACCCGCTCGGCCCGAGTGGCGAACAGAGACGGCCACCGATAGCCTGCCTGCCGCTCAGCCGGCCCCTCATCGCCCACCGCTCCGACCAACGTGATGATCAGCGATGTCGTGAACGAGGAACTTTGGACGATCGAGGT
>JABABZ010000292.1 GCA_014237965.1 Phycisphaerales bacterium | reverse complement strand
AGACTGCCGACTTCCGCGAACTTGTCGTAGTCGGAGAGCACCTGTTGCTGCTGCTTCGTCATTTCGATGAGACGGTCATTTCGATCGATGGCGTCGATCTGTCGATCCAGCTGCCAGAGTTTGGCTTCGTACCGGGAGTGCTCGTCCTCGAGCGTGTCGAGAATCTCGACCAGCCGACCCTTCTGAGTGTTCAAGAAGGCGAGCTGGGTGTCATCTCCGGCGTGACGGTCCTGGTAGGTGGACCGGATGGTGGCGATGCGGCGGGCCTCGTTTCGGGCGCCTTCGAAGTCCACCGCCCGGCCATCGACCCTGATGGACACGGTTCTTCCGGAGCGGGAATCGACCTCGGCGTCGCTCATCGCGACTCGGAGATCCGAAAGATCACTGTTGGTCATGGCGACCACTCGGCGGGCGACATCACGGTCCTTTTCGAGCAACTTCACCTGGCGATCGATCTCGAAGATCTCGGTTCGAACTTCGGCGATCCGCTCCGGATACTTCTCAGCCAGTTGGGCGAGTTGCCGTCGAAGTGCCACGGGGTCCTCGACGAAGTCATCCGCCAGGGCGTGGGCTTTGTTTCGAATCTGATCGACGCCGGCCGCAATGCGGTCCGGTCCGACCAGGAAGGCGAGGGTACCGAGGCCTGCAGCCCCGATCAGCCCCCAACGCAAGACGCAACGACTCATGCTGAACATGGGGAGATTCCTTCGGCTCGCATCGAGGTTCCTCCGGTTGCCCGCTTCAGCGGGCGATTCGATTTCCGGATGAATTCGATGGTCCACGCCCTTGATGGGAGATTCAGGGGGTGGATTTCACGCCCGCGATCGAATCTCGGTTCAACCTCACTAGAATGGTCCCTGAGGTTCGGCCCGGGGGACGTGTCGAATCGTGCAGGAATTCGGCCCGCCCGGTCGTCCGGGCGTTCGATTCCGAAACCAGCAACCGTGTTCTCCCAATAAGGACCCGTGCTACTCATGAATCCCATGACGACTTCCTTCGTTGCCCGGCTCCGGAACCGGGACGATGCGGCCTGGTTCGAGCTCTGGACGGTGTTCGGGCCGGTGATCCGGGCCCAGCTCACTCGCTGGGGACGCGGCGCCGTCGGCATGGCCACGGTGGAGGATCTGACCCAGGACACGCTCACCGCGCTGTCCGGCTCGATCGATCGCTTCGACCCTGATCGCGGGGCTCGCTTCAGCACCTGGCTGCTCTCCATCGCCAAGCACGTTCTCGGCGATGAACTGGACCGTCGCAATGCGCTCAAGCGCGGCGGTGGGAAGCGAGCGACCAGTCTCGACGAGAACTTCATGGGCCGGTCCAAAGATCCACAACCGGATGCGGAGTATGAACGCCTCGTCTTTCAGGCCAAGGTCTATGCCGCCATCGATGCGGCTCGACAGGAGAGCGAGTTCCTGCACTTCGAGGTCTATCGAATGCGGGTGTTCGACGGGATTCCCGGAAAGTCCGTCGCGGAGCGACTGGGTGTCAGCGAACCGACCGTATCACGGCATCTTCAACGGGTCCGATCGCTTCTTCGCGAACGGCTGTTGGAGATGATCACGACCTACAGTTTCACCGAGGAAGAACGAGGCGAAGCCACCAGCGCCGGTCTGGGTCTGGATGACGCCTTGTTCGATGAGGCGCTGTGCGAGATCTACCTGCGACATGCGGGGATCGTCGCGGACGAATCCCGGTTGCCACCGGGATGACCATCTTCTTCTGCGCCATGAACACCACCGACTCGTCGGGTGGATGGAGCCGCTCATGACCTTCTTTTCAATCCTCTCGATCCTCCTGCTCGTGGCCATCGGCATCGTGATGGCGATCGCGGTGATCGTGCTCCTCTTCCAGGCCGGTCGCGGAGTCGGATTCATCTTCGAGCATGTCTTCGAATTCATCTTCGGGATGATTCGCGACGTGGCGCGGATCATCGGCGCGATGATCGCGATCATCGTGCTGTCTCCGCTGGCGATCGCCAA
>JABABZ010000291.1 GCA_014237965.1 Phycisphaerales bacterium | reverse complement strand
GACGTGAGTGATGATGGTGAACGAGTGGTGATGAGCGGGGGGCCGATGCGGTCGGTGTACCCCTCCGTTGAACAGACCAGTTGATCACCGGCGGGTGACCAGTCCGGCGCGAATCCGTTGATCTCGAGTCGTCGCCGTTGTTCGCCCGTCGCCCCCATGACGTAGATTGCTCCCGCCTCGCCGACATTTCCGCTTCGAAACGCGATCCTCGCGCCATCCGGAGAGAACCTCGGACTGCGCTCCTCCCCCTCCATGTCAGGCGTCAGATCGATCGGTCGATTCCCGCCGACCCGGAGCAGATAGACGCTGCTGTCCTCGCGCGTTCCGGACCGCATCACGAAGGCGATGAACTCCTCGTTCGGCGAGAGGGCGGGCTCGACCTCGACCCCGGCGTCGGTGGTCAGGCAGTCGAAGGTCCAGATTCGTTCGCCATCGACCGGCGTCGAAGCGGCGGTGCCGGACGTCGCATCGGACCCCTGGATGGCAAGCACCCCGAGCACTCCGACCGCGATGGCCAGCAGCAGCGTCGCCACCATCCAGCCAAACGGCCGTGACCGCACGGCCGGCGAGTCCGCCTCGGCGGCCGTCTCATTCACCGACGACTGCGAGCCTCGGGCAAGATCCGCCCGCAGGATCTGGAGTTCGTTGCGAACGTCGAGTGCGGTCTGCCATCGACGATCCGGATCCTTCTCGAGACACCGGTGGATGATCCGATCCAGTTCCTCCGGAACCTCCCGATCGTGATCGATGAGTCGCACCGGCTTGTCCTTCAGGATGCTCGAAATCATCGACATCGCGGTGTCGCCGTCGAAGGGAAGACATCCCGTCGCCATCTCGTAGAACATCACGCCGAGCGCGAAGACGTCGGTGACCACCGTGGTCTCGCGACCTTCGGCCTGCTCCGGCGCCATGTAGTTCACGGTCCCGAAGATCCGTCCCTCGACCGTGACGTCGATGGCGGTGGCGGTCATCGCGGTGAGCGTGTTCTCGTTCCGTCCGTCACCGCGTTTGGCCAGCCCGAAGTCGAGCACCGTGATCTCACCTCGCGGCCCCACGATGATGTTGTCGGGTTTCACATCACGGTGTGCGATGCCGCGCTTGTGCGCCGCGGCGAGCGCATCTGCCACCGGGATGCCGATCGCGAGAATGCGATCCACCGACATCGCACCCTCCGCTGCGATGATCTCGCTCAGTGGTCGACCATCGACGAGATCCATCGTGAAGAAGGTGACCCCGTCGTCGTCCTCGAGCGAGTGCAACGTGACGATCCCCGGATGCTTGAGGGCTGCGAGCGCCTTGGCCTCACGCTCGAATCGGGCCCTCCGCTCCGCATCGGCCACCACGTCGGGCCGCAGGATCTTCAGGGCGACGGTACGCCCGAGCCGATCGTCCGTGGCGACATACACCTCGCCCATGCCGCCCCGGCCGAGCAGTTCTCCGAGGGTGTAGGCCCCAAGACGGGTTCCCGAGCGGCTTGCTTCCGTCACGATCGTGCTCCTGACTTTCGGGGGATCTGCATCGGCCCATCGCCGAGTGAACGAAGCCTCCGCGATCGGCCTTCTACATAAAGTAACAACCCGAGCCTTCGTGCCCGGCGGTCCGAACGGCGGGAGCCGGAGCCGAGGACTCTGAACGCTTTGAATCAAGCGAGATCAACGGCTCTCTGGCCTCATCCTGGACACCCTCCGGAACACTCGAGGGTTTGAATCACCTGATTGGAAAACCTCTAGGATCGCGCCGTGGGCCTCAGATCGATCATTCTCGCTCGACTCCCCCAACGACTCGCCGCATCGATGGAGCGCGACTCGCGACGGTGGGTGTTCGACTGCCGTCATTGCGAGACCACCTCGTCGATCTGGGATGTGGGCGGAATCCGCTGGAAGGCGGCAGGAACCCCCCGGAGAGGGATCAAATGCCCCGCGTGCGGCCGCAAGTCGATCGTGAGAATCCGCTGGTCTCCCGCCGAAGACCCCGTGGAAACCGGTGAGGACTGAGCCTCAGG
>JABABZ010000290.1 GCA_014237965.1 Phycisphaerales bacterium | reverse complement strand
GGCCGGGCTTTTCTCCTGTTAAGAAGTTAAATAAGTCTGGGATAAGTGATCTTCTTGGGTTATCTTCAGTAGTTGCCGGTGGCGAAAGTGCGTTCAAACCTCGCACCATTTGGCAAGGAAGAAGATGTTCCGCTTCCCGTTGTTCCGAGAATTGAAGCCCTGCTCGCAGGCGTTGCCGGATCGTTCCGGAAGGCCAGGTGTTCGCGCGGTCGTTATCGGCGTGCTGACGACCGGCGTGTTCTTCTCGGTGGCCGTCGGTCACGAGGGTGATCCGAAACGGAATCCAGAACCTTCCATTCCGGGCGACATCGTGCGTGCCGGAACGAACGGTCTCGGGTCCGGCTGGGACGAAGTGGGAACCGGGGTCGTCTTCCAATCGCAGATTCCCGTCAACGCACTCGGTGGGACCGGGAACGGGTCCGATCTCTGGCACCACGTGTCCGACTCGGGGCGCGAGTATGGAATCGTCACGACCCGCGAGTCGGTCGCATGGGTCGAGGTGACGAATCCCGTTGATCCCTTTGTGGTCCACGTTCACGATCGAGGAGCCACTTCTTCGCTCTGGGGTGATGTCAAGACGATCGGTCATCATGCCTATGTCGACGGAGAAGGAGGCGGAATACTCGTCTTCGACATGTCTTCGATCGACTCGGGAGTCGTGGAATATCTGGGTGACGTCGGTGTGGGTTCTGCGCACAATCTGGTGGCGTGTCCGGAGCTCGGGATTCTCGCTCGCTGCGGATCGAACTTTCGTCTGTACAGCGTCGCCGACGATCCGGCGGTGCCGATCCCGATCGGACTCCGGGCGGATCGCTACGTGCATGACGCATTCCTGGCCATCTATCCGGACACGGCGCCCGATGCGGAACATCACGGGCGCCTGATCGGATTCCTGAACGATGGATTCAACAATGGAGGCACCGACACCGGCATCTCGATCGTCGATTTCGGCCTTCCGGGGAAGATCGATCCCGCAGGCGTGCTGCTCTCGAGAATCACCTGGCCGAATGCCGGCTACAGCCACCAGAGCTTTCCGAACGACGATTTCAGATGGCTCTATTCCAACGACGAGACCAGTAACAACTCCACGTGGCAGTGTGTCGACATCTCGGATCTGGACGCGCCGGTGCTCGGCGAGACTCAAAGCAACGGAAAGAGCTCCAACAATCACAACTGTTTCTTCCGAGACGGAAAACTGTTCGCCGCGAACTACAAGACAGGGCTTCGGGTGCTCGAGGCCGAGGGGAATCATCTCGAAGAGGTCGCCTCGTTCGATACCTATCCCGAGTCGGACTCGGCGGGATACCAGGGATGCTGGGGCGTTGATCCGTTCCTGCCCTCCGGCACGATCATGATGAGTGACATGCAGCGTGGGTTGTTCGTGGTCCGGCTTGAAGAAGAGCCATCGAATTTCTCGTATCCCGACGGGCTCCCCGACCTGGTCTCTTCCGAGGGCACGACGATCCGGCTCGAAGTCGACGGGGTCGTTCCGGTCGCCGCGAGCCTGGAGTATGAGTTCGGGAGTGGCGGCGTTGGTGTCGTGCCCGGGGAATCGACCGAGGCTTCGAACGAGTTCATCCTCCACATTCCCGCCTCCGAACAGTGTCCGGACATGGTGAGCTTCGAAGTCGTCGTGGAAACCGAGGATGGAGAGACTCTGGTGGATCCGAACGGCCCGTTCGATGCGATGGTGGCTGACGAGATGTTCGTCATGGATTCGCAGGACGGTGAATCGGATGCCGGATGGTCCGTCGGCAGTCGCTCGGATGATGCCGTGGATGGCTTCTGGATCCAACGGATCCCGGAAATCGACGACGCTTTCGGGCCGTTGGCCGCGTGGTCCGGGGAGGGTTGCTTCATGACCGGGCGAGGCGATCGTGATGTGGACGGAGGCGTCACGACGTTGGTGTCGCCGGCCATGGATCCTCTCGGAATGATTCGCCCGACCATCAGGTACCGACGCTGGCTCCAGTCGGAAGAGCCGAAGGTGACGAGATCCACCAACTGCCAGGTCGCGCCCTCATCGA
>JABABZ010000028.1 GCA_014237965.1 Phycisphaerales bacterium | reverse complement strand
AGCACGCGGACCGACTGAAGGAACTCTTCGATGCCCACTGACCGGATTCGATGTCTCGAGGGCGCCTCGGGATGAATTTCCCGATTGTCCTTCGACAGCTCGGGTTGCTCCTGCTGTTGCTTGCGGCGACGCTTCTCGCGCATGCGGGGGTGGCGGGGATCTACTGGAGCAGCGGCGACGATGCCGAAGAGGCGGCGCTCTGGGCGTTTCTCACCGCGGCCGGAATCGCGGCCGTGCTCGGCGGGGCCGGCATGCTCTGGTTCCGCGGGGCGATGCGGGAGATCGGCCGACGCGAAGCGTGTCTCCTGGTGGTGTCTTCCTGGCTGATCGGCGCGATCATCTCCGCGATTCCGTTCGCGGGGTGGTCGCTCTACTGCTCGTTGCCGCACTCGGACATGTTCGGCGGCGTCGTCGATCCGTTCTTCGAGGCGATGAGCGGCCTGACCACTTGTGGTGCGACCATCCTCACCGACATCGAGGCCTTGCCGCGGAGCATCCTGATCTGGCGTTCCATCATCCAGTGGATCGGCGGCCTCGGAGTGATCGTGATCTTCGTCGCGCTTCTTCCCTCGCTCGGAACGGGGGGGAAGAAGATGTACCTCACCGAATCGACGGGACCGACGCCGGAGGGCCTGCGCCCGCACGCCCGCGAGACGGCCCGGGTCATCCTGCTGGTCTACCTGGGGTTCACGCTCCTCGAGTTTCCGATCCTCATGTTGTGCGGCATGTCGGTGTTCGACGCGGTCTGCCAGACCTTCACCTCGGTCGCGACCGGTGGATTCTCGACTCGGAACGGGAGCATCGCGTCTTTCGATTCGGTGGCGATCGAGATCGTCATGATGACGTTCATGATCCTGAGCGGGATCAGTTTCTCGCTCTACTTTCTCGCGTTCCGTCGCCGGTTCGAACTGATCTGGCAGAGTTCCGAGCTTCGGCTCTTTCTGGCGTTGCTGGTGATCATCTCGATCGCCTGCAGCCTCGCGCTCTGGACGCATGGCTGGCAGGACCCGGACTACCGCATCAGCGTGGTGGGCGGAGCCAGTGTCGAGCCGACGCTCTTGAATTCACTTCGCTACGGCGTGTTCACCGTGGCGAGCATCCTGACCACCTCCGGATTCGCGACCGCGGTCTACGAGGACTGGCCGGCCGTGGCGATCGTCTGTCTGCTGTCGATCTTCATGGTCGGCGCCATGGCCGGCTCGACCTCCGGTGGCATCAAGGTGATTCGCGTCTGGATCGCCGGGAAACTCATGCTCCGGGACATCGAGCGGGAATTCCGGCCGGACGTCGTCCGGCCGCTGAAGGTGGGTCGGAGCATCATCTCGCCGGACGTCAGGGTCTCGGCGATCGTCCTGGTCCTCTTCACGATCACGCTCGTCGCGTTGGGCACCGGACTCTTGAAGATCTTCGAGGGCGCCGACGGGATCGATCTCACCACCGCATCGAGCGCCGCGGCAAGTTGCCTTGCGAATGTCGGTCCGGCGTTCGGACGGGTGGGTTCGGATGATCACTACTCGTGGCTCACGTCGGCGAGCAAGTCGGTGCTGATCGCCCTGATGCTGCTGGGTCGGCTCGAACTCTTCGTCGTCTTCGCCTTGTTCACGAGGCGATTCTGGAAGCGCGGCTGACGGAAGTGATCGGGGGAATCAGGATGTGAGAAGACGCGAGCGGCCGCATCGATTCCGATGCGGCCGCTCGCGTCTCTCGTGAATCGATCGAAGCGAATCACATGGGCTTGTCTTCGATCGTCTGGTCGTACACCTCGAGGAGCTTCGTCTTGTCGAAGATCATCTCCTGGCGGGTCATGCCGGTGATCTCGTATCGCGGGGTCAGTTCGATGGCGTCGACCGGACAGGCTTCTTCGCACATGCCGCAGTAGATGCACCGCAACTCATCGATGTCGAACTGTTTGGGATACTTCTCCCGGTCCTCCCAGGGGCTTTCCTCGGCGACGATGTGGATGCAGTTGGCCGGACAGGCGGTCGCGCACATGAAGCAGGCGACGCAACGAACCCGACCATCGTCGTCCTTGTTGAGGCGATGCACGCCCCGGAAGTAATCGCGGAACTGTCCGCCTTCCTCGACGGGCCGTTGGTCCCGCTTTTCCTCCGGGTACTGGACGACCCAGATGGTGTCCTTGTTCTTTCCGTCTCGTCCGACGTTCTGGAAGGCGTGCCGGAGCGTGGTCCCCAGTCCCCGGAAGATCTCCGGCAGGTAGAGACGCTCGGCGGTCGAAAGCTTCTTCGGGGTCACGTCGACGATGTGATCTTCGCGGTTCTGCATGGGAGGGGAGTGTAGGGACCAGCCCCGAGAGGGGCGAGTCCGACAAGCCCATCCGGGGTCGGTCGAAGTCCGGCGGCTGGTACGATTTCCCGCATGCTCCGAATGAAGACGAGTGGAAAATCAAAGAGCGGCGAGGATGTCGAGACTCGGATCGGCTGGCGGATGGCCGGTATCGGCATGGAAACGGCGTCGTATGTGCTGGGTGGGGTCTTTCTCGGCTGGTTGGTCAGGGAGGGGTTTGGTGGTGGCGATGGCTGGATCGTGGGTGGTGGCATCGTCGGAATCGCCAGTGGTATCTCCCAGATGATTCGAAGTGGGCTGAAACTGAACCGCCAGCTCGATCGAGCAGCCGCCAAAAAAGGCGTGGTGCGGTCGGTTGATCAGACTCCAGACTCAGGCTCCGAGTCGGAGCCCGAGGTCGAATGAAGATCCCCAAAGACCAGCTTTTCGGGCCTAAGAACAGGGATTCCGAGCCCCTGTACGCCCTCCCTGCCCGAGCCCTGGCAATCGGGTGGTTGGCTTCCGCGGTCGTGGCGATCGGGATCTGGCCGCTCATCGGCCCTGCGGTTGGTTTCGACGCCCGTGGCACACGGTGGGCCCTCATCGGAGCGGCTCTGGCCGCGTTGATCGGAGGTCTGGGGCTCCTGGCTCTGATGCCCTGGAAACCGCGCCGCTCCGGCGACCTTCCGACCCACTGGCTCGCGGCGACGACAGGTCGACTTCTTCTGATTCCGGGAGTGGCCTTTCTGCTATATTCCGCGACCCAACCGCCGGACAAGCCCTACGTTCTGGGCTTGGCCGCCGCCTCCCTGGCTCTTCTCGTGGTCGAAGTACCACTGATTGCGAGGGCCATGCTCCGCCAGATCGCCCTCGAGGAATCGGCGGCTCGGGTTTCGGAGGCGTCGGAATCGTCGGAAGGGTAGGTCGGGCGTGGTGATCGGATGGATTCCATCACCGATGTACGCCTCTCTGGTCCTTCGTCCTTCGGACACGCATGCATGCGTGGGAGTCTAGGTGTTGTCGAACCTTCTTCTAGCCGCTGATTCGCCGCTCGGTCATGTCCTCAACGGCAAGACCATGTGGTCGGAAATCAGCTGGGTCGGCGAGATCGGTGACGTCGCTTCGTTGCACGAGGTCATGCTCGTCCTGGGCGGTGTTCTTCTGGTGCTCGGGCTCATCTTCTCCGCGAGTCGAATTCGGACCGGCAAGGAGAGCGAGGGCAACGAGCGATACGTCACTCGAGGACGCCTTGCGCAGGTCGTCGAGGTGATGGTCGTCTATCTCCGCGACGAGATGATTCAGCCGATCCTCGGTGAGAAGCAGACCCGTCGCTGGCTCCCGTTCCTCTTCTCGATCTTCTTCTTCATCCTGGTGTTGAACCTGATGGGCATGCTCCCGCTTCAGGATATTCATCACCTGTTCGGGCTGCACCATTTCCTCCTCGGAGGAACGGCCACCGCGAACATCAACGTGACCGCGACGCTCGCGCTCTTCGCCTTCGTCGCCATCCAGTTCCACTCCTTCCGCGAACTGGGTGTCATCGGCTGGCTCGATCACCTCACCTGCGGTCTGATGAAGGGTCCCAAGGGTCTTCTGCTCGTGGTTCCGATCGTCTTCGCCGTGGAGTTCGCCGGCGTGTTCATCAAGCCGGTGGCCCTCGCCATCCGCCTCTTCGCCAACATGATGGGCGGCCACATCCTGCTCGCCACGATCATCATGCTTCCGTCGATGGCCCAGCTCGGGCTGGAGCCCGGAAGCGGGGCGTGGTTCGGCGTGAGCCTTGCAACCGGAGCCTTCGCCGTCGCCTTGACGGTTCTCGAGCTCTTCGTCGCCTTCCTTCAGGCTTTCGTCTTCATGTTCCTCACTGCCGTCTTCATCAGCCTCATGAGTCATGAGGAGCATGAAGATGAGGGTCACGATGCGGACGAGGTCGCCGCGGAGGTCGCTGCGATCCACTGATCGGTCCTTTGTTTCATTCATCGTCAAACACCATCCGCCCCGTCGCGGGACGGATGGAATTCAAAGATTCACCTCAGGACGCAATCGCGTCGCACCCGGAGATTCGGATTCCCATGAACAAGCTCATCCCCCTCTTCGTCTTTGCACTTCTCGGCTCGCTCGTCGTCGTTGAACCCGCGCTCGCACAGGATGCCGAAGCGGTCAACTGGGGCGCTGGCATCGGCAAGGGCATCGCGACCGGCTTCGCCGTCGTCGGCGCCGGTATCGGCATCGGCCTCATTGGTGCCGGAGCCTGCGAGGCCACCGCTCGCCAGCCCGAAATAGGCGGCCGTATCTTCGTCAACATGATTCTCACCGCCGCTCTGGTCGAAGGTGTCGCCCTGTTCGGCGTCGTCGTCGGCTTCCTGATGGCTGGCTGAGAATCCGAGTCCTTCCGCCCGGCTCCGGTGAGACACCGGAGCCGGGTGGCCTTTTCTCCGACCGACGGAGCGTTTCATGTCTTTTGCACTCTTGCTTGCGGCCGCTGATGGTGCCGCGCCGGATCCGATGAAGTTGAACCTCTGGGTCGCCGGTACGGCGCTCGTGGTGTTCTCGATCGCCTTCGGCATCCTGTACGTCAAGGTCTGGCCGATCATCACCAAGGGGCTCGATGATCGGAACGACAAGATCCTCGGTGAGATCAAGGGTGCTGAAGATGCCCGTGCCCAGGCCAAGGAGGCCTTGGCCGAGTACGAGCAGAGCCTTGCCAAGGCTCGTGAGCAGGCCCAGCAGACCATCGCCGAGGCGAAGGCTGAGGCTCAGCGACTCGGAGACGAGATGAAGGCTTCCAACGAGCGAGAGCTCGCCGAGCGAATGGCTCGGGCGAAGGCCGACATCGAGTCCGCTCGCAAGGCCGCCGTCGCGGACATCCATGCCAACGCGAGCGAGCTCGCCGCGGCCGTGGCGAGTCGGATCCTGAAGCGCGAGATCAACTCCGCCGATCAGGCCAGGCTCGTCGCTGAAGCGCTTGGTGAACTCGACGGAGCCGGTGTCTGACCAGGTGTTCAGTTTCTTCGATCAGTCCTTTTCTTGAATTCTCCACACGGCCGTCAGGGCCGACTCGGAGCCAGTACCCATGACCACCACCTCGGAAACAGTCGACGCCGTCGCTCGCGTCTACGCCCAGAGCCTTCTTGAGCTCGCGGAGGCGGCTGGCGGCGATGAGAAGATCGTCGAGACCAGTGCCGAGTTGATGACCATCATGGAGATCATCCGTTCGGATGAGTCGACCGCGGAGTTCCTGCGTTCGCCCATCATCGAAAAAGAGAAGAGAGCCACCGCCATCCGGCGGATCTTCGAAGGCCGCGTCTCGGATCTGATCCTCCGGTTCATCCTGGTTCTCAACGGCAAAGGCCGACTCGGTGAATTCGGAGCGATGGCCACGGCGTACGACCAGCTCGTCAACGAGCGTCTCGGTCGCGTCGAGGTCGATGTCTACACCGTCGAAGGTCAGCTCGAGGCGGATCAGCTCGCCGTGCTCGGCGACAAGGTGAAGTCGAGATTCGGTCAGGAGCCGGTGTTTCATCAGTATGCAGATGCTTCATTGATCGGCGGCCTGGTCTTGCGGGTCGGAGATCAATTGATCGATGGTTCGGTCCGAGGGCAGCTCCGTCGGATGCGTGAAGAACTCCTCGCCGGTGGATCAGCGAAGATCCGGGCGGGGGCAGACGACTTCCTCTCCGAGTGAAGAGGTGGTCGATCCGGATCGGAAGCGGTTCCGCCCGGATGAATAGTCGTAGAGGAATGGACGGCCCGACCGATCGGTTCGTCTGAAGGAGACCGGGACGATTCCCGGCGAGAACGAATTTCAAAACTGCGCCGCTCCAAGGCGCCTTGCGAGGCTTCCCGTGAAGATCAAGTCCGACGAGATCACCTCCGTCATCAAGCAGGAGATCGAGCAGTTCGCCACCGAATTGTCGATCTCCGAGGTCGGCCAGGTCGTGGAAGTGGGCGATGGCATCGCCCGGGTCTACGGTCTGTCCAACGTCATGGCCGGCGAGCTTCTCGAATTCGAGAGCGAGCACGGCACGATCATGGGCCAGGCGATGAACCTGGAGTCGGACACCGTCGGTGTCGTGCTCTACGGCTCGTCGGTGGGCATCCGTGAGGGAGACACCGTCCGTTCGACCGGGAAGCTCCTCGAGGTTCCGGTCGGCGAGGCCCTTCTCGGGCGTGTCGTCAACGCTCTGGGCGTTCCGATCGACGGTGGCCCGTCGTTGGAGACCGTCGAAACCCGCAAGGTCGACATCGTCGCCCCCGGGATCGCCGCTCGACAGCCCGTGACCGAGCCCATGCAGTTCGGCATCAAGGCCGTCGACTCGATGATCCCCGTCGGTCGAGGCCAGCGAGAACTCGTGATCGGCGACCGAAAGACCGGAAAGACCGCGGTCTGCCTGGACGCCATCATCAGTCAGAAGCAGTTCTGGGGCACCGAAGATGCCGTGGTCTGCATCTACGTCGCGGTGGGTCAGAAGGAATCGACGGTCGCCGGCGTGGTGGACGCGCTCCGCGAAGCGGGCGCCATGGACTACACCATCGTCGTCTCGTCCGGTGCCTCCGACCCCGCACCCATGCAGTACGTCGCCCCGTACTCCGGTACCGCGATGGGTGAGTACTTCATGTGGAAGGGCAAGGAAGGAAAGACACCGAAGCACGTTCTCTGCGTCTATGACGACCTTTCCAAGCAGGCCGTCGCCTACCGCGAACTCTCGCTGCTCCTTCGTCGTCCTCCCGGTCGCGAAGCGTATCCCGGCGACGTGTTCTACCTGCACAGTCGTCTGCTCGAGCGAGCCACGAAGCTCTCCGACGAGAACGGTGGCGGTTCGATCACCGCGCTCCCGATCATCGAGACGCAGGAAGGCGACGTCTCCGCGTACATTCCGACCAACGTGATCTCGATCACCGACGGCCAGATCTACCTCCAGCCCGAATTGTTCGCGGCCGGCATCCGGCCCGCGATCAACGTGGGCATCTCGGTGAGTCGCGTGGGCGGCAACGCCCAGATCAAGGCGATGAAGGAGATCGCGGGTTCGCTTCGACTCGACCTCGCGGCCTTCCGTGAACTCGAGGCGTTCGCCCAGCTCGGTACCGAACTCGACCCGTCCTCCCAGCGTCAGCTGACGCGAGGGCAGCGGATGGCGGAGTTGCTCAAGCAGGGCCAGTTCGTCCCGATGGACGTCATCGACCAGTGCCTCTCGATCTTCGCGGGTACGCGTGGATTCCTCGACGACGTGAGCCTCGAGAAGGTCAACGATTTCGAGTCGGCGCTTCTCGATTACTTCCGAGGCAAGGGCGCTCCGCTTCGTGAGAAGCTGGTGGCGGCCAAGAGCTTCAAGGGCATGGAAGACGAGTTCAAGGCGGCGTGCGAGGACTTCAAGTCCAGCAGTTGGGCTGGCTGAACCGGTACCGGTCCCGCCTTCCGATTGGATTTCACGGCCGCACCCCCCGGGGTGCGGCCGTTTTCATTCCGGCCTTCTCCGGCGAAGCTCGATTCCGGCGATCGTCGTGCAACCTTCAAGGTTCGAATCCGAACAACAAGGCAGTGCTTCTTCAAAGTCGAGCCCGACGAGGGCTTGTCACGATCACGAACCGGAGCCGGACGATGAGGCGACTTGAGAAGATCTGGAATCGAGTTGATCGCAGATATCGAGGGCGATCGCCGGTCGGTCGGCTCGCAAGTGGAATCGCGTGTTCCATGCTGTTCACGTTCGCGGGATTCGGCTGCGTAGCCGCCAACGACTTCACCGGGGAGAGCGTGCCGTCGAAGTCTCGGGAGATCGACGATCTGGATCGAGCCCGTTCGATGGGTGCGATCGACGAAGTTGACTATCTCGAACTGCGTAGATCCTTCATTCTCGCCGACTGACCGGCCTGGATTCCGGAAACTGGGGTACCCACCGATGAATCGAAACAACCCGCGTCGCTTCGCACTCGCCTCCACCGCCATCATTCTCGCCGGACTCGGCGGATGCGTCGTCGGGAACAACTCCAAGTTCCAACGTCCCACGATCGGTCAGGAGTTGATCGATCTCCAGAAGGCGAAGGAATCGGGCGCCATCGACGAGGCGGAATACGATCGGACGCGGGCACGCATCCTCGAGGAGGCCGGTGTTTCGGCGAGGCCGGCGTCGAGTTCTGGCGGATAGCCGGTCCGTCCGAGCATCGCGGACGCCGCTCCGGGTGCAGGTGTCCCACCTCCACGGCGGCGACGTCCCCGGCGTGGACACGAGCGACGATTCTCCGGCGGCTTCGCACGCCCTGCCCCGGACACCCTCGGCACCGCATGGCGTGGCTCCCCGAACAGCCTCTGGTATCTTCGGGTCGACCTCCCGGAGCACTCGCCATGAATCCGACCCGACAGCACTGGAACGACGTCTGGTCGAAGAAGGCCCACGCGGAAGTCAGCTGGTACCAGGCCGACCCCGGTCCGTCACTGACGTTGGTCGATCGAATCGGCGTCGACGGATCGGATGACGTCATCGACGTCGGATGCGGCGCATCCCATCTCGCCGACCGGTTGGTCGATCGCGAAATTCGCCGGCTCCATCTTCTGGACGTGTCTTCGGTCGCACTCGACCAGCTTCGATCGCGAATCGCGTCGAAGGAATCGGCGACGGTGGTCGAGTACCTTGCGACCGACGTCCTGGATCTCGACCCGCCACCCTCGGTTTCGCTCTGGCACGATCGAGCGGTGCTGCACTTCATCCGAGATCACGACGCGCGGAAGCGGTACGCGATGATCGCCGCGTCCGCCGTCCGTCCCGGAGGGCATCTGGTGATCGGCGGCTTCGCATCCGACGGGCCACTCCGGTGCAGCGACCTGGAGGTCGAACGAGCCGACGCCGGCGACCTTTCCCGGCTCTTCGGAGATCACTTCGATCTCGATTCCTCGAGCATCGAGTCGCACGAGACGCCCTGGGGTGCGGCACAGTCCTTCCAATGGTGCACCTTGAAGCGGCGTGGGGATGGCTCCTGAAGGCGGCTTGGTCTCTCTTCTTCGCGGTGGATATTCGTAATGGAGGATCTTCCCGATGGAACAACTCGCCACGCTCCCCCCGGTCGTCGCGCTTCGCCTTCTTGACCTGCTCGAGGAGGCGGGCATTCCAGCGGAGACCACGGACATGGCCCCCGGGGTCGCGGCCGCCGTGTATCCCGGCCTGCTTGAGGCGACGTTGACGGTCTGGGTGTCCGACTCGGAGGATTTAGAGCAAGGCCGTGTGATCTTCGACGCGATGAAGTCGGAGGAGACGGACGACTTCGACTGGAGCGAGTGCGATCTCTCCGTCGAAGAGCCCGATCCGGAGCGACCGACGGCCGGACGTTTTGCGCAGCGAAAACGGAATGCCCATCTCATCCTGCTCTTGATCTGGTGCGGGCCGGTGGGGCTCCTGATCCTTCTCATCACCTTCCTCGTCCTCGTCTTCGGTGGCGGTTGAAGCCGGTCGAATAGGCTGTTCATCCGATGACCGACTCCAACCCCCCCGAATCACGACGCCAGCCGCCACCGGACCGGGGGCTTACCCACTGTGCACTGGAGTGTCTGAGTCTCGATCGATCCATTCCGTTCTACGAGAAATTCGGTGGCTTCGAGGTCGTGCATCGCCGTCCAGCGGTTGCGTGGATCAGTGACCGAACCAGGCCCTTCGCCCTGGTTCTGGTGGAGACGAGCGAAGTCCGTCCGATCGGGCCGTTCGCACACCTCGGGTTCGCATGCGGAAGTCGCGCCGAGTTCGATCGGCTGATCGAGCTCGCACGAGCGGAGGGTTCGTTGCGGGACGGTCCTCATGAAGGAAACGGTCCCGCCGGAACCTGGGCGTTTCTGGATGATCCCGATGGCAACACCTTCGAGATTTCCGTCGGGCAGTCCGTCGAAACGGCGATCGCAGCCGAGCCCTCGCCTCAGGGCGGGTTTCGACGCACGACCATCGGTGTGATGGGGAGTGGAGATGACGAACATCCGGAGTTGGCGGAGCCACTCGGCGAGGCGATCGCGCGAGCGGGATTCGAACTGTTGACGGGCGGAGGTCGGGGCACGATGACCGCGGTGTCGCGGGGCTTCACGCGGGTGTGGCCCAGAGCGGGGCGGTGCCTGGCCATTCTCCGTGGAGATGCGTCGGGGGTTCCGCTGCCGGGCTATCCGAACCACTTCGTCGAAAACCCGATCTTCACCCACCTGCCGGCTGGTGGCGTCGAGCATGACAGCCGGAATCATCTGAATGTCCTCTCGTCCGACATCATCATCGCGCTCCCCGGCGGATTCGGGACGGGAAGCGAGATCGAACTCTCGATCCGCTACCGAAAGCCGGTGATCGTGCACGAGTTCTGGGCCGATCGCTTTCCGGCCTTGCCATCATGGAAGGACGTCGGAGAGGCGCTGGCGTTCGTCGATGCCAGGCGGTCGGACTTCATCGAGCAACGGAATGCGTGATCCGTCTGGTGCGTGGTGAGGTCCAGCCGCCGACGCGAAAGTGGCGTTGGAGGTACGCTCGATCCCTGTCAACACCGGAGTAATCGACATGGCAAGACTTCTCATCGGCATCGTGGCGGGATATCTCGTCTGGACCCTGATCTCCTTCCCGCTCGGAGAGGTCGTCCCCGTCATGCTTGGCGAACGTCATGCCGACCCTCAGACCGGGCTCGTATCGAGTTGGTACATCTTCGTCGTGCAGTGGCCGCTCACCTTGATGGCGTCGGTCATCGCGGGTCTGGCGACCGGGCTCTTCGCGGGGAAGGCCCAGCGAACACCGGCGGTTCAGGGGTTGGCCATGATCCTCATCGCGATCGGGTTGTTTTCGATGATCCTGACCTTCGTGGCGGAGAGCGAGTCGGACAAGAAGTCGGCGACGCTGGGAGAAGCCGCCGGCCTCGAGATCGTCGAAGGAGAAATTCTCGGAGAGGTGGCCAGGTCCGAGGCGGCGGGCGAAACTCGCGAAAAGGCGATCGAGACGGCGGCCGTCGAACCGCTCTGGAATCTCCTCTCGCTTCCGCTGGTCGCGGGTCTGGGCGTGATTCTCGGAGGAGGGCTGCTGAGCGGCGGCCCCGCGGCCCGGGAACAGGCGAGGCTTGGCGCCGAAGCAGGCAAGTCGGGTGATTGAGGGCGGATCAGCGATCGAGGGATCGGTCCGGCGAGTCTGCGTGACGGGTGGCGCTGGTTTCATCGGCAGCCATCTCGTGGACGCGCTCCGAGCACGTGGAATTCAGGTGACGGTGTTGGATGACTTCTCGAGCGGCCACCTCGAGAATCTCTCCGCACACGAGAACGAGGTGGAACTGTTCCGAGGTTCCGTCACCGACGCCGCGATGTGTGCCACCGCGGTCGCGGACTGCGATCTGGTCTTCCATCTCGCGAGCCGTGTGTCGGTGGTGGAGAGCCTCGAGCAGCCGGAGCTGTATCGCTCGATCTGTGAGGACGGAACTCGTTGCATGCTCGAGGCGGCGGAGGCTGCCGGAGTGCGACGTCTGGTTCACGCGGGGAGTTGCAGCGTCTACGGAGATGCGCCACCGCCGATCTCGGAGGATGCTTCGACGTCGCCGGCATCGCCCTATGCCGCCGCGAAACTGCGTGCCGAGGAACATTGCAGAGCGTTCGCCCGGGAAGACCGTCTGGAGACGGCGTGTCCGCGGTTCTTCAACGTCTACGGGCCGCGTCAGCGGGCGGACTCTCCGTACGCCGGAGTGATCGCGATCTTCGCGTCGATGGCGGCTCGAGGAGAGGCGCCGGTGATCTTCGGCAGCGGTGAGCAGACGCGTGACTTCATTCACGTCTCCGATGTGGTGGAAGGTCTCCTCCAGGCGGCAATCGCTCACGAGGTGGGAGACGGCCGAGCCATCAATCTGGGTTCCGAACGCCCGACGAGCATTCTGGAACTGGCATCGCTGCTGGGGTGCGATTCGCCAAGGCATGAGCCGGCCCGCAAGGGCGAGATCATGCACAGCCAGGCCGACGCGTCGCTGGCGAAGCATCTCCTCGGGTTCAGGTGCCTGGTGGATTTGAAGTCCGGATTGAAGGATCGGGCGCTCACCGGTTCGGGCGACGCCTGATCAATCCTCGATTTCTTCCAGAAGATCTCGTTCGATCTCGACGGCGGCGCCACGGCCAAGCATCTCGACGTGGAGGATGAGGCAGGTCCGCCTCGCCTCGTCGATGACCACGCCCTCGACGCCGAGCAAAGGCCCCTTGGTGACTCTGGCTCGAGCTCCGATCGCGAGTCTCGGGAACTCTTCGACTTCGAAACCACTCTGCAACGCCAGATGGATGGCCGCCAGTTCCTCTTCCAGCTTCGCCTGGTCGTTGACCTCGATGAAGCTCGCGACTCTCTTGGTGGCGATCGCATCGTAGGCGGCTTGTTTTTCACCCTTGACGAAGACGTAGCTTGCGAAGAGCGGGACTTCCGACCGGTGTTTGCGTCCTCGGGTGACCGTGGTTCGCTCCACCAATGGGAGATCGTGTTCGACGTTCGATGCGGCGAGGAACTTCGCGACCGCCTTCTCCTGACGAGCCTTGGTATGAAGAATCATCCATCGCTTTTCAAGCGAGGCCTGTAGGGTGGGCCGGGATTCCGTTTCGCGAGTCGTCATTGATCCATGATTCTAGTCGGCTTCCACGGGCCAAGCGGCCCGGTCACCACTGGAGGCGTTCGGAGGTCATCCCGGTCCTTGCGGAAGGGGCTGCGGAGACCATTGGGCGGACTCGACGTGCTCCTCGGACTCTGGGACGATGGTCTTGCGATGGCGAGCAGTGGGCACGATCAACCTTCAACAGGAACGACGGCGATGACACCGGAACTCATGAAACTCGGGCTCGACGAAGCGATTCGCATGGCGGAGAAGGGGTGGTCGGAGGGGGGTATTCCGATCGGATCCGTCCTCATGACCGAAGACGGGGAGATCGTGGCCCGCGGACACAACGAACGGGTCCAATCAGGTGATCCGATTCTTCATGCCGAGATGGCCTGCCTGCGCGATGCGGGGCGGCGGCGTGATTGGAACGAGCTGACGCTCGTCTCGACCTTGAGTCCATGTTCCATGTGCACCGGGGCGGCGGTTCTTTACAAGGTCCGACGGGTGATCATCGGCGAGCACGCGACGTTTCTCGGCGCCGAGCACTGGCTCAAGGAGTCCGGGATCGAGGTGCACCTTCTTGATGATCCCCGGTGCATCGAGTTGATGGAACGGATGAAGCGAGAGAAGCCGGAACTCTGGGCCGAAGACATCGGGGAGTGACTCGAACCGGTGCATCCGAAACTGGTGAATGAAAAGAGGCCCCGCGATCGTTCGCGGGGCCTCTTCTTTGGATTTCGGACCGGTCCGTTCGATCGACCTCAGCGGCGGCGTCCACCGCCGCGGGCGGCGGGGAACGAGCTACCGTCGGGCATCACCTTGTTGCTCGCAGGATGTGCCGACTGCGGCTCGATCGGAGCATTCGGGTTGGTCCCGCGATCATAGGCCTGGTGAATTCGATCACCGTCTCGAGCGGCCTCCCTCGGATGGACTCGGTGGTGCCGACCCCAGACGTCGTAGTAGGGATCCGCGTACCCGTTGTAGTACGAACCGTCGTAGTAGTCGTCGTTGTTGTAGTCGCTGTTGTAGTCGTCGTTCGAATCGTTGTTGTCGCCGATCGGATTGCCGACGTCGTAGTTTCGCCAGGGGCCACCGGGGGGCGGGCCATCAGTGGTCGCGAAGGTGAAGTGGTAGTGATCCCAGTGCTTGCGGAGCGCGGCTTGCTGGTTCTGATACTTCTCGATGTTCGCCTGCCGCTGCTCGGGGCTGATGCCGCCCTGTTCCGATCGGCGATCGGTCGCGGGCTCGGCGGGGGTGTGGCTCGCCATCCGCTTCTTGGTCGCCTCGGCGGCGAATTTTTCGTAGTCGTTCATCCCCTTGATGGAGCGGATGTAGTCGGTTCGCTGCTGGACCTGCTCGTGGAGCTTGTTGACGACCGACCACTGGTCCTCCGTCATCACCTTCTGCGCCTTCACCTCGCGACCGAGGAGATCGGGATCATTCGTTGACGGTTTCGCCGCACCACGGGTGCTCTGCTGCTTCACGGCTTCGGAATAGGCCTGCTGGAAGCTCAGTGCGTGGAAGGTCGTGGGATTGGCGGCCGACCACTTCACCTCGTCGTTCGTCTTGCCCGACTGCTGGAGGAAGGCGGTCATCTGTTGAAGGCGGATCTCGGCGCTCTTTCGCATGGGGCCGAGCGTGTCGGTCATGGTGTCGACCGCATCGAGTTCGTTCTGCAATTGGGCGAGCGATTCGCTCGAGGCCGATTGGGCTGCGACCGTGCTGACCGGCATGGCCGTAGCGACGGCAGCAGTGACCATCATCGCCAGTGTGCGGATTCGTGAATTGGATTGACGCATCTTGGATCTCCGGGGGTTTGAGGGAGAATACTACCCTCCCGCAGCGGTCTCATGTCACCCACGTCGTGCTGCAACGGGTGGATTCTGCCCGTTCGGGTCACGGATCAACCGGTTCCGAGGGAGTATTCCTTCGTCTGATGTCGGCCGCGGGAGGTGGAGTCGGGGATATGGAACCGCCCCGCAGGCGAGGATGCGCATGCGAGGCGGTTCTTTTCATCACACACTCCGGCGTGAAGGCCGGACGTGCCTGCGACTGACGCAGTGAGGTCGGAGGGCGACGCGTTTCGCGCGCCCGTCGAGGTCGCGCGAATCAGTCGCGCGTGCCCTCCACCTTTCGGGGATTGCTGACATTCACTTGATCACCTCCTGTTGATGGCGTGGATCCGACTCCCGTGGATCAATCCCTCGTCGTCGGTCGACGACCAGGAGTCGGCTGAATTCGTCCGAGACTCGACGGTAAGACTCGGCTCATCACCCGTCATCTTGACTGACGGTCGTCACGGACCTCCCTGATGTTCGACGATCCCGCACTTTGGAAGGTCTTGATCAGATCCGGTGTCGTGATGTTTCATTGAATGCGGCGAACGGAGTCGGGGCAACTCGCCGAGGGGGAACTTCGAGAGGTTTTGGTGCCTCGATCCGCGCCATACGAGGATCGAATGCCCCCGCTTGACGCAGCCCACGGTCAATATCGGTGTTCGCCGGGCATCTCGGCAGGCACGCCGGCGTCATCGGAATCGAAGTCGCCGTCGAGATCCTCGGCGTCGTTGCTGGCTTCGAGGCCGTCTTCGAGTCGTTTCATCCGGTGCCAGTCTTCAAGACTGATGAGAACTTCGCGAGCCACGGACCCCTTGTGGTCGCTGAGGATGCCGGCGAGTCCCATCTGGTCGACGAGTCGACTCGCTCGGCTGTAGCCGATCGCCATTCGACGCTGGAGCAAGGACACCGATCCTCGGCCGGTCTCGATCATGATCTCGACCGCCTGGTCGAAGAGGGGGTCGCGCTCGCCGCCTTCTTCAGCGGTGCCGCCTTGTCCGTCGCTGCTGGGGGGGCGGACGTTCAAGAGGCTTCGTTCGAAGGTCGGGCCGGCGACGGTCTTCAGGAACTTGGCGACCTGTCTGGTCTCGCGATCCGTGACCAGCGTTCCCTGGCCACGACGAACTTCGGTCTTGTCCGGTGTCACGATCATCATGTCGCCCATGCCCAGGAGCAGTTCCGCACCCTTATGATCCAGGACGATTCGACTGTCCATCCCGCTGGCCACCTTGAAGGAGACCCGGCATGGCATGTTGCTCTTGATCAGGCCGGTGACCACGTTGGCCTGCGGCCGCTGGGTGGCGAGGATCAGGTGGAGCCCCACGGCTCGCGCCTTCTGCGCGATCCTGACGATGGAGTGCTCGACTTCCTTGTTGGTCATCATCAGGTCGGCGAGTTCGTCGATGACGAAGACCAGATAGGGGAGCTTCTTCGGAAGCTTGGCCCATTCGAGATCGTTCGACGGTTTGAAGATCTCCCGGAGCTCGTCTTCGCCGATGTCGTTGTAACCGGAGATGTCTCGAACGCCGGCTTCGCGAAGAAGTTCGTATCGCTCCTCCATCTTGCCGACCGCCCACTCGAGGATCGCCGCGGCCTTGCCCATTTCAGTGACCACGGGGCACATGAGGTGCGGAATGTCTGAGAACTGACTCATCTCGACCATCTTGGGATCGACGAGGCAGAGTTTCAGCTCGTCCGGTCGCTTGGTGTAGAGCCAGGACATGATGATGGTGTTCATGCAGACGCTCTTGCCGCTGCCGGTCGTACCGGCGATCAGCATGTGAGGCATCTTCGTCAGGTCGACGACCAGTGGGTCTCCCGCCGAGTCCTTCCCGAGGAACATCGGAAGGGTCATCTCCCGCGAGCGTCCGCTCGACATGAGTTCCTTCAGCCGTACCTTCTCCTTCTTGGAATTCGGAACTTCGATGCCGACGGTGCTCTTGCCCGCCATGTTCGGGATGATGCGGATGTTCTGGGCCTGCAGTGCTCGAGCGATGTCACTGGAGATGGCGTTCAGCCTGGCCACTCTGGTTCCGGGAGCGAGAAGAATCGCGTAGAGGGTCACGACCGGGCCGCTCTCGATGCCGGCGACCTCGGCGTCGATCTGGAAGGTCCGAAGTGCTTCTTCGAGGATCGCCGCCTGTTCACGGACCGCGTCCTCCATCGCCGTGGAGTAATCGCCCTCGGGGTCCTCGAGTTGATCCAGGGTCGGGAACTGGTAGCCCTCGAAATTCTCTTCGCGGGGGATGTCTTCATCCCGGCCGACTTCGACCGGAGCGGTCGCCATGCGGACCGGGAGGCGAGAGATCTTCGCCTGCAGTTCTTCTGCGGAGGCGCGATGAGGAACACTCGGCGCCTCTTCTTCTTCTTCCTCTTCTTCTTCCTCCTCCTCCTCCTCCTCTTCTTCCTCACCATCGCCGTACCAGGCGTCCTCGTCTTCCTCTTCGTCTTCCTCTTCTTCGACCCAGTCTTCGATCATGTCCGCCGGGACCCCGGCGGGCTGCAACGCGGGCCCACGGTCGGTCAGTCGTCTGATCGCGACGCCAAGGGCGGCGAAGGGAGCGATCAAGACTCTGCGAAGTGGTTCGAAGTCGATGCCGCGAGCGGACTCCATCGATCGCATCATTGCGGCTGGAATCTTGAGCACGAGTTCATCGGCGGCGACCAGGAGACCGAGGAGGAAACCGGTGATCAGGATGAGTGACGCTCCCACGGAACCGAATCGCTCGCCGAGAATTCCACTCAGTTCGGTCGGCAGGAGTCCGGCTTCGAGGCCGGGGACCGAGCCCATGGTCGGCGTGAAGGGGAGGACCCAGGCGTGGTGGAGTGCGCCAAGGCAGACCGCTGCGATGAACGTTCCGACCGTCCTCACCAAGGGGTGGGAGATCGAATGCCCGCGCAGGATGGAGATCAGGGCGATGGCGGCCATGATCACGACGACCCAGATGCCGGATCCGACGGTCAGGTAGGACCACCAGGCAATCAAACTTCCAACAAATCCCGTCGGGTTCGAAACCGGCGTGGTGTGGCTCGCGACCGCGGTGGACGGCCAATCGGCGATGTCGAAGCCCGCGAGGGCCATGACGACGAAGAACCACGTTGCCAGGCCCACCAGCCAGAGAATCCGCTTGAGAAGCGATGGATCGCTGGTGGTCGCTGGCCGTTGGCTGTGCGATGTTCGGGACGGGGTTTTTAACGGCGACTTCTTGCGTGGCATCACCCCCCTTCATCGGCCTTCCTGCCGTCGGGACCGCATGTTTCGGGCCTTGAAGGAGTGGCATCAGCGAAAACGAGGCCAAAACCGAGATTCTCGTCCGATAAATATAGTGAGCGAACGCCAGAAGGCAGGCTGGATCCTCTCCCGGCGAACGATGGAGGGAAGACATGATCGATCGGAAAGCCCCGAACGACGCCCGGGGCTTGTATCCTTCCCGCCCATGAGATTCAGGCTGATCGATCAAGTTCTTGAGCAGACCGAGTCCCGAATCATCGCGGTGAAGAACGTCTCGAGCGCCGAAGAGTATCTCGGAGATCATTTTCCGACCTTCCCGGTGCTTCCAGGGGTCTTCATGCTCGAGGCGATGGTTCAGGCCGCTCGGCGCCTGCTCGGTGATGACGGTCGCCGATTCGTGCTCGGCGGGGTGAAGGCCGTGCGGTACGGAACATTCGTGAAGCCGGGTGAGACCCTCCGCATTCAGGTCGACCTCCAGAAGCGATCCGAGGATGGCATCGTCACCTTCAAGGGAGGCGGGGTCGTTCTGACTCCCGGAGGCGATCCGGACGCGGCCGACACCGCGGTGTCCGGTCGCTTTACAATGCGAACGATTCAGCCCCCGCCGCTTGTGGCCGCGGTTTCCACCGGCGATGGATCGCCGGCTGATTGATTCCAGACGATCTGGAGAGCCGGATCGCTCAGAAATTACGATCGATACAGTGCTCTGCGGAGCCCGGATCGGCAAGGAGACGACCATGACGGTCAGCAGTCGCGATGAGATCTTCGACAAGATCAAGGAAGTGCTCGAGAACGCACTCGGAGTCGATCCTGAAGAGGTCACCATGGATGCGACGCTCATCGGCGACCTGGGTGCCGAGTCCATCGACTTCCTCGACATCAGCTTCAAGCTGGAGCAGGAATTCTCGATCAAGATCGAGCAGGGAGAGTTGTTCCCTGAGAATCTCATGTCGGATGACAGCCTCGTCGAGGACGGAAAGCTCACCGACAAGGCGATGGAAATCCTGAAGGAGCGGATGCCGCACGTCGACTTCACCAAGCTCGACAACGGACGATCCGTGGACCAGCTCTCCGAGGTCTTCACCGTCGCAAGTCTGGTGGACTTCGTTCAGCGGAAGATTTCCTGAGCATCGATCGAACCTGCAGGGAGTCCTGATCGTGCGTTGGATGTGGATCGATACCATCACGGCGTTCGAGGAAGGGGTCCGCATGCATGCGGTGAAGAACCTCTCTCTCGCGGAAGAGCACCTGCACGACCATTTCGATGGGAGTGACGGTCTCGAACCCTACGCGGTGATGCCGGGGAGCCTGATCGTCGAGGGGATGGCGCAGACTTCGGGGATCCTCGTCGGTTCAGTGAATCGATTCCGTGAAAAAGTGGTGCTTGCCAAGATCTCCCGGGTCGAGCTCGATGCCGAGGCGCTTCCCGGTCAGTGTCTTCGTTATGAGGCGGAGATCGAGCGGATCGACGCCGGCGGAGCAAGTACCCGAGGTGTCGTGCGGCGGCTTGATCACGCCGAAGGCGATTGGCGGGAGATCGGACGCATCGACCTGATCTTCAGTCACATCGACAACAACGTCGGCGGGCGCGAGTTTCCCAAGGAGAACTTCGTGTTCAGCGACAATTTCCGCCAGATCCTCGTCGCGGCGGGTCTTGATCGATTGATCGACGACTGAGTGCACGACGGTCTTCCAGATCGTTCGTCGCCTTCACGGCGGCCTTCGGAATCATCTGTCCGACTTCTGTTCAGCCGCTTCGGAGCGTATGCTCCGTGTGTGCCATCGCGGTCGATGGTCATCCGAACATGGAAGTCGCAGAGGAATTCGAACATGTCACGCCTCAAGATCATCGAAGCGGAGGCGGCCGAAGGTTCGGCCGCAGAGACGCTCGAGAACGCCCCCTTCAACATCTTCAAGGGCATGGCCAACAATCCCGCCGTCATGGAAGGGCTCATGTCCCTGAGCCAGTCGATTTCAAAGAGCGAGGCGCTTTCGCCGGTCGAATCGGAGGCGGTCATGCTTCGCGTTTCGGAACGGAATGGATGCGGGTACTGTCTCGCCGCTCATTCCATGATCGCGGAGAAGGCCGGAGTCGACGCGAAGACCGCCCTGGCCTATCGACGCGGGCATTCCGATTCGGATCGGGAGAAGGCACTTCTCGAATTCGTCGACGCGGTCGTCGAAAAGAACGGCTGGGTTGAAGATGCCGAACTCGAGACGTTCAAGTCGGCGGGGTTCGATGACGCGGCGGTGGTCGAGGTCGTCGCCGCCATCGCCTGGATGACGTTCACGAACTTGTTCAATCACGTCAATCGCACGGTGCTCGATTTTCCGGCGGTGCCCGAGGCCACGGGCGTCTGAATTCGGTGATGACTCGTCTTGATTCTCTGGGCGCGCGGAAGTGGCCCCGAACGGGGAGGCAGACCGTTGCGGGGCCGATCCAGGGCACTTCCGATGGACTGCCCCGGGCCCTGGCTCGAACGGTGGAGTTGATCCACTTCAAGCGAAGGCCGGAGCGGCCCGTGTGTCCGGTTCGTCAGAGACGTCGAACACAACCTGATTTTCGATTTCAGATCGGTCCCGGGCAAACTCCTGGCGGCGGATTGAGCGCGGAATCCGCGCAGTCGAGTCCGGTTATGCGGGTCGATCCGAGCGTGCGGGCGGTACAATCCGGAGCGTGAGCACGACTGCACCCTCATCACCGAAATCGACGCACCTGGCGATCTACACGGGGTCCTTCGATCCAATCACTCTGGGGCATGTCGACGTCCTGGCGCGGGCCCGCTCCCTCTTCGACGAGATCGTTCTGGCGATCGGCCACAATCCCGAGAAGGAAGCGCTCTTCACGATGGACGAGCGGGCGGAGATGGCGAAGTCGGCCATCGCGACGGGTGACGGGACGTCCGGGGCGGCGATACGGGTGGAGACCTACAAAGGGCTCACCGTCGACTTCGCACGACGAGTCGGTGCCTGTGCGATCATCCGCGGCCTTCGCAATTCGACCGATCTGGCCACCGAATCCCAGCTCGCGATCACCAATCGGAAGATCGCCGGAATCGAGACGGTGTTCATCGTGTCCGGTGAGGAACATGCCTACACATCGAGCAGCCTGATCCGACAGATGGCCGCGCTCGGCGCCTCGATCGAACAACTCTCGACCTTCGTGCCCCCGGCGGTGTTCGACGCCATTCGTGCCAAGCAAGGCGATGCGGCCCATCCGCTGGGCGCTCTTCTCCGCGATCCTCTGATCGATTGATCGGTGGTCGACCGACGGAGACGTTTCGCCTCTTCACTCTTCATCGATCAGACAGGACCCTGATTCATCATGCCAGTCGAAGTTCGGATCATCTCCATCGGTGCGCTCGCCAATCATCCACTGCGGGATGAGTTGGGGGATCGTCGCCCGGGCCATGCGACCACCACGCTCCTGATCTCGGGCGAAGATCGAATTCTCATCGATCCCAGCCTGCCGCCCGACCATCTCCGGCAGCGGCTGGATGAGCGGACCGGAGCGGGTCCCGAAGCCGTCACGCACGTGTTCCTGACCGATCTCCGCCCCGACCGGCGGCGTGGGCTCTCCCTCTTCCCGGAAGCAGAGTGGCTGGTCGGAGAGGCGGAGCGAGATGCCTATCGAGCGGCGCTTCGAGAGAAGATGGTCGAACTCGATGATGCGGAGGAACTCGATCCGGACACCGAGAGACTCCTCGAAGAGGAGGAACGACTCGTGGCGCGGTTCGGGGCGGCGCCCGATCGCATCGCGGAAGGAATCGATCTCTTCCCGCTCCCGGGCGTCACACCTGGTCTCTGCGGACTCTTGATGCCGATGCCTCGGACCACCGCGCTGGTCTGTGGCGATGCGATCGCCACGCTCGAGCATCTCGAGCAGGGGGTGGTCCTGCCTCATGTCCACGATCTGGAGAAAGCCAGAGAGAGCTTCAAGGAGGCGGTGGAAATCGCGGACCTCCTCGTTCTGGGCCGCGATAACCTCATTCCCAATCCGATCCGCCCGATGGGCATGCGATGAACGAAGGAAGATCGGTCGGATCACCCCCGAATTCCCTTAGACTGGACTCATGAGCGCTCGAATCGACGAACCAAACACGAAGTCGACGGAAGCCGGGATCCCCAAGCGTGTGACGCTTCGGGATCTCCGACGCTGGAGACGTGAAGGAACGATCTTTCCCTGCCTGACGGCGTACGACGCCACGATGGCGAGATGGCTGTCGAAGGCCGGGGTTTCGGTTTTTCTGGTCGGCGATTCGGCGGCGGAGGTCGTTCTTGGATTTCCCAGCACCACGCACGCGCCACTCGACTTCCTCCTTCAG
>JABABZ010000289.1 GCA_014237965.1 Phycisphaerales bacterium | reverse complement strand
CTTGAGGGGGATCACCCCGACCTTTTCGTTGAGGGTCACGCCGAAGTCGGAGTCGTCATCGAGCGTGATCTCGGCCAGCATGACCTGTATGAGCACTTGCGGCGGATCGACGTCCAGTTCCTTGATGATCGACTGGACCTGCTCCATGTATCGGGGCGACGCATTGACCAGCACCGCGTTGCTCTTGAGATCACCGACGATCGTGACTTCGCGTTCGAGCAACCGAGCGGCGGAAGGCAACTGGTCGGAGTTGAGCGTCTGGACCAGTTTCCGCTGATCCTCACTGACGAATTCGCTCACCACGCGAGCGACCTCGTCGGCCTGGGCGTTCCGCAGGGTGTAGACCAGAGTCTCCCGCTCGTTGGCCTCTTCGGCGTCGAGCTCGGTGACCACGTCACCGACGAGTTCGAGGTACTTCGGCGTTCCGGAGACGATCAATGCGTTGGTTCGACTGTCGACGGTGATCGACAGGGCCTGCCGCTCATCCGGAACCATCGTCAGGTCGGTCCCGAACATGTCGCCGTCGCCGGAACTCGGAGCATCGATGCCCGAACCGGCGGCCGTGGCCGCCCCGGCGATCTCCTCGCGCGGCTTGAGCACGTAGAGGTTGCCCTGCTGCTTGAGCTGGAAGAGTTCCGTGAGGATCTCCGCCATCGCATCGGCATCGGCGTTCTGCAGCTTGAACACTTCGATCCGCTTCGAGCCGGTGGAACTGGTGTCAAGGTCGCTGATCATCCGCTCGATCAGTTCCATCGACTCTCGCGGAGCACTGACGATGACGGTGTTGGTTCGCACGTCCGGCGTGAGCGAGATCGAGTCGCGAATGGCACTCGAGACCTCGACGTCCATCTGCCCGACTTCGGACTCGGAATCGACGCCCTCGATCTGCTGCAGGTATCGCATCACGGTGCCGAGCTGGCCGGAACGACCGCGGCGACCGCCGCCGTTGAGCACGCTCTCGATGAGCGAGACCGTCTCGAGCACGTTGGCGGATGCGAGCGGAATGTACTTCACTTCGACGATCGCTCCCGGACGCTCCGAGTCGAGTCGGGACACGAGGTCACGAATCGCTTCGATGTCCGCCGGCGCCCCCGAGGCGAGAATGGCGTTGAGCCGATCGTCGGCCGTGACCCGGACCACTTCTTCACCACGACGTCGATTCTCGGTGCTGACATAGAGCTCGTCGACCAGATCGACCAGATCCGAGGCTCGGTTTCGAGCCACCGTGATGATCTCGACCGACTGCCCGCCGATCCGGTCGTTCTGCGCCTTCTTCAAGAGTTCGACCAGCTCGCGGACGACGATCTGGTTCTCGCGGCTCGCCGCGATCACCAGGGCATTACTGCCCTCGAGCGGCTCGATGGAGACGCGATCGCTCGGCGCTTCCGATTCCCCGAGACTCTGCATGCGATCCCGCATGAGCGACTCGAGCCTCGGCGCGATCTCCCGAGCGGATCCGGTCTCCAGCGTGAGCACTTCGATCTCGACCGCGGAATTCATCGGCGTGTCCGCCAGCCGCGACACGAGGTCTTCGATCGATCGGCGATCTTCGGGACTGGCCGCGACCAGCAGGGAGTTCGTCCGCGGGTCGGTGATGACCAACGGCTTCTGCCGCCGGGCGACGTCCGCGGGCAGATCCGCGTAGCGTCGTTCCATCACGCGATTCACCGCGTCCGCGATTCGATCGAGGCCGCCCCGGATGATCGGCACCACCTGGATGTCGGCCACGCTTCCGATCGAATCGACATCGAGATCGGCAGCCAGCCGTTCGATCACTTCGAAGGTGTCATTTCCGGCCGCCACCACGAGAGAATTCGATCGATCATCGGCCATGACCACGGCCTTCTCGAGGTCCGCGGTCTCCGGCTGGACCTTCCGCATTCGCTCCAGGCGGGCATCCATGAGCCGCTGCACCATCGGCGCCAGACGAGCAGCGCTCGAATTGGCCAGCTTGATGATCCGGATCTCCCGGAAGTCGATCGGAACCTCGGTGTCCATTTCCCGGGCATACCGATGGCCCGAGTACACGGACGTCGCAATCGTTCCCGGCGCGA
>JABABZ010000288.1 GCA_014237965.1 Phycisphaerales bacterium | reverse complement strand
CGTGACGCAATCCCAACTGAATCGCAGTTCTTCGCGTCTCAGTAGGGATGAGTCTATGCGTTTGTTGCGTTTGTTGCATGTATACGCGTAGTGGTCAGGGGGGCTGCCTCGATCTTCAACGAAGCGATCGACGCGATGACTCGACGCGACGTCGCCGAGCCCTTCGAGCAAGGCCTTGTTCTCCGAATTCGATCCCACCGTCACTTCGCCAACGGCAGTTCGACGATGACGAGCGAATGCGGCGGCAGGCTGACCGTCCCATCCTCGAAGACCAACTCGGTCGCCCTGGGAACCACGCGACGAGGATGCTCGATGTCGTTGTAGGCATCCGGAGAATCACCCGTGAGCAGGGTGGCCTGATAGGTCCCGTCGATCGGTTGCGGTCCCAACTCGATCGTGCAACGGACCGCTTCCGAGGGGTGGCGGTTCATGATGGCGACCGCCCACTGCTCGCCCGTTTCATCGACGGTGGCGATCGCGTCGACCATCGCCACCGACGAGTCACCCTGGGTGATCCGGTCCGACTCGACGTCCGCCCCGACGACCCGCGGTTGCAGCAGGTTGGCGTACATCGCCATGGTGTGGAAGTGCGTGCGGCGGACCACGCCCTCCGGATGGACGTACAAGGGACCGGTCTGGTTCACCAGACAGGCGATGTTCGCCATGGTGACGTCACCGGGATGACGGAGACAGGCATTGAAGAACGACGCGCAGAAAAGCGCATCCGCCATCGTGTAGAGGGATGGTTCGAGGCTCTTGTCGCGGGCCTTGATCAGGGCGACCACCTCGGGATCCGCAGGATCGACCTTGCGCGGATGGTGACCGGAGAATCCGGGGTGGTGCCAGGAACGCAGGTTCCATTCGTCGAAGGCGACGTCGATCCGACCACGCATGCCGGCCTCTTCGATCGAGCCGACGACGGCGTCCAGGTGTGCATCGGGCTTCTCGGACAACATGATGCAGGAGAGGTAGTCCGGGGTCTGGTGCACCTGGAAGTTCGGAATCCAGTATTCGTGGATCGAGAGGAGATCGAGGTGCGCCCCCGCGGTCTCGAAGAGGTACGGATCGATGTACGCACTCGGCCCGTGCGACCCGGAGCAGGTCACCTGGATGCTCGGGTCGACCCGCTTCATCGCGACCGCGGTGTCGCGCACCTTGTCGATGTAGCCCTTGCCGACCTTCTCGTTGCCGACGCTCCAGAACCGGACGTCGAACGGCTCGGGATGACCGTTCTCCCGACGCAGGTCGGCGAACTCCCCCGTCGTGTCGTTGCAGTAGGACACCCAGTCGGCCATCTCCTCGATGCTCGCCAGGCTGTTCTGGCAGATGTAGGGTGCCGCGCCGATCCGCCGGCAGAGTTCGATGAATTCATGGGTTCCGAACGTGTTCGGTTCCCGCACCCCCCACCGATCATCCTCATACGGCCGACGGTTCTCACCGACCCCCTTGCGCCAGTGGTAGCTGTCCACGAAACAACCCCCGGGCCAGCGGATGACGGGCACCTTCAATTCACGGATCGCCTCGATGACATCGAGTCGGAAGCCAGCCTCGTCGGCCAGCGGCGAACCGGGCTCGAAGAAGCCACCGTAGATCTGCCTGCCGAGGTGTTCGATGAAACCGCCGTAGATCATCGGGTCGTACGTCGTGGCCGGCAGGTCCGCACGAATGACGATGCTCGCCTCGTTCGATTCGGGAATCGACCCGGCCTCCGCGGCGGCGAAACCGCACCAGAGTCCGAATGTCGCGGCGCCGATCGATCTGAAGATGTCCATCATGCGATCCTCCCGGTGAGTGTGGTCCCCATCTCCGGAGATTACCCGGGATGACGACGCGACTCGTGCTCAGGGGCTCCGTCTGGACCGCCCACGCGGCCCGATCCTCGCTTCCGAGTACTTCGTTGAAGTGCCTGAGTTCGCTTCCTCAGCGATTCCGGGTGTGGATGAAAGCGTGTCGCCAACGTGAATGTCGGGCGTTCGAATCGCCTCACCCGCTTTGAAACGAACACCGCCCTCGGCCCACGCCGGGGGCAGTTTTCGTTTTGGGGTTGGGAATTGGTACCGCGGGGCTTCCGGGCCGATCGCCA
>JABABZ010000287.1 GCA_014237965.1 Phycisphaerales bacterium | reverse complement strand
GCGGCGCATGGAGCGCCTCATCACCTGGGATTGCATCCAGGAGGTCGAGATGATGCGGAACTTCTCCGAGATCGCCCGAGGTGCGACCTCCCTGCAACCGGGCTGGAGCGACATGTCCCACTCGACGCAGAAAGTGATCGATGCAATCATGACTTCCGCCTCCGCGGACGGAGCGAGCGTGTCGATCCCGAACTGAGCCGGGATCGACGTCCCTGTCGAGGAATCTCGACCTCGATCTCCGGAGAAGCGAGCGGAGCGGCGTTCCGCCGCTGATACACTTCCCAGCCCTCTTCACTTCCCGGAACGATCGATGAACACCGGAACCACGCGTACCGAAGGGCTCTGCGAGATCGACGGGGTCGCGTGCTATCGCGTCCCCGACATTGATCGCATGGCGCCATTCCTCCTCACGGTCGTGAGTCCCTCCGACCACTGGCTCTACGTCTCTTCCAATGGAGGATTGACCGCCGGGCGAGTGAACAATGGCAACTGTCTTTTTCCGTATCGAACGGATGATCGGATTCATCAGGCCCAGGGGTTCTCCGGGCCGTGGACCGGAATCCGTATCGGCGACCAACTCTGGGAACCCTTCTCCGCTCGACCGACGCACGGCATCACTCGGGATCTCGCCCGATCGGTGTCCGGCGATCGAATCGTGTTCGAGGAGACCAATCCGGTCATGGGGCTTCGTATCCGAGCGTGGTGGGCGTTCAGCGAGCGATCGGGATTCGTGCGCACCGTCACGCTCGAACGTGATGGATCGGGACCGGCGACGATCGAGCTCGAGGTGGTCGACGGACTCCGAGACCTCGTGGCGGGAGGTGCCGATCTGGGCGCCATGCAGACCATGAGCTGCCTGATCAACGCCTACACCCGAGCCGAACGGACGCTCGACACGAGACTCGCGACGATCACCATGGAATCCGCCTTGAGCGACCGAGCCGAACCAGCGGAGTCGCTCGAAGCCACGACGGTGTGGTCGACCGGCCTCCCCCGGGCCACCGTCTCGCTGGCGTCCCAGACCATCGAGTCATTCGCTCGAGAAGGCCTCTTCACGCCCACTTCGATTCTGAAGGGGCATTCCGCCGCATATCTGCTCCATTCCCCGCTCACTCTGGGGCCCGATGAAGCCGTCACCTGGTCCATCGTCAGCGACGTCGGTCGAAGTCAGGCACAAGTGGCGAATCTGCATCGCCGCCTGGAGTCGGAATCGGATCTCGCCGCCGCCTTGGCTGACGAGATCGACGAGACGACCCGGGCGATCGACGCGATCCTGGTCGATACCGACGGAATGCAATGCAGCGGCGATCCGATCCTCGACGCCCATCATCGAACCAACACGCTCTTCAACGACATGCGCGGAGGCGTGTTCGTCGACGGTGTCGATCTTCCGTGGCGGGACTGGGTCGATTTCTGCCGTCAACGCAATGCGGATACATCGCTCCTGCATCGATCATGGCTCGAGTCTCGTGATGACCGGGCATGGATCGACCGCGCCACGCTGGTCGAAGAGGCCGCATCCTTCGGTGATCCGAATCTGGAGCGGATCGCCTGGGAGTACCTCCCCGTCTGGTTCGGTCGTCGGCACGGCGATCCAAGCCGGCCTTGGAACGCCTTCAACATCCGCGTCAAGAAGAGCGGCGGCGAACGACGCCTCACCTACGAGGGGAATTGGCGCGACATCTTCCAGAACTGGGAAGCGCTCGCGTTCTCGAATCCGGGCTGGATCGACCACGTGATCGCGAAATTTCTCAACGCCTCGACTCCCGACGGATTCAACCCCTATCGAATCACTCGTGAGGGAATCGACTGGGAGGCGCCCGAGCCGGACAACCCGTGGAGCAACATCGGATATTGGGGCGATCATCAGATCGGGTACCTGACCAGACTTCTCGAACTCTCTCTCCAGATCCGGCCCGGACGTCTCGATGCCTGGCTCGACCACCGCATCTTCTCGCTTGCCGATGTTCCCTATCGACTGGCCGATCACTCGGATCTGATCGCCGATCCGAGAAACACAATCTCGTTCGATGATCGCGCCCACACGACTTCGCTCGATCGAGCCGATCGAATCGGCGCCGACGGCCGACTCGTTCATGATGCGGAGG
>JABABZ010000286.1 GCA_014237965.1 Phycisphaerales bacterium | reverse complement strand
CCGCCGTCATCGGTGGCGGGGTCGCATCCGAGGATCAGGCCGGGGGTGGTCGAAGTCAGGAGGAGAGCGAGGATTCGGGCGTGGGTCTTCATGAGGTGGTCATCCGTCGACGGAGTGGGAGTCGGGTGCGGATCGATGGAATCGGTCGTCCGAGTGCGAAGGGGTGAGTCTTCCTGGCTGTTTCAGGGGCGGGAGTCCGGTGGGCTGGTGGCCGCGAGCGTGGCGACGACCAGGGCCTGGTCTTCGGAGTCTTCGCAGACGGCGAGGACCGTTCCGCGTTCGACGGTCAGCAGGATGGGGGTCGCAAGAACGTACTGGGGCCCTTCGGGGAGGGTGTGCAGCGAGCACTCCTCGCAGGGCATCGGCATCGCGTTCGCCGGGTCGATGTCGGGAATGGCCACCGCGATCGCCTTGGTGTCGAGCGGGCCGAAGAAGAAGTCCTCGAGCAGCACGTGGCAATGCTCGCAGTCCTCCCGGTAGAAGATCAGATGAAACCGATCGGAATCGATCCAGTCGGGGAGCGGCCTCGAGATCAACCTCGCGAGGGCGTGCGACGACAGCGGCGTTCCCACCCATTTCTCGAAATCGGCGACGTAGAAGGACTCGAGGGTCGTGGGCATGGCACCCCAGCCGGTTTCGGTCGGCGGGGTGTCCTGCGGCGTCGGGGTGGCGGCGGTGGGTTCGGCGGGCGTGATGGTGATCTTCGGGGCGGGAATGCTGAAGGCGAGGCCGAAGCCGATCGCGGTCGCGGCCAGGACCGAGAGGAATCGGCCTGGAGGGTTCGCTTCGCGGATCGGTCGGAAGAAGATCACGCCGAGGAGCAGGATGCCGTCGATGGCGAACATTCCGAGCGGCGGGGGGCTCACTGAACCGAAGCATCCGCAGCTACCGTCCCAGATCGCGCTGATCCCGTCTCGATTCGCGGCCATGGCCATGGTCGCGGCCAGCACCGCGAGGAAGATCGTCAGAATGAAGCTCGCCGCGAAGCGCGCCAGTCGAGGCGCGGAGATCATCACCAACGCGAGCATGATCTCCACTGCGATCATCGTGCGGAGCGAGGTTCCGAGCCACCAGTTGAGGTTCTCGATTCCGAAGAGTCGGGCCGAATCACGGACCACCAGAAGCACCGGCTCGGGAAGCAGCTTCGGGTTGAGGGTGTAGAGCTTCACGCTCGCCCCGGCCAGAAGCCAGAGCGGGACGACCAGGCGAACCAGCACGGTTCCGATCAGCGAGCCTTTGCAGGAAGAGGGGTTGTCGGTCATCGGTCGGCTCGTCATCGGGTTTCAGCATCCGGTTCAAGCATTTCGCAGCAGGCGTGCATCAGAAACTGATGGACTTCCTGGATCGCGGCGGAGTCGTCTCCGGGAATCACCACGGATGCACGACAGCCGCGTTTCGCTTCGCCGCCGTCACCACCGAGGAATCCGATCGTGGTGGCGCCTCGGTCCGCCGCGACCTCGAGCGCCTTGAGGATGTTGGGGCTTCGCCCGGAGGTCGAGAAGACCACCAGCGCGTCCTGTTCGGTGAGCATCGCCTCGCACTGACGGCTGAAAATCGACTCGAAGCCGTAGTCATTGGCGATGCAGGTGATGGCGGTCGGGTCCGCGTTGAAGCAGGCGCTCCGGATCGGAGCTCGATCGGACCGGAACCGTCCGACGAGTTCCTCAGCGAAGTGGAGGGCTTCGGCCGCGGAGCCGCCGTTGCCACAGGTGTAGATGGTCCCGCCCGAGGCGATGGTGTCCCGGACCGCCTTCATGACGTCGACGGCACCGTCGGTCTCGGCTTCCAGGCCATCCAGGGCGGAATCGAGCTTCTGGCGGCGTTCGGACAGAAGCGTCCGGATCAGATTCTCAGAAGACGTGGCAGGCATGGGGTGAATGGTAGGTGCTGGAGGTCGAGTGGGGGTCGTTGGAGCCCCCGAGATGGAGTTTCCTGAGACACTGCGTCCGATCATCCGTGGAGGACGAACCGGTAACGGCTGATTCGACGGTGACGAACCCGTAATCCGACAGGAAGACAGAACGACGATGCCCGAAACCTCGATTCATGGGACCAGTGGGTCCTCCCGGACCTTTGTTCACGAGAGCGTCATGCCGGTTCCCCGTGAGGATCTGGCCGCGTGGCACTTCCGCTCCGGCGCCCTCGATCGCCTGCTGCCTCCCTGGCAGGATGTCCGGGTGATCGAGGATTCCGGGCCGCTCCGAGGGGGCGCGGAAACG
>JABABZ010000285.1 GCA_014237965.1 Phycisphaerales bacterium | reverse complement strand
TCATCAGTTTGAGCCTCTGAGTGAACTGGAGTCGATGTTCTTGAAAGGAGGATTCGAAGCCTCTCTTTCGCCATGGCCTGCCGGGGCACCTGAATTCAGGCGTTGGAACCACCCCTGCGGTTCGCCGAACTGGCGGAAACAACAAGAAGCTGTCTCCGCACCCTCACTTTCTCGGCCTCCTGTGGACGGAGATCAAGAAAACCCGGCGAGTCGGTTCGAGGATGCCGGGGGGGCCAGCCCCCAGGAGTCCGAAAACCGAAGTTCCGAGTCGAATATTCTATCCCGAAGGAGAGGAGGAAGGCCAATTTCCCCCCTCAATGAGCCAATCGACCCCGATTCGTTGGCTACACTCGCGGAATCATGCCAGAAGACACCAAGCCAACCCCGCCCCACGTCCTCACCCCCCACGCACGGCCTGTCCAGCCCATGCCGGTGCAGAAGGAAGGGAAGCAGTTCGTGGCCCTCCGGGATCCCTCGATGCTCATCCAGCAGACGATGGTCGTCCAGCCCCAGGCATTGCAGGTGATCCAGCTCTTCGAGGGAGAACTCTCCACCGCGGAGATCGCCGATCGAATCGTGGCCGCGGAGACCCCCGACCGGGCCACCGTGGTCGTCGAAGCCCAGAAGCAGGTCGAGATGCTCGCCGGCCAGATGGACCAGTTCGGCCTGCTCTGGGGCCCGACCTTCGACGGGTACGAGACGCAGATGGCGGAGAAGCTTCGTGAGCTCGGCGCTTTCCCGATCCAGGCCTCGGGCACGCTGGTCCAACTGGCGCATCAGGCTCAGGGAGGCGAGACGAAACCGCCCGAAGACATCGAGGAGCAGAAGGCATGGGGCAAGGAACTGGCGGTCGGAATGCTGGAGAACTGGCTTCAGGCCGCCGAAGACCCTGAATTCGATGCGCCGGTGATCGGCCTCGTGGTCCCCCACCTCGACTACGTGCGGGGCGGCGAGGTCTATGCGAGCGGCTATCGCGCGTGGGTCGGCGCCGCCAAGCCCGATCGAGTCGTGATCCTCGGCACCAACCACTTCGGGATGGGCGACGGCGCCGTGATGACCCGCCTCGACTTTGAAACTCCTCTCGGACGAGTCCACGCCGACCAGGGCGTGATCGACGGGATGGAGAAGAAGCTTGGTGATCGCATCTTCAAGGACGAACTCGATCTCCTCCCGGAGCACTCCGCGGAGTTGCATCTCCCCTTCATCCAGCATCTGTTCGGTGATGTCCCGGTCGTCGTCGGCCTCGTGCCCGACCCGCTGGTTCCCATGATCGCCGACGATGGAAAACGCGTCTCGAGCGAGGAATTCACCACGGCGCTGCGCGAGGTGCTCGAGAAGGCCGGCGGAATCACCTACTTCGTCTCTTCCGCGGACCTCTCCCACGTCGGCCCTCAATTCGGGGAACCGAAGCCCGTGGATGACGCTCGGCGAGTCGAGGTCGAACGCCACGATCGCGAACATCTCGCCAAGTTCCTCGAGAACGACAGCAAGGGATTCCTCGAGGCCATGGAATGGTGCAAGAACCAGACTCGATGGTGTTCGATCGGCAACATGTCGGCCGTCGCATCGCTTGCGTCAGCCGGAGATGTCGAGCTGATCGACTATCGCCAGGCGTCCGACGAGCGTGGGGCCCACCTGGTCTCCGTGGCCTCGATCGCCTTCCTCGCTTCGTGATCCTCCCTCCGGAACCGTCGCCAGCATGAAGGCCGTGATTCAACGTGTCCGCGAGGCGAGCGTCGAAGTCGATGGCGAGATCATCGGCCGCGTCGGCATCGGATTCCTCGTTCTGGCCGGCGCGGCGCGTGAGGACGAAACCGCCGATGCCGTCTGGATCGCACGGAAGATCGCAGGCCTGCGGGTGTTTCCCGATGAAGACGGGCGAATGAACCTCGATCTCTCCGCCGTCGATGGAAGCGTTCTGTTGGTCAGCCAGTTCACGCTCCAGGCGGATTGCCGACAGGGCAATCGGCCCAGTTTCATCAATGCCGCGGCACCGGATGAAGCAGCCCCGCTGATCGAGCTCGTGGTGGAGCGACTGCGGCGCGACCACGGCATCCGGGTGGAGACCGGCCGCTTCGGTGCCGACATGAAGGTCTCTCTGCTCAATGACGGCCCGGTGACGATCGTCCTCGACTCGTCGGACGATCGCCGCGCCGGATGACGCCCGGATCAGCCTCCGGCGTGGGCCATGTCCCGCGCAAGCTGGAGATCGTTCCACACGGCTGCCCGCACGTCCGGGGTGTATCGCCGC
>JABABZ010000284.1 GCA_014237965.1 Phycisphaerales bacterium | reverse complement strand
CGAGTGCGTGGGCGTCTCCGATGAATCGAAGTCGGCATTCGAAGCCGGAATCGAGAAGAAGAATCTCAAGGCGTCCGACTTCGCGTACGCCCTCGCCCTCGATCCGAAGGGTCGGATGAAGTCGGCCTTCAACGTCAGAGGCATCCCCTTCGTGGCGGTGATGTCCACCGACTGGGTCGTCCGATGGCAGGGACACCCCTCCTCGCTGAGCGCCAGCATCATCTCTTCGATCATCGCCGCGGACCCCGGCGTCAGACGAGAGACCTCGACCCCCGGAACCCCCGGCACCCCGCCCGCTCGCTGGGCGAGCCAGTCGCGTTGAGCCGATCGACGATCGCAACCGACGCTTCGTCGTGCATCGTCGCGGTGGCCGACGGGGTGTGATCAGCGACTTCGAGCGACGACGGAATCCGCGAGATCGCGGAGCAGATCCTCGGTTCCACCGAGGGAAAGTCCCTTGATCGCCGTCTTCGCCTTCTCCACCTGTTCGATCGCGAATGCGATGGCCTTGTTGGTGGCGTCCGCATCGCGAAGCAGTTGAAGCACGGCGTCGGCATCACGACGTCGGAATGCGTCGACCGCATCGGCGAAGGTGTCGGTCTCGGCCGAATCGAGGAGCAGGATCATCGGAAGCGTGAGCTTCCCTTTCGCAAGGTCCCGACCCACGCTCTTCCCGACCACCGCGGTCTCGCCTTCCAGGTCGAACACGTCGTCGCGAATCTGAAACGCGACGCCCAGGTGTTCTCCGAAGATTCCGAGGGCCGCAGACGTCGCTTCCGAACCACCGGCCACCCGGGCTCCCAGCCGGCCACAGGCTCCCACCAGCACGGCGGTCTTCCGACGAATCGTCGCCAGATAGGTGTCGAGATCCAGCCCCAGATCATCTCGGTGATGGAGTTGGATCAACTCGCCTTCGCAGAGCGTGTTGGTGACCCGCCCGATTCGTTCGGTGAGATCGGCGTCTCCGATGGTGGCCGCGAGATGAAAGGCGTTCGAGATGAGGTAATCACCGAGCATCACCGCCGTCTCGTTGTCGTTCAATCGATTGACGGTTTCGCCCCCCCGCCGGTGATCCGCTTCGTCCAGGACATCGTCATGCACCAGAGTGGCCATGTGGATCATCTCGAAGACCGCGGAAAGCCGCCTCAGATCTCGGGACTCGAGTACTCCGATGTCACCGTCCGTCGCGGCCACCCCCGACAGGAGCGTGAGGGTCGGGCGGAGCATCTTGCCGCGATATCGACTCACGTGTCGACAGAGGGATTCGACGGCCGGGAACTCGCTGTCCAACTGCCGCTCGAAGATCTCGGCGACGTCTTCCAGCGTCACCATCAAGGGCTGGATGAAGCGGTCGTGTTGAGGGTCGAGTTCGATCATGCAGATACCGGTGGTCTCTTCGGATGCCGGACGGGACGTATTCGCTGCTCGATTCTCTCGGATGCATGGGGACGGAGCAAGCGTGCGTCGCTCAGATCTCGGCCGTCAGATAGGCGATCCAACCGGGGCACGCCTCGCCGCGTTCCGAGGGTTCGAATTCCCCGTCTCCCGACTCCTCGTCGTCATCGTCACCCTCCCACCAGACCGTCACCTTGCCGAAGCCCGCCTCGGTGAGAAGCTCCCGGATCTCGGGAATGGTCCAGAGACGCCACTCGTAGGTGAACGCCTCCTTCATCTCGGAACCATCGGGAAATCGAAAGTGAATGTGGTTGATCACGTCGCCGTTGATCGGGTTGTAGTGGCTCTGATCCCAGACATAGGTGAAGCCGTCCAGGTGACGCTCCTCCTCCATCTCCGTGAACGAGTCGCTTCCTCCGTACGCGTCACAGATGAAGATGCCATCCTCCACCAGCGACTCCCGAACCGTCTTGAGGTACTCGAGGAGCTCCTTCCGGGTCTTGAACAGGAAGTAGCTGAAGTTCATGGCCAGGACCGAGTCGAAGCCCTCGGTTCCCGAAGATCGCACGTCCTTCTCGAGAATCTCGAGTCGGTCGATCTGCCCCTTCTTCAATTCCGGGAGATTGCGCCCGCGTCCCCAGTCGAGCACTTCGCGACTGAGATCGACGCCGACCGCGACGTTGTCCTTGCATCGTCGAATCCACTCGCAGGCCGCCGCGAAGGTGCCGCAGAAGTCCTCACGAATCCGGATGGCCTTCCGATCTCGCAGCTGCTCCCAGACCTTCTCGACGAAATCGATCTCGCCTTCGACGTTCTGCACCGAGAGTTCGTAGAGCTCATGACGATCCGAGGTCTT
>JABABZ010000283.1 GCA_014237965.1 Phycisphaerales bacterium | reverse complement strand
AAGCCGAGCTCGCTCACCCTCCACATCCACGGCGTCGAGCAGATTGGACAAGAGAATCTGCCCACCCTCGAACGGCAGCGGAATCGAGCCATCCGGAGCGGAATCGATCTCCACGACCGCTTCGAGACCTGCAAGCGTCTCGACCACGCCGCCGGCGCTGGTGATCAGCGACCTGATCGGGGCCGGCGCGTGCAGGGTGATCCGACGCTTCGGTTTGACCTGCCGTTCACCGCGGAGATTTCGAATCGCCGCGACCAGCGCTTGAACTCTGGCGAACTCCGATTCCGCGGCTTCGTCATGAGTCGAGCAGTCGATGTCCGGCCAGGCACTCACCCCGCATCGGTCGGCGGCAGGGAGAACCAGCCCTGGAACCCCGGTGTCGCCATCGGCCCCTCGGAGCCCGTCCACCTTCTGGAGATGAGGCCAGAGCGTCTCGGTCACGAACGGGCAGGACGGATGAAGCATCCGCAGGATGGAATCGAGCACCGCGTGCAGACGTTGCTGCTGGCCGCGGCTCGATCGAACCGTCGGTTTGATCGCCTCGAGATACCAGTCACAGAAGTCCCGCCAGACCAGGTCGTACATCGCTTCGGCATACTGGTTGAAGTGGTACTCCCCAAGCGCATCTTCGACCAGGTGCGTGGTTCGATGCAATCGCGAGATGATCCAGCGATCCACGAGAGAGACGTCTTCTTCGTCCCCTTCCTCCACGACCGTCTCGAGATTCGAGAGCGCGAACCGGACGGCATTCCAGAGCTTGTTGCAGAAATTGCGGCCCGCATCGAATCGGCTCGAGGTGTTGCGAGCGAGGGGGCGATCATCGCTCGACTCGACCTCCCCGACCGCGATGCCGTACGAGGTCACCATGCTCTTGGAGCCGTCTTTCGGCGACTTCTGTTCGGGGGCCGAGACCAGATAGCCCGCGTCGTTGCGAATGAACTCGGGCGTGAAGGTGTCCCCCGTGTGCGGACAGACCATGTCGACCGGCATCCGCACGTCCTGACTGCCGGTGGCCATCTGCGCCAGCGTGAACCGCATGGCATCGGCGCCGTGACTCTCGATGATGTCGCGAGGATCGACGCCGTTGCCCAGACTCTTGGACATCTTCTGGCCGTGACCATCCTGGATCATCGCGTGGATGAACACGTGCTGGAAGGGAAGCCGGGCTTCAAAGTACCGATTGAACATCACCATCCGACTCACCCACAGGGTGATGATCTCACGGGCCGTGCACAACACGCTCCCGGGATTGAAGGTCTCGAGCAGCCGCTCACCTTCGGGAATCTCGTCGGGAAACGCCGCCGGCTCCGGCCAGCCCATCGTCGACAACGGCCAGAGCGCACTGGAGAACCAGGTGTCGAGCACATCGGGATCCTGCTCGAATCCCGCCTCCGCGAGCGCGGTGGTGATCGATGCTTCACCCTCTTCGATCGTCGAGGGTCTCGGCACGCAGACCGATTCCTCGATGCTTCCGTCTCCGAGCGATCGCACCCGATGAGCACAGCCCATGGACGTCCACGCGCTCTCGACGGCGACCATCTCGTCACCGCCATCGGACGCGGCAAGTCGGACCGACTCCTCCGCGTCGGCGGCTTCCCGCGTCCGCGACCAGACGGGAATGCGATGCCCCCACCAGAGCTGCCGGGAGATGCACCAGTCACGAATGTTCTCGTGCCAGAGCCGGAAGGTCTTGGCGTACCGATCCGGGAAGAAGGTCAGACCGCCGTCCCCGTCCATGGCCGGGCCGTCGCCGGCCGCACCGTCTCGTTGTTCCTCGTCCATGGTTCGCAGGGCGCTTCCCGCGAGCCGGTCGTCGGTGACCCGGACGTACCACTGATCCGACAGATACGGCTCGATCGGAACATGACTGCGATAGCTGTGTCCGACCGAATGTTCGTAATCGCGGACGGACTCGAGAAGTCCCTGCGACTCGAACCAGTCGACGATCGCGGTTCTGGCGTCCTCTCGACTCATTCCGAGGAACGCTCGGGCCTCGTCGGTCACCCCGTCGCTCCATCCGTGTTGATCCGAGATCGTGCCGTCGGGCGCCATCACGTTGATGACCGGAAGTTCGTGCCGGAGTCCGATGTCCCAGTCGTTGGGGTCATGGGCCGGCGTGACCTTGAGGAAGCCGGTGGCCATCGCCGCCTTGGGATCGTTGATCGCTTCCGATCCGAGCCCGAGTTCTTCGGCGACCTTCGCCGCCAGAACGACGTACTCGTCCTCGACGATGGGAATGACCCGACCGGTGATCGGCAATCGAA
>JABABZ010000282.1 GCA_014237965.1 Phycisphaerales bacterium | reverse complement strand
TGCTGCTCCGGAATCCATCCGAGCGGGCGATCTCTCACTACTTCCACACCCCGACCAACCGCGCCGATCCAGCGTCGCTGCACGCGGCGATGCTCGATGACGTGGCTCGATGCGCTCCCCTCGGGAAGCCCGGGGACGGGGCATCGGCTTTTCCGGACCACACCTCCTACGTCGGGCGAGGGGTCTACCGACCCCAGATCGAGCGATATCTGGATCACTTCGATCGCCGAGACCTTCACGTGATCAACAGCGAACGGTTCTTCGAGGATCCCGGCCCCGTGCTTTCGTCCCTCTTCGCCTTCCTCGGCGTTCGGGCCGACCACACGATCACGGACCTCGCCGCTCGCAACGTCTCCACGCGGGACAAGCGTGCGTGGCCACGGACCCGTGCCATCCTGGACGACTACTTCAGGCCGCACAACGAAAGGCTCTTCGAGATGCTCGGCACCCGATACGACTGGAACGAGGCGGCGTCGTCATCGGTGACTCCGGAATGACCTCCGTGGTTCGTCGCATTCCTCGCCCGCCCCTTCGGAGGCGACGAGGAACCGGGTGATGACGGGGCCTGGAGTTGCATCTGCATCGATGGTGAAGCCGGATGAGGCGGCGAGATATCGGACAGGTTTCTGCATCGTCGTCGCCCACTCTCATTCCGGTGGTCTCCGAACTCCAACATCATCGATCGAAGTTCAATCTCTTTCCAACTTTGAACTTGTCAATGATGGATCCGAGCCGAAAATGGGACTGCCTTTCAAGGAGGGGATCCGTCCTTGTGGGTTCAATCCGGAGCTGCCCATTCCCGATGCACCGTCGGTGCGTCCAGATCTGAAGCGGCGCCGGTTCTTGAGGTGCGGACCAGTCAACGAGGTCCGGTATCTCCCGCTGTTGTGTTTGAGATGAGGCGGTTCGCTGCCGTGTGGGTATCTTGGATCTGTGCTCGGTTCGCACCGCGGCACGGCAAGAACGACGAGAGAGACTTCGAAAGGTTGTTCTTGATGATCAGCAGTGAGAGCTTTCCCGCGAAAATCGATGCCTTGATTATCGGGGGAGGACCTGCTGGATTGACCGGTGCCCTGGAGCTGCATGAGCTCACGGACGATCGATCGGCCGTGGTGGTCGAGGCGGGAGACCGAGTCGGTGGCATCGCCCGCACGGAGGAGCATGGCGGCTATCGATTCGACATCGGAGGCCATCGATTCTTCACCAAGGTTCCGGAGGTCGAAGCGATCTGGAACGATCTGATGGGCGACGATTTCATCGACGTCCCTCGCAGCAGTCGCATCTATTACCAGGGACGTTTCTTCGACTATCCCCTTCGTATCGGAAACGCACTGAGAAACCTGGGGGTCAAGGAATCGGTGCACGCGGGCTTGAGTTGGATGAAGTGGCGAATCAAACCCTCCCGCGATGAAGAAAACTTCGAGCAATGGGTGTGCAATCGATTCGGGGGACGGCTCTACTGGCACTTCTTCCGCACCTACACCGAAAAGGTCTGGGGGATACCGGGAACCGAGATCCAGGCGGACTGGGCGGCGCAGCGGATCAAGGACCTCTCCCTCTTGAGGGCGGTGTTGGACTCGGTCTTTCGAAGAAGTGGCTCGACGAGCCTGATCAAGTCCTTCAAGTATCCACGGCTCGGGCCCGGCCAGCTCTGGGAGCGTGCGGCCGAACGAATCAAGGCCCAGGGAGGGCATCTGCTGCTCAATACCCGTGCGGGCGAGCTGCGGCACGATGGAACCCGGATCCACGAGGTCGACCTGGAGACTCGAGACGGTCCCTCCCGGGTGGTTCAGCCGGGGATGGTTCTTTCGACCATGCCGTTGACCACGCTGGTGCAATCGATGAATCCCAAGGCGCCTGCCGAAGTGCTCGAGGCTTGCAGTGGGCTTCGCTATCGAGACTTCCTCATCGTCAACCTGATTCTCGATCATCCGGACCCCTTCCCCGACAACTGGATCTACATCCACGAACCCGGGGTGAAGGTCGGCAGGATCCAGAACTTCCGTGCCTGGTCCAGGGCCATGGTGCCGGACGAGTCCACCGCGAGCATCGGCATGGAGTACTTCTGCCACGAAGGCGATGGACTCTGGAACATGACCGAAGAGTCACTGATCGAACTGGCATCGGCGGAACTGGAAGAACTGGGCCTCGCTGCTTCATCAAGCGTGAAGGATGCGTTGGTCATCCGGCAACCCAAGGCCTATCCGGTCTACGACGAGGGATACCAGGACCGCGTCGAGATCATTCGACGGTGGCTGGAAGGCTTCGAAAACCTTCAGGTCGCAGGTCGGAATGGGATGCATCGCTACAACAACC
>JABABZ010000281.1 GCA_014237965.1 Phycisphaerales bacterium | reverse complement strand
CCAGAAGCAGGACATGGAACGGTGAGACTCCCGCCTTGGCGACCAGTACCCAGTAGGCGGCCGAGGCAAGGGACATGAGCAGGAACGACAAGGCGTTGGCGGTCGCGAGAACCCGGGCCCGCTCGCCGGGGGACGAGCACAGCTGCTGGATCGCCTGCAGTGGAATCAAGAAGAAACCGGCTCCCGTACCCGCCAACAACAAGGCAACGGCCAGGACCCAGACGTTGAGGACCGTCACCGGGGTCAATCCCAGCAGGTAAAACACGGCGCAGAACACCGCACTGCCCCAAACCGTGAATCCACCGCGGATTCTCGCTCCCGAGAGTCGCCCGGAGAGGAGGCAGCCGACTCCAATGCCCACGCCGATGCTGCCGAGGAGAAGACTCCCCTCGGATTTGGAGAGTCCGAGCGGTGCGGTGTACTCCGGCACCACTGCGATCACCACGATGGCAGCCGCGTAGAACCACGCCCAGGCCAGTGACGCGGCCCAGATCAGCCCCGGTCGGATCGATCGGATCGTGTCGAAGTAGGAGGCGAACGGGTTCAGTCTTCGTCGGAGGCCCGCCTGCTGGGCGACGAGCCCGCGAATCATCAGGCTTGAACCGAGTCCGATCAACGCGAAGGCCACCAGCACGATCCCGACCGCTTTCTCGGAACAACTTTCGAGGAGAGGGCCGCCGATTCCGATGCCGAAGAGAATCGCGATGTTCGTGCTGAGATTGATGATGCCGTTGGCCTCGTTGAGCCGGGCATCACCCGTGATTTCGCGGATCGATCCGTACTTCGACGGACTGAAGAATGCCGACTCCGAGGCAAGCAGCATGTAGGCGACGAGAACCGTCCATGGGCTGTCGATGAAGAATCCGTACATCGCGAGTCCCGCGATCGGAACCTCGGCCAGTCGGGTCGCCGTGATGATTCGATGCTTCGGCAGCCGGTCTGCGAGCTGGCCCGCGAATCCGAGCAACAACACGAAGGGAACGGTCAGCATCAGGCTGATGATGCCGGTTCCCCCTTCGCCCAGGGTGTCGAACCACTTCTGACCGCGGGCGAATTGCAGCAACAGAACCGTCTTGAGAATGTTGTCGTTCGTCGCGCCCGCGAACTGCGTGATCACGAGACCGGTGAAATTACGGTTCCAGAGGCTCGTTCGGGAACTGGCATCGTCGGTACCGGATTCGACCGGGGGCGGATCACTCATATCCCAAGCCTACCACTGGCCTCGAGATGAATGCTCGCCCACCCATCAACGGCCCGGAAACTCATCATCGGCCGTCCTCAGAACGAGATGGGCGTGATTCACGGCTGGAGAACTGTTCGAGAACTCGAGAACGAGCGAGGGCGACGTCACCCGCCAGTAATGAGGCCCGTTCCGACGGACTGATCCGGCCCACGCGAATCGAACGGTGTCCGGATCCGTCTCCGCCCAACGCTTCCGGAGATGGGTGGTCGAACCCGCGGGCCAGACGTCGAGAAGCCCGATGACCATCGCATCGAGCTCCGCCTTCTGCTCCTTGGACAACGACGCTGCCTTGACGCCTCCGTCTCGAGGCATCTTCAGCCGAGATCCGGTCCCACTGCGAACATCCGCCGGCGCCGGGCCGATCCCCATCGCCGCCGCCTTTTGAATCGGATCGAGGGAATTCAGGAGTCGTTCGGCCCGCTGATCATCAAGGGCCAGCGGCTCGCCGAGTATCGCATGCGTGGAAGGGGCCGCTCCAAAGAAGAACGGAGTCACCGAAACGACACGGCCATCGACGATCGCCACATTCAAGGAGAGATGATGCCCTTCGAGCCGCCACGCCCAGGCGTCGGAAACGGACTCGGCCCCGGGTTCCGATTCCTTCGTCGTATGACCGTTCGGCGTCGGCGTTCCATAGAAACGAATCCAGTATTCGCCGGGCCCGGTTCGGACCCCGCCGCCCCGATTCGAGGTGGGCTCGACGGCCAGGACCTCTCGCACGCGTCGAAGACCCGGCTCGCTCAACGCCGCAGCCAGGAACCGATCGAACGCGGCACGCTGCTCGGGCGTGAGATCGCCCAGTCGCAGTCCGGTCCTCGGGCCGGCAAGATAGGTCCAGGTGCCTCGATCCGCGGCGTTGATCGCCGCCTCCGCCTCGGATCGCTGTGAATCATCGAGGCTCGCCAGGAAGGCCTGGGCGGCCGTTCCGGAGTCCGCCGAGTCCACGCTCGCCCCTGCGTGAGCCGCAGAGACTCCGATGACGCCGATCAACAGGAGCACCATGAACGAGAGTCGCCGGAGGAGATGCCCCCGCATCGAAAAACCCCCGACCGGAAGACGGCCACTCGGGACAACGTGAGGATT
>JABABZ010000280.1 GCA_014237965.1 Phycisphaerales bacterium | reverse complement strand
TAGAGGGAAGCGAGGAAACGGGCGCGATCTTGCGTCTCGGTATCGAGCTCGGTCCAGTTCTGCACCTCATAGGGCATCGGACTCGAGCTCACGGGGGCGTCGAGGTCGTAGCAATACCCTGCCTCTGAGCCACCGTTGAACAAGTACAAGCCGAGGTAGCCGCCGGAGTTCTGAGTTCTAAAACTCGAGTCCCAAGCTTCGCTACCGTCGAACGACCACTTGGTCCACTCGTTCGGACCAAGGCCGGTCCATGCCAGATCGATTTCGGCCGAAGCAATGGCGACGGGTGCGGCGAGAACCAGGGCGGCTCCCAATGCGAATCTACTCTTCATCTCTAAATCTCCTTGTCATTCGGCGGTGGGAAACCAACCGAATCTGGCGTTCAAGCGGTGGGAACCACTTGAACTCAGGTGTCTGAGTGGCGGGAAATCCGCTCAGACTGGCTGCTGCAGACAAGCATTAGCCGTTTCAAATGTACCCACGCAGATCTTTTGTTCAAGAGAGAAGGTCCGATTTTCTTGAGTCTTTTACGGCGTTCTCGGTCTCCCGTGCTCAAAAAGACCGATCTGGAGCTGCATTTGGGGAAGGAGCGATATTATCGGGCGTTTTGGAGTTGGAGACGGTTCGATTATTCGATGGGGGCATCGTGAGTCTGGTGCGGATCGCGGGGGCCGACGAGCGTATCGAGAAAGCGGTCTCCGAAAGCAGCCTTCACGCGACTTCAGGTGACTCCCCGCGGTGCATTTCGGCCTTTTGGTTTGAAGCCCGATCAGGATGTTCCTTGGATCGGCCTTTTGGGCAGAGATAGACTGCGGTTGTGAATCACTTCGCTCAGGGACATTCGCCGAGCCGCCTGGTGCTCCAGCTTGGGTTGGGGGCCTGCGGCCTGTTTCTGAATCTTCCGTCGTTCTCGATGCCGTCGGATCAGATCGATCGCAAGTTCGATTTTCAGACCGAGATACGGCCTTTGCTCTCGCGAACCTGCTTCGAGTGCCATGGCCCGGACGAGGCCGCTCGTCGCGCGGACTTGCGTCTCGATCTGAGAGAAGGGTTGCTCGGTGTTGGTGGTGAGGGTGGCGTGGTCTTGCCGGGTGATCCGGAATCGAGCGAACTCTTCCGGCGGATCACGACGGCGGATTTCGACGATCTGATGCCGCCCCCCGATTCAGGGCATGCGTTGACTTCCGAGCAGATCGAGGCGGTTCGGGCGTGGATTCAACAGGGTGCGATCTGGGAAGAGCATTGGTCGTTCATGCCCCTTGATCCGCAGTCGGACTTCCACGGATCGCATCCGAATACCAGCGGAAGTCAGGTTGATCCGGACATCGATCCCATTGATCGGATCGTCGAGTCCGCATGGTCCGCCAATGGCCTGAAGGGCTCGATTCCGGCCGATCGTGAGACGCTTCTCCGGCGAGTCACGTTCGACCTCACCGGCCTCCCGCCGACGATTCCTGAAATGGACGCATTCCTTGCGGATGAATCACCGGCGGCATACGACCGTGTGGTGGATCGCTTGCTCGAGTCGCCGGCCTTCGGCGAGCGAATGGCCACCGCATGGCTCGATCTGGCTCGTTTCGCGGATACCCACGGATATCAGAGTGATGTCGATCGACCGATGTGGGCGTACCGTGACTGGGTCATCCGGGCCTTCAACGAGAACCTCCCGTACGACGACTTCGTGACCTGGCAACTGGCGGGCGATCTCCTCCCCGACGCCACCGCCGACCAACGCCTGGCGACGGCCTTCAATCGGCTGCATCGGCAGACCAACGAGGGAGGGAGCGTCGAAGAGGAATTCCGGGTCGAATACGTGGCCGACCGGGTGCACACCTTCGGAACCGCGTTTCTGGGGCTGACCACGGAATGCGCCCGCTGTCACAGCCACAAGTTCGACCCGATCAGCCATGAGGAGTACTACGAGCTCTTCGCATTCTTCGACGACATCGACGAGAGCGGGCTCTATTCCCACTTCACGGGCGCGGTACCGACGCCCACCCTTCTGTTGGCCACGGCCGAGACCCAGCAGCGAATCGATGAGCTGCGGGGCCGGATCGCCGACGCGGAATCGGCGATCTCGGTTCTGGCGTCGGCCGCATCGCCGGCATTCCAGGCATGGATGGAAGACGCTTCTCTGGCGGTCGCTGATGATCCGCAGACGCCGCTGATCCCGGGCCTGGTGGGCGACTATCCGCTCGACGAGATCGTCGATGGTCAACTCGAGAATCTTGCCGATCCTGCCAAGCCGGGTGGAGTCTCCGGGGGCCCGGTTTCGGTCCCGGGCATCGAATCGACCGGCCTCCTCATGGATGGTGAGAACAACCTCCACTTCCC
>JABABZ010000027.1 GCA_014237965.1 Phycisphaerales bacterium | reverse complement strand
CGAGGAGATCGACTGGAGCGTGGGACAGGTGCTCGACGCGCTCGACCGGCACGGCGTCGCCGACGACACGCTGGTCATCTTCACCACCGACAACGGCCCCTGGCTTCCCTTCAAGTCTCACGGTGGATCCGCCGGGCCGCTCGCGGGCGGCAAGGGAACGAATTTCGAAGGTGGGCAACGGGTGCCATTCATCGCGCGGTATCCCGCGCGGATTCCCGCCGGGACCGTCGCGCGGCAGGTCGCGACCACCATGGATCTGCTGCCAACCGTCGCCGGTCTGGCGGGAGTGGAGCTCGATCCGACCCGGCCGATCGACGGCCACGACATCATGCCGTTGCTCGAGGGGGCGCCGGGAGCCGCTTCGCCCACGGAGATCTTTCTCTACTACACCTCGCACGGCGAACTCGCGGGAATTCGGCGTGGACGCTGGAAGTTCCGTCTGGACACCGGAACGTTGCACGATCTGGAGGTCGACGTCAGTGAGAAGTGGAACGTCGCCGCCGCTCACCCGGAACTCGTGGCGGAACTTCGCGCGGCCGCGACCGCGGGTGACGATCGCATCGCGGCCGCCGCTCGGCCCGTCCTGAAAGTGTCGTCGCCGATCTGGGATCCCGCGAAGATCGTCCGACCCGAGAGCGCCCCGTGACGTCTTGAAGGTCGCGGGGGGCCGGGGTTCCGAAGATCAGTTCGCCTTGCCGCGTTGGATCAACACCGCCAGGATGATGATCACGCCCTTGACGAAACCCTGCCAGTAGACCTCGACGTCGGCGAGGGTGAGCATGTTGCTGATCATGATCAGGATCAGGACGCCGAGCATGGTTCCCCAGACTCGGCCGCGTCCGCCGGTCATGGCGGTGCCGCCGATCACCACCGCCGCGATCGCGTCGAGTTCGGCGAGGTGGCCGACCCCCGAGCTGGAGACGGAGTTCATCCTGGTCAACGACATGAGGGCGGCGATGCCCGCGCAGGCGCCGACCAGCACGTAGGACCAGGTTCGCACTCGATTCACGGCGATGCCGCTGTATCGCGCCGCGACTTCGTTCGAGCCGACCGCGATGAAATGGCGGCCGAGGCGGGTGCGACTCAGCAGCAGTTGCCCGGCGATCACCACCGCGAAGAAGATCAGGATGTTCCAGTAGAAGATGACCGGCTGGTCGTAGTAGTCCAGCACGCCCGGGATCTCGAACCCACCTCGACCGAAGGTCTGCAAGGCGGTGAGCCCGTCGGCGGCCCGGATCTCGCCGCCCTCGGCGATCGCGAGGGTCACGCTGCGGAAGCCGATGAGACCGGCAAGGGTCACGATGAACGCGGGAATTCGCCCGATCGTGACCAGCAGACCGTTGAGCAGTCCGCACGCGGCGCCGAGGCCGATGCCGATCGCCAGGCCGATGATCACCGCGAGGGTTTCGTTCATGGACCCCTCGAAGATGGAGTTCATGGTGATCAGGCCCACCGCGGCGGCGAACGCCATCACCGCACCGACCGAGAGATCGATCCCCCCGGCGATGATCACCAGAGTCATGCCGACGGCGATCACGCCGATGTCGGCGTTCTGGTTGAGCAGATTGCGGAGGTTTTCGGGCTTGAGGAAGGTCTCGGGCTGCGTGATCGCGTTGTAGGCGAACAAGGCGATGAAAGCGATGACCACGCCGAACCGCTCCAGCGCGGTCAACCCCAGCTTCCATGCGGTATTGACGTGACCGCCTTCGGTGATGTCGGTGCGTGTCGATTCGCTCATGCCGCCTCTTCTCCGACGCCGGCGGCCAGTCGCATGATCGACTCCTCGGAGGCGGTGGGGCCGTCCACCACGCCGGCGAGCCTGCCTTGCCGCATCACTGCGATGCGGTGGCAGAGGCCCAGCAGTTCCGGAAGTTCACTGGAGATCAGGATGCACGCCAGCCCGTCGCGGGCGAGCCCGGCGATGAGGTGATACAGCTCTCGCTTGGCGCCGACGTCGACGCCGCGGGTCGGTTCATCAAGCAGCAACACCGTCGGTTTCGCATCAAGTCGGCTGGCGACCGCGAACTTCTGCTGGTTTCCACCGGAGAGGGTCCGGATCGGACTGCGCGAGTCCGGACAGCGGATGTCGAGCCGCTCGATCCACTCTGCGGTGGTCGCACGCTCGCGGCGACGATCGGGGAAGAGCCGTCCATATGCGCCGAGGTTCGGGAGCGTGGTGTTCTCGACGCAGGACAGGTCCACGAGAATGCCACGGCCCTTGCGGTCCTCGCTGACATAGGCCACGCCGCGTTCCAGAGCCTGCTTCGGTGATCGGAAACGAACCGGGTCGCCGTCGAGGCGGACCTCGCCACCGCTGATCGATCGGAGACCCACGATGGCTTCGGCGATCTCCGTGCGGCCGCTACCCACCAGGCCTGCGAGTCCCACGATCTCCCCGGGTGCCACGTCGAAGGTGATCTTCGTTGCATGGCCGGGCACCGAAAGGTCGCGGATCGAAATTCGCGAGGTATCGGTCGATGGGGGGACCAGCGTCGGATAGACGTCCACGAGATCTCGTCCGACCATCAGGGACGCCAGTCGATCGGCGTCGGATTCCGCGGGAGTGGTCTCCGCGACCAGGCGTCCATCTCGAAGCACGCTGATGCGGTCGCAGAGATCGAGCACTTCGGGAAGGAGATGAGAGATGTAGACGACGGCGACGCCTCGCTCCTTGAGCCGCCGAACCAGTTTGAACAACAGGGTGGTCTCACGCTCCGAGAGGACCGCCGTGGGTTCGTCGAGGATCAGGACGCTCGTCTTCTGCGAGAGCGCCTTGGTGATCTCGACCAGTTGCTGTTGGGCGACGGGCAGGTCGCCGACCCGGGTTCGTGGATCGATGTTCGCACCGATCTCCTCGAGGAGTCGCGTCGCTTCGGAGCGCATCCGCCCGAGTTCGATCAATCCGAGACGGCGAGGTTCCCGACCCAGGAGGATGTTCTCCGCGACCGAGAGATCCTCGACCAGGTTCAACTCCTGATGGATCATGACCACGCCGACCCGACTCGCGTCATTGACGTTCCGCGGTATGTATGGATCACCATCGAGGGCCAGCGAACCATCATCCGGAGGCTGGATTCCCGCGAGGATCTTCATCAAGGTGCTTTTGCCGGCGCCGTTCTCTCCGATCACGCCGTGCACTTCCCCGGCCGTGATGTCCAGGCTGACGTCGTCGAGGGCGCGGACCGCGGGAAACTGCTTGGTGATGTTCCTGATCTCGAGCACGTGAAGAGGATACCGGGGCGGTCGCGAAGCGAGGGTCTCCGGTGGTGCCGATTCACCTCAGCAGGAGAAGTTCTCCGGCCAGTCCCGGACCGAAGGCGAGGCCGACCCAGGGCCGGGGCACATCCTGAATCTGGAGAAGACGGAGAATGTGCAGGAGGGTCGCACTGCTCATGTTGCCGTGCTCCCGAAGGATCGCCCGGCTCGGTTGATCGGCGCCTTCGGGGAGATCCAGGCAATCAACGACCGCGTCGATCACCTTGGGACCGCCGGGATGGATCGCCCAGCCACCGATGTCGGCGCGGGTCAGGCCCTGGTCGCCGAGGGTCGCGTCCACCCAACTCGGAATGGCGGCGCCGATCGCTTCCGGCACTTCCGCGCCGAGGGTCATCTCGAAGCCTCGGTCACCGATCTCCCAGCCCATCGCATCGGCCGTTCCCGGAAGAACCACGCTGGCGGTGGTGGCGAGTTCGATGCCTCTGGAGTCGTTGCTCACCACGGTCGCGGCCGCCCCGTCGGCGAAGAGCGTGTTCGAGATCAGGCGATCGAGTCGCGTGTCGTCATGAAAATGAATTGAACTGACTTCGACGCAGACCACGAGGACTCGGTGCTCGGGATGAGCCGCGGCATGACTCGACGCGACGGTCAAGGCGTTCACCGCGGCGTGACAACCCATGAATCCCACGTGGGTCCTTTGAATCGCAAGAGGGAGATCGAGCGCTTCGATGATGGCGAAATCCACGCCGGGGGCGGAGAACCCGGTGCAACTGGCGGTCACCAGATGTGTGATGGAATCGGGCGCGACGCCGTCCGATTCGAGCGCATCGCGGGCCGCGGTGATCGCGAGTTCACGCGAATGTCTCTCATACGCTCGCATCCGCTCCGAAGTCCCGGGAACTCGAGGTCGGCTTGGTTCACCGGGTCTTCCGATTCCGTAAAGCGGGATCGAACCGTCGGCCTCGAGAATGGCGCAGTTTCGTTGTTCGACACCCACCCGGTCATGCAGCCTTGCGAGGGTCTTTCGTGAGACCTCGGCGGGGGTGAGCAGGTCGGCGATCTCCATCGAGCGGGCGATGGGAAGAGGGTGTTGAGGATTTGCGACCGCGATCGGGCCGAGGCGTTGGCGTTGGTTCATGCGATCACTTCGGAATTCTGGGAGTCGGTTCGTTCGAAGTCGGGACCTGGATGTCCACTGGCGAGACCCGCAAGCCGGGGGCCGATTCCCGGCAGGCGACCGAGGATGGACATCCCGGCCAGAGAGAGCCCGGGGAATCGCATCGCCAGCGAGACGGCCCGACAGCGACGTTGTCTCGACCGGAGCAATCGGTGGTGGGTCCGGGTCCACTCCGTCGCGCACTCGCCGTCGATGATCGCTTCCACGTGCGACGCCGCTCGGACGGCGGCGAGCATGCCCCATGACATTCCTTCGCCGGTGAACGGCTCGACGTACCCCGAAGCATCACCGATGCAGAGGACCCGGCCGTGGGCCACGGTTCGACGGGAACGGGTCAGTGCCGGGGTTCCTTGCCAGCGAGCCGCTCGAGCGACCGTCGCCAGCGCGGGTCGGTCGGCCTGTTCGAGCAAGGCAGCACACGCTCGGGCCGGTCCGCCGGCCCGACGGGTACGCCCGGCATGCAGCGCCGCCGCCAGGTCCACTCGCCCGTCTTCAAGCCGCACCACGCCGAGGTAGCCGGTGCGGTTCGCGATCATCAGCAATTCGCCCGGGGGCGGGGAGTCCTCGGTCGCCTCGACGACGCTTCCGACGCCGAATCGATTTCGGCGACGGGTCTTCCAGGTGAATTCCGGGCGATCCTCCAGCGAACGGCCGCCAAGTCCGTCCGCGACCACGATCGCGGCGGGTTCGATCGACGTCGGGTCGGCGTCCGGTTGGTCGAGGTTCTCCAGAATCACGCGATCATCCGGTGTGACCCGAGCTCGGGTTCTGGACTGGAAGACGGCGCCGGCGACGCTCGCCGCCTCGATCAGTCCCAGGTCGAGGGCGGCTCTGGAGAGCACCACGGACCCATCGAAATCAAGCCGGTTGCGGCGGCCACCGCTCTGGATCACGGCGGTCCGGAGTGGTATCCCTGATCTGGTGACTTCGTCGAGTTCGAGATCTCGGAGAATTCTCCGGCCCGTCGGTGCGAGGCAGCATCCGCAGACCTTGGGTCGTGGGAAGGCGTTTCGATCGACCAGCCTCACGCGTCGGCCTCGTCGAGCCAGGACGCAGGCCATGGTCGAGCCGGCGGGACCGGCGCCGATGATCACCACCTCCGGAGTCGCGGCGTGGGTCATCCGGACACTCCCTGCGCCGACCAGTCGAGGATCATGCGTTCCGGGAAGACTCGGGTGATCCTGGCGACGTTCATTCCGGCACGGGCGGCGACATCCACGAGTTCCGTGCGAGTGAAGGCGGCTCGAACCGACGCCGGTGCATCGAAATGCACGACGGGTGATCGGCTGAAGCAGTGGGCTGCGACCGTGGCGAGGAAGAGACCGGTCCGGGTCCGCTCGAGATCGGAGATGACGATCCCCGTCGTGGCGGATGCCGCCATGCGCTCGAGAAGTCCGATGACCTGAGAGGTTTCCAGATGGTGAAGAAAGAGACTGCAGATCGTCAGGTCGTTTTCGGGAAGGGGATCGGTCGTGACGTCGAGTCGGTGGGTCTGAATTTCCAGGTCGATCGCTCGGGCTCGACGCGTCGCGGTCTCCAGCGCGTGATCGCTGACGTCACAGGCCGCCCATTCGATCTTCGCGTCGGGGAATCGACGTCGGGCCCGCCGTGAGAGTCGAGTGAGCACGTCTCCGCTTCCGGTGGCGACGTCGAGGATTCTCAGGAGGCCGCCGTGCGGGAGCGTTGCCAGGCGTGGCGCGAGAAACCTCCAGAGCATGCCATCCGCGCTGGAGATTCGGTTGAGTCTGGCGAGTCCGCGCAGTGCCGCGTCGTGCTCCTGCCGGGGAAGGTCCGGAGCATCCATTCGCTCGGGTACGAGAATGCGTTCGCGGAGAGTCACGGGGCAACATGGTAGGAGGGCGAAACCCCGTTCGTCCTTTCCGGATCGCTGATGTCCGGTTCGGAATCGCCGGGTTTCATCGCGGCCAGAACCGCCGATTCCATGCGCCCGTGCCACATTTGCCGGAATCAAGTCCTTTTTGAGTCACTTTTGCGACCAATTCCGCTTTCGGTACCGGTATTCTCTTAGGAGTCCAAAGGGACGCCCATTCCAGCCTTTTCCCTCATCGCCCCCGGTCACCTCCAAAATGATTGGGGGCGATGTCCATCTCGACTTTTTTGCCCGCCCCTTCTCCGGCCGGTGGGATCGTGGCGGTAGGGTCTTCACATGACTGCTTCCACTCGATTCCCGGGTCGACCCGCCCCTGCTTCGCCGAGCGAACCTGAAGGGCCTCGGAACGCGTCGTCGGTCGGCGGGCTGATCGGCGCGATCATGATTGCGTCGGTCGGTGGGGCGGCACTGCCGAGCCCCGGCGCGAGCAAGGATCCGACAACCGCCGCTTCCGACCGTCCGAATGTCGTGTTGATCGTGGCAGACGATCTGGGTTGGGCGGACATCTCGCCCAACAACCCCGAGACGTTCTACGAGACTCCGAATCTTCAGCGGCTGGCCGGTCGAGGGATGCGCTTCACGCAGGCCTACGCCGCGGCGCCCGTGTGCAGCCCGACGCGGGCGAGCCTCATGACCGGCCGGCATCCCGCCCGGCTCCGCACCACCGACTACTTCTGCGGCCAACGGGCCGCCGCGCTGCTTCCCGCCGAGTACCAATGCGCCCTCCCGTTGGAGGAGACGACGATCGCGGAGCGACTTCTCGACGAGGGATACCGAACGTTCTTCGCAGGAAAGTGGCACCTCGGTCCGGAGGGATTCTGGCCCGAGGACCAGGGGTTTCAGGAGAACCGTGGAGGTTGGACGCGGGGGGGGCCCTACGGCGGCGACAAGTACTTCTCGCCCTACGGAAATCCCCGTCTGGATGACGGACCCCCGGGCGAGCACCTTCCCGATCGTCTGGCGAAAGAGACCGCGCGGTTCATCGAAGCGGAGGACGGGGCGCCGTTCCTCGCCGTGTTGTCGTTCTACAGCGTGCACACGCCGCTCATGGGACCGAAGGAACTCGTCGCGAAGTATCGGGAACGCAAGAAGGACCTCGAGCATGGGCCGATCTGGGGACGGGAAGGGGACCGCAAGGTCAGACTCGTTCAGGAGCACGCGGTGTACGCCTCGATGGTCGAGTCGATGGATGCGGCGGTGGGCGTCGTGCTCGATTCGATCGACGCCGCGGGGCTGGCCGACCGCACGATCATCATCTTCTTCAGTGACAACGGGGGTCTCTCCACCAGCGAAGGACACCCGACGAGCAATCTTCCCCTTCGTGCGGGCAAGGGCTGGCTGTACGAGGGCGGTATCCGGGAGCCGTGCATCGTCGCGGCACCGGGCGTGACGTTTCCCGGAACCGAGTGCGGCTCGCCGATCTCCAGCAACGACTTCCTCCCGACCGTGCTCGAGCTCTGCGGAGTCGCCTCGGCGGATTCCCGCCCGCTCGATGGACGTTCCTTCGTGCCGTCGCTGATGGCTCCCGACGAGGCCCTCGAGCCGCGGACCCTCCATTGGCACTATCCCCATTACGGCAATCAGGGCGGTGCTCCCAGCGGAGCCATTCGATCCGGCGATCTGAAACTGATCGAGTGGTTCGAGGACGATCGAGTCGAGTTGTTCGATCTCGCCGTCGATCCGGGCGAGACCATGGATCTTGCCGCCGACCGTCCGGACACCGTGGCTCGCCTGCGGGCATCCCTCGCGGGATGGCGACTCGGCATCGATGCGGAGATGCCACGATCGAATCCGGATTTCGAGCCGAAGGCCGCTCCTTGATTCACCCCGCCGGTTGATCGACCCATCAGCGACGAACATGAACTCGACATCGATAGGATGAACCCATGAACCAGCCAAGACACCACGCCGTCATCCGGTTTCTCCTTCCCGTGATCCTCGGTTCCGGAGCGTCGGTCTCCGTGGCTCAGGACCAGGCGTCGCCATCCCCGATCCCCATGGAGGCGAAGCGGCAGACCGAAGACGCTGGCACGCCGGTCTGGAAGCCGATCTTCAACGGTCGTGATCTCGAAGGGTGGGTCTACAAGGAGACCGGGTCCGAACTGGGAGTCGATCCTTCGTCCACGGTCAAGGTCGAGGACGGCGTGATCAGGATGGACTACGGCAAGTGGGATTCCTTCAAGGGCCGCTTCGGCCACCTCTTCCACGAGGTCCCGCATGATCGGTATCGCGTTCGCGTGGTGTACCGATTCACCGGGGATCAGGTGAAGGGCGGTCCGGGCTGGGCGTTCCGCAACAGCGGCATCATGCTCCATTGTCAGGATCCGAAGTCGATGCGGACGGATCAGGAGTTTCCGGTCTCGGTCGAGGTTCAGCTTCTGGGCGGGGCGGGGGCGGGCTCGCGTTCCACCGGGAACCTCTGCACGCCGGGAACCAACGTCGAGATGAAGAAGGACGTCGTGACCCGCCACTGCACCAATTCGAAGAGCGAGACCTTCCATGGCGACCAGTGGGTGACCGCGGAAGTCGAGGTTCTCGGAAACGAATCGATCACGCATTACATCAATGGCGTCGAGGTCATGAAGTATCAGCGACCGCAACTCGACCCGCGTGATCCTGATGCCCAGTCATTGATGCAGCAGCGCAACGGTGAGGTGATGCTCGATCGCGGCTGGATCTCCCTCCAGGGCGAGAGCCATCCGGTCGAGTTCAAATCGGTCGAATTGATGGTGCTCCCCGCGGCGAAGCCGGCCGAGACTTCAACGCCCGGCCCGACCTCGAAGCCCGGGAACTAGGGCGGGGTTCAGTCTGCCTTTCGGCCTGATTCGTCGCGACCCCACCCGGTCTCGCCGGCGGTGATCTGACGACGGGCGATGATCCGTTCCATGATCCGAACGTAGCCGTAGACCGCCATCGCCGGCCACTCCCAGGGGCGGATCAACAGCCGCTTGAAGATTCCACCACCCTGTCTGACGTGATTCACCATCAGTTCCGGGAATCGTCGGGCCAGTTCGTATCCGCCGCGTCGAACTCTGGTTCGAACCGTGATCATCGAACCGAGATCGCGTGGCGGTTGGACGATCGCTTCCGCGCCGTCGACCGTCGAGCGTTCCTCTGGTTTGAACTGCCCTTGCACGAAGCCGTCATCCGCGACGATCTCCGGAAAGGCCGCCCATCTCGCCCGGGCTGTCTCGGTGAGCACGAAGCACCCGCTGCCGTTGGGAGCCCCGTGTCCGAAGTAGGGGTTGAATCTCTGGGCGCGATAGAAGAGCCGCATTCCGATGGTCGCTTCGGAAAGATCGAATCGGGGACTCGGCGAGACGATCGGGTGATCCGGACCGCTCGCACTCAGGAGTCGCTGGAGTGATCCGGGAAGCAGTTGGATGTCCGCGTCGAGGAAGACTCTCGGGAAGGATGTGAGCGTCGCCTCGCCGAGGTTCAGGGCGTTGCACTTGCCAGGTGTTTCGGTCTCGAGCACACGGATGGAGGCATCGACCTCCCGGGCCAGTTCCGCGGTCGAGTCGGAGCTCGCATTCACGACCACCACGATCTCCAGATCGGCCACCGAGTCCGCGAGGACGGCACGGAGGGTCCTCTCGATCGACGACGCCTCGTTGTGGGCGGGAATGATGATGCTGGGCACGGTTCAGATCCTCTGGGCTTCGAGGGGTTCATCGACCGACCGCTTGGCCGGGCTGCACACCGGATGGGGATTCCGCCCGGTATTCGGTGGGAGGTCCTCGAAGAAAGCACCGCCCGATGTCAGGGACACCGGGCGGCGGAAAGATGGTCATCGATTCGAGGACGCGTCGAGCGGAATCACTGCTCGAAGACGTCGTGGCTCGTGGATCGAATGGACACGATGTTGGCGACGGCAGCCTTCGCCTTCTCCGCATCGCCGGTGAGGATGGCCCTTTCGACATTCAGGGAGCCCATGATCGCGTTGATCATGTCGATCTGAAATGCCAACTGGTAGGCCTTGGAGTCGGAGCCGAACTTCTCCTTGGCGGCATCGCTCATCGGGATGGCCGCGGTGTGTTGCTTTGCGATCATCAGCGATGATTGAATGACGCGGATGGCGGCGAGATCGGTTTCCCGGGAGATCGCATCGAACTTCGTTCGGCGCAGGCCGCGGAGGGCACGCCCGGACGCCTCCATGGCTTCTTGGAACGCCTCCTTGGGATCGACCGGCTTCGTGGTTGCGGCGTCGGCGGGGCGGGCGGCGCCGCCGGGGCGGTTCATGCCCTCGCCACGGTCGCCTCCACGGCTTCCGGCGCGGGACTCGATGAAGGCGATGATCTCGACGCGAGTGACGAATCCGTCCTCGTCGGCATCGGCCTGATTGAACATCCGCTGGGCGTTCCCGCCACTCGCTTCGTCCTTTGAGATCTTCCCGTCTCCATCGGCGTCCGCCCGCATCATTCGATCGGCGATCATCTCGGGGTTGCCACCCCGATTCCCGCGACCCTGCTGTTGTCGGTTGCCATCCTGGCCCTGGCCGGGCCGCTGCTGTCCGGCATTTCCATCCTGTCCGGGTCGGCCGGGTCGATCGCCGTTCTGGGCGAGTGCGGGGGTGGAGAGCGTGGCAGAGAGCAGGCCGAGGGCGGCGAGACGCAACATCCGAGTGTTCATTGGAGACTCCGGGGTTTGGATTCTGAGTGAGGGCGAGGGTGGGGATCGTTGGAACGAACATCCCCGGATCTTGTTGCTGTTGATTGCGATTCCGGTCGGAAACGGGGACACCGATCTCGGGAGTGGTGCGTATCGGCCACCGCGTCCGCCATCAGATCACGGCGTTGATCATCGATTGGGCTTCTTCGAGAATCCCCTTGAGATGGGTCTCGTCGCGGAGGCTCTCTGCATAGATCTTGTAGATGGGCTCGGTCCCGGAGGGGCGGGCGGCGAACCAGCCTTGCGCCGTACAGACCTTGAGTCCGCCGATCGGAGCGCCGTTGCCCGGCGCCTCCGTGAGGGTCGCGGTGATCGGGTCGCCGGCGAGTTCGGTGGCGGTCACCGCCGAGGCGTCGAGATTCTTCAGGGCGGTCCGCGTCCGAGCATCGGCGGGGGCGGAGATGCGTCGATAGACGGGATCTCCGAACCGCTCGATCATCGAGGCTTCATGTTCACCCGGATCTCGGCCGGACTTCGCGAGGATCTCCGCGGCGAGCAGGTCCATCACGATGCCGTCCTTGTCCGTGGTCCAGGGATTTCCGTCGAAGGTGAGGAACGACGCACCGGCGCTTTCCTCGCCGCCGAAGCAGATCGAACCGTCGAAGAGTCCCGGCGCGAACCACTTGAATCCGACCGGAACCTCGCAAAGCGATCGGTTCGCCGCCGCCACCACTCGATCGATCAGGATGCTTGATACGAGTGTCTTTCCGATCCGGGACTGCTCGGACCAGTCGCATCGAGTGGCCAGGAGATGTTCGATCGCGACCGCGAGGAAGCGGTTCGGGTTCATCAATCCTGAATTTCGACACACGATGCCGTGCCGATCGGAATCGGGATCGTTGCCGAAGGCAAGGTCGTATTCGCCGCCCGCCATCTGCGCGACCAGCGGGGCCATGGCGAACGGGCTTGAACAGTCCATGCGGACCAGACCGTCGGCGTCCAGGGTCATGAATCCGAAACGAGGATCGAGCGTGTCGTCGGTCACGGCGACTTCGATGCCGTGGACTTCCGCCAGAACGGGCCAGATCGGGAGGGATGCGCCGCCCAACGGATGCGCGGCGAGTCGCAGGCCGGCGGATCGAATGGAGTCGAGGTCGATGACGCTCGACAGGGCCTCCACGTACGGGCGGATGAAGTCGACGACCTCGACGCCGGGGAGCGTCGAGGCGTCCCCGGGAGATGACGTCCGACGGACCGCGCTCGAATCGCCGGCGAGGATCTCGTTGGCTCTCCGTTCGATGCCGCCGGTGATGTCGCCGCCCGCGGGACCACCGTCCGGCGGGTTGTACTTGAAGCCTCCGTCTCGGGGTGGGTTGTGGCTGGGCGTGATGATGATTCCATCCGCCCGGCCCGGATCCGAGGAACTCCGTCCTTGGTTGTACGCCAGGATCGCTCTCGAGATGACCGGCGTCGCGGTGATCCCATGAGTTCCCTGGATGTGGACCGGAACGCCGTTGGCGGAGAGCACTTCGATCGCGGTCCGTTCCGCGACGGTGCTCAAGGCATGCGTGTCCTTTCCGACCAGGACCGGCCCGCCGATGCCGTGGGCGATGCGATGCTCCACGATCGCCTGAGTGATGGCGAGAATGTGAGCCTCGTTGAAGGTGCGATCGAGGGAGGATCCGCGATGGCCGCTGGTACCGAAGGCGACGCGTTGTTCCGGAAGCGAGGCATCCGGACGGTCATCGACATAGGCCGAACCCAACGCATCAAGGTCGATCAGGTCTTCGGGGGTGACCGGGCCTCCCGGAGTTCCCGGGGCGGCGAGATGGTTCGAGTGGCTCATGAGGACATCGTCGTCACATGGGGGTGGTCATGTCCAGTGCGAGGCCACTCGCATCGATCCTGCGAATCGGGTCTCATGTCCGCATGAAGAGATTCCATCTCCGTTCTTCCGTCCGCAGACTCGTCCCGCGGGCCGCCCGGGTCCTCTCGTTGGCGGTCTTGACCGGGTGCACCACCGCGGGCAAGACCGGTGGCGGCGAGCCGTCACCGGCCACCCTCACCGTCGTCTCGCTCAATCTCCGATACGACAATTCCGGCGACGGGGTGAATGCCTGGCCGAATCGCGAAGTCGCCGTGATCGAGGCCCTGGATTCCTTCGAAGCGGACGTCATCGGTTTGCAGGAGGCGTTGCCTCATCAGACCGAGGTGGTTCGAACCGGGTTGCCCGGGCATGCGATGTTGATCCGAACCCGGGAACTTGATCCGCGGAAGGGCGAGGCGACGCCCATCCTCTGGCGGACCGATCGGTGGAGGCTCGATCCTCTGGCGCATGGGACGTTCTGGTTGAGTGAGACACCCGAGGTGAGTGGGTCCCGATCATGGGACTCCAGTCTTCCCAGAATCGTGACGTTCGCTCGGTTGATTCCGATCGGTTCGAACGAGGGAAGATCCGCGGTCTGGATCTACAACACGCATTTCGATCATCGAGGTGGGAAAGCCCGTCTGGAGTCGGCGAAGTTGCTTCGGGAGAGGATCGAAGCCCATGCCGATCCCACCGAACCGGTCGTCTTGATGGGCGACTTCAATGCGGTCCCGGCATCGGCGCCGATCCAGGAGATCGTGTTCGTCGATGCCTCGACTCGAATTCCGCTCGTCGATTGCTGGGCGGTTGACAATGCCGATGAGCCGAGGAACGCGACCTGGAATGGATTCAAGGCGATCGAGGTCGGTCGGCGAATCGACTTCATCTTCGCATCCGATCTCGAAGTCGAGCGCGCGACGATCGAGCATCCCCTCGTCGACGGGCGGCCGATCTCCGACCACTGGCCGGTTCGCGTCGTTCTCCGCGAGCGGCCCGAAGGCTCAAACGTCCGGTGAGATTCGATCCTGTCCGCCCATGTATGGTCGGAGCGGCTCCGGGACCATCACGGATCCATCCGGCTGCTGGTGCATCTCGAGGATCGGAATCAGGATGCGCGGGCTCGCCGCCACGGTGTTGTTGAGCGAGTAGGCGAAGACGGTCTTCCTGGTCTCGGGGTCCCGGTACCGGAGATTGAGTCGACGGCACTGGAAGTCGCCGAGCCGGCTGGCCGAGTGGGTCTCGCCCCAGTCGCCGACCGGGCGTCCATCGTCGCCGTCGCGGCCGCGGCCGGGCATCCAGCATTCGATGTCGATCATGTCCTCGTTCTTGGTTCCGAGGTCACCCGTGCAGCACTGGAGGAGTCGATAGGGGAGTCCGAGGCTCTGAAGCATCGATTCGACGTACCCGAGCATTCGCTGGTGCCAGGCCTTCTGCTCTTCGGCATCCGCTCGGCAGATCACCACTTGCTCGACCTTGTCGAACTGGTGGATCCGGTAGAGCCCCGCCGTGTCCTTGCCAGCCGCCCCGGCTTCGCGGCGGAAGCAGGTGGAGACCGTGGTGTATCGCTTGGGAAGATCGTCGGCGTTCAGAATCTCGTCGGCGTGCAATCCCATGAGGCCGACCTCTCCGGTTCCGGTCAGGTAGAGGTCATGTCCGGATCCTCGCCGGGATTCCTCGACGTGGTAGGCCTGATCATGGCCGCCGGGGAAGAACCCGGTTCCCTGCATGCACTCTTCGCGGACGATCACCGGAACGGACATCGGTGTGAAGCCGTTCTGGATCGTCATGAAGTCGAAGGCATAGCGGAGGATCGCCTGATGCAGTCGCATGCCGGCGCCCGTCAGCACGTAGTGCCGGCTTCCGGACATCTTCACACCGCGTTCGAAGTCGACGAGTCCGAGTTCATGGACGAGTTCGACATGGGTCCGAGGCGCGAATCCTCGCTGGGCGGAGTATCCCTGGTTCGGATCGAAGCCCTCCGGGTGCCACTGCCGGATCTCGACGTTGTCATCGCTGGAGGTGCCGCGCGGGACGTCTTCGGCGGGCGGCTGCGGGATGGACAGGAGCGCGGCCTGAAACTCCGGGTCGATCGCCGCGATTTCGACTTCGAGCTGGTGGATCCGTTCCTTGAGTTCGAGCGGCTTCCGCTCGAGCGCCGCGATCTCCGCTTCGATGCCGGCTTGCGCGGACTCGTCGGCGTTCTTCAACGTGCCTTTCAAGCGGCCGATCTGCGGGCCGCATTCCTTCCCCAGTCGCTTCTGTTCGGCCCTCGACTCCTCCTGCTCGGTACGGAGTCGTCGGGTCGTGGCATCGAGCTCCAGCACCCGATCGATGTCCACCGAGGCGTTCTTGGCGTCGGCGCCTTCTCGGAAGCGTTCGGGGTGCTCGCGGAGTTGCTTGAGATCGATCATGCGGGTCTCGGTCGGATGGCGGTTCGGCAGGAGGGGAAAGGTACCACGTGGGCCGGAAGGTTCGGGGACCGGCTCATCGATCCCGATAGGTCGGGCCGGTCGCCCAACGCATCTTTCGGACCACGGTGGACCAGAATTCGGTACCTGGATCATGGATCATCCGCACCCGATGGCGGCCTCGGCGGATGTGGACGCGGTCGCCGGTCTCGAGATGACGCGTCAACTGGCCGTCGATGACCAGCGTGGTTCCATCATTCACTCTGGCCACGGTGATGGTGATCGGCTCGTCGGGACTGGCGATGATCGGGCGGAAAGCGAGGCTGTGCACGGCAAGGGGCGTGATCACGAGGGCGTCGCAGCTGGGGTGGACGATCGGTCCGCCGGCACTGACGTTGTAAGCGGTGCTCCCGGTGGGGGTGGACACGATCAGGCCATCGCCGGAGAGATGCGGTCCTCCGTTGCCGTTGAAATCGAGGCCGAGTTCGATCATTCGGAAGGGTGGTCCGGCGGTCACGACGCAGTCATTCAGTGCGGGTGACCATTCGAGATCCGGAGCGTCGGAAGACGCGGATTCGACCGCGATCTCGAGCATCATTCGATCCGTCACCGGAGGGGTTCCGCCGAGGATTCGATCCGCGGCGGCGGCGAATCCCTCCGCATCGAACTCGGCGAGGAATCCGAGTCGCCCGACGTTCACGCCGGCGATCGGAGTCTCTCGGGCGGCGAGTCTGCGAGCTTGAGAGAGGATCGTCCCGTCACCGCCGAGCACGACGGCGACGTCGAAACCATCCTCGGGCGGTTGGTCCTCGGGGCTGATCAGCAGAACGCCGTCCGCCCGCGATTCGATCGCGGGCTGGACGATGGCGAGCGTGGCGGGGACTCCATCACGTTGGAGATCGGCCACGAGAAGAACGCGAGGTCTTCCGGTCATGAGACGATCCCCTTGGTCAGACGCATGAATGCGGTCTCGAGGTTCACCTGTTCGTGCTGGATGGTCTGGACCCGGAATCCCTGAGCGATGAGGCGGCTTGGGAGCTCGCTCACCGGAAGGCCGTGTTCGAGATCGAGGGTCACGTCGATCCGGAGTCCGCCGTCGCCGTCCACCACGTCCACCTGCTGTATTCCACGGACCTCGGCGAGCAGCTTCGCCGCCTCTTCGGTGCGGTCATCGAGGGTGATGTGGACGATCTTGCCGGTTCCGGCCCTCCTCATGATCTCCGCGACGGTGCCGTTGAAGAGGAGCTGGCCCTTCTCGACGATCGCGACCGCGTTGCAGAGTTCGGAGAGCTCGTGAAGGATGTGGGAACTGATGATGATGGTCTTTCCCATCCGCCGCAGTTCCTTGAGGAGCTCGCGGATCTCGATTCTCGCCCGCGGATCGAGTCCCGACGCAGGTTCGTCCATCAGCAGGACCTTCGGATCATGGAGAAGGACTCTGGCGACCGAGAGGCGTTGCTGCATGCCCCGACTGAGGCCGTTCACTTCGCTCTTCGCCTTGTAGCCGAGCTCCGTGAGGTCGAGCACGTCACCGACGACCTTCTTCCGCTTGGCGCCGTGGAGTCCGTAGCACGCGGCGAAGAACTCGAGGTACTCGATCACGAGCATGTCTTCATAGGCGCCGAGAAAGTCCGGGACGTATCCCATCACCGGTCTGATGAGATGGTTCTGATATCCCACGACATGGCCGTCGATCCGTGCTTCGCCCCAGGTCGGTTTGAGGAGCGTCGCGAGGATCTTGATGGTCGTCGTCTTGCCGGCGCCGTTGGGGCCGATGAAACCAAGACACGCGCCTTCCTCGACCACCAGATTCAGGTTGTCGAGGGCGACCAGGTCGCCGTACTTCTTCGTGAGATTGATGGTCTCGATCATGGCCATGCCGACGCCACTCCGTTGTTGGATTGCGGTTCACCGGGATTCATCGACGCGGTCGAGTCCCCGTCCTGGGAGTCGAGCCGGTAGGCGGGCCTGGCAAGGCCTTCCAGAACCGGCGGGAGAGGGTGGATCCACTGCAGGAACACCATTCCGTTGCCTGGTGTTCGCTCGCCGTCGATCGAGATGGGAACCGGGCAGGGCGCGTCCTCGGCGGTGCCGAAGAGGAAGACCCCGGGTTCGCCGAATCGATCGGACACGTCGCATTCCCGGGCGAGCCATCGATGGAATTTCACGTTCCCCAGGGCGGAGGACCCCGGCTTCACTTCGACCAGCGGCGGCGGGAGCATCTGGAACATCGAGAGCATGTTGAGATACTTGCGTCGCTGGCTCTCGGAAGTGATGCGTTGGCTCGGGCCTCCGATCTGATTCGCGATGTCGCCGGCGTTCGGGTCCTTGAACGCATCGCGGATGGCATTGGAGAGGCCCGTGGGTCCCCTGAGTCTCTCCGCGGGGAGTCGCCCATTGCTGATCAGGATCGTTCGAAGGTCGAGTTCCTGCCCTTTGGCGAACGTACCGCTCAACGCGACGAATCCGGCGTAGTTCGGAGGATCGTCCAGCACGAGCGGAAGGCCCGCAAAGGAGGTCTTCGCGGTCGGAGTCATGGGAGTCCGGAGAGGAAAGACCACGGCGATACGGACGTCTTCAAGATCGAGACCGGTGCCGTTGACGAGGGTTCCGCTCAGCATCATCTGTCCGGCGGCGTCTCGAGTCAGACTGATCGGATCATCCACCTTGACTTTGATGGTCGACTTCCATGCGTCGTCGACGGCGACGATGCGGCCGAGCCAGGAACCACTGAATTCGGCGCTGGTGGCGCGGGCCGGGACTTCGTAACCCTGACTCTCGTCGATCGAGATGTCGTAGCGGTCGGTGTTGGGGAACTGTTGGGCGAGCCCGTTGGGCGGGGGCGAGAATTGGTCGAGTCGGTTGCCCTTCACATCGCCTTCCAGCCGGACGTCGACCTTTCCGTATCCGGGCAGCCTGGCGGAGAACCAGGTTCGAGCGAGGTCGAGTTGCGGGACGTCGTTGCTGGCGCCGTCGGGCCGGTAGAGATGTCGCAGCACCGTCACGTGTCGCATCTGAAGGTCATTGGATCCGACGAGGCGACCGGAGAACCAGGCGATGAAGGCGAACACGACCGCCGTCATCGCCAACACGAGCCAGGCGAGTCGTTTGCGTTTGAGTCGGGCGAGGATGGCGAAGCCGAGCGGCCCCGCGACGGCCCAGTACGCGAGAAAGAGCAGGAAACCGCCGAGCACGCCGATGGTGGCGCCGGAGGAGAGGCCGATGCGGTCGGAGATCAGCGAGCCCGTGCCCAGGCTGTCGATGGCGGGGCGTCGCGCCAGGGTCTTCTCCTGGGCCAGAGTCTCCAGCGTCGTCGCGGTCGGCGTGAATGCTCGCCGACCGAGGATGGCGTTCCAGAAGACCCAGGTCCGGGGAAGTCCACCCGTCTGCTGGATTCTGAGATCGGGGTCGGCGACGTCGATGCCGACGACGTCGAGGATTCCATGGCCGACATCGCGCCGAACGGCGTAGACGATCGGATCTTATGCGTTCTCGGAGTCGGCCTTGGCATCCAGGCGTCGTTCGACGATCTCCGTGGCGGTGCCTCCCGGCGGCTGGTCGGTCGACTCTTTCGTGGGCGGGAGGACGGCGCCAAGCGGTCTCCAGGCGTTCGGAAGCGTCGTCGGGTCGAAGCGATGGATGGGCTGCAGCCGATTCGGTTGTCGAAGTTCCGTGCGATCGCTGAGGGCCGGCAGCAGCGTGCTGAGAGGAATCTGATCATCCGGGATCGCGATCAGGTCGGCAAGCAGGTCACCGAAGACGGACTCGTTCCGTCCGAGTCGCCAGGGATCGGACGTTCCGGGAAGAAGAATGACGAGGTGCCCGCCGCGTTCCATCCATGTTCGGAGCGCCGCTTCGATCGCGGGTTTGTTGTCGATCGCCGAGGGAAGGAAGTTCTGGTCGTTGGACGCCCAGACGATCAGTTCGTAGGCCGAGAGTCCGGCGGCGCGATCCGGAAGATCTCCGGGCTCGACGTTCGTGACGACGACCGTCTCCTCGTTGAGCCCTTCGTGGATCGGGAAGCCTCGGAGCTGATCGAAGCCGGACAGCCCGGCGGTGTTCCGTCCGATGACCATCGCCATGCCTTGATACTGCTCGACGGGGCGAGCCTGGGCCATGTTGGCATCGATGCGAGCGACGGCGATCTCCTCTTCGCGAGCGCCGTCGCGAAACTCGAAGAGGCGGAACGTCCAGATTCGGTCGAGGAGGTCGGCTGCAGAGGAGTCCGACGGAAGATCGGCCACGAGCCAGCTGGCGGCCATGCCACCACGAGCGGGTATCGCGATCTCCCGGATGTTGGCGACGATGTCGCCATCTCCATTGACCGTCTCCCACTGAAGAAGGCCGGGAACTGGTTCGTCGAGATCACTCTGGATGCGAACTCGAACCGCAACGTTTCCGCCCGGCCGGAAGGCATTCCCGGCGCCGAATCGATCGATGCTCATCGAAGTCTGGGCGGCGGACGGTGCGGCCGTGAGGCAGGTCGAGATCACCACGATCTTCAAGATGGCGGCGAACATCACCTCGATCGATCGGCGGAGGACGCCGGCGAACCGAGTCGATTCCTCACCCGACGGCCCGGGGGTCGAGGTTCCGTCCGCGGGCGTCTCGCGTCGGGATGGAAGGGGGGGAATCATCCCGCACATTGTAGTCGTCTCGCCGGTCATGACGATCATGCCGTCGGTCCGAGGGGGCGGATGACCGAGTCTCGGCCGGGAGCTTGATCGAGGTTCCCGGTGTGCCGATCAATTCCGGCATGACGCCGATGATTTCGTCCATCCTGATTTCGATCGCCGTGCTGGTTCCGGTGGCTCTGGGCCTTCTCGGGCTCGGGATTCGACGAAGTGACCAGGTGGTGGCGTTGGAGCAACGACGCGAGCAGGTTCGTCGGTTTCGGGCGCGATCGCGTCGGAACTGACGGGAAGAGTCGCGCATCCGGACTTGGACCGGAATCTCAGTGCCTCGGCCGGTCTGCGAAAGCGCCGATCATGCCGGCATGGGATCTGATCCCGCCTCGAAGGCATCGGAGATCGAACTTCTCGTTGGGACTGTGAACGCGGTCATCGTCGAGGCCGAACCCGACCAGCAGGGCGTCGATTCCCAATTTGGACTGGATGTCGCCCACGGCGGGGATGCTCCCGCCTGAACCGATGATCGCCGCCGGCGTGTCATAGGCCTCGGCGAGGCCGGCGGTCGCGGCGGCGAGCCAGGGACTGTCGGCAGGAACCACCACGGCGGGATTCGCTCCGTGGCTGACGAACTTCACGGAGCACCCTTCGGGAATCGCCGCTTCGATGAACGCCTTCAATGAGGCCTCGATCCTCTCGGGATCCTGTCCGGGAACGAGCCGGCAACTGATCTTCGCACTGCAGGTCGCCGGGATGATGGTCTTCGCGCCCGCCCCGGTGTAGCCCCCATGGATGCCGTTCACGTCGATGGTCGGCCGTGACCAGGTCCGCTCGAGGATCGTCCGACCCGTCTCGCCTCCGGTCGCGGTGGAGATCTCCGCACTGGAGAGGAAGCTGGCTTCGTCGAAGCCCAGATCACGCCATTGGTCGAGGATTCGCTGGGGGGGATCCGCGACGCCGTCATAGAAGTGGGGAACGGCCACGGAGCCGTCATCTCGATGCAATGAGCCGATGATGCGGGAGAGAACATTCGCGGGGTTGGCGATGGCACCGCCGTACATCCCGGAGTGGAGGTCGTGACCGGGCCCTCGGACCTCCGCCTCGAGATAGACCATTCCGCGAAGCATGGTGGTGATGGCCGGGGTCTCGGCATTCCACATGCCGGTGTCGGAGACCACGCAGACGTCCGCGGCCAGTCGATCCTTGAAGGCGTCGAGGAATCCTTCGAGGCTCTCGGAACCCGACTCCTCCTCGCCTTCGAGCATCACCTTGACGCCCACGGGGATGTCGCCCGTCGCGTCGATCCAGGCCCGGAACGCCTCGATGAAGGTCATCACCTGGCCCTTGTCGTCCACCGCGCCTCGGGCGACGATTCGGCCGCCATTGGCGTCGTCGACGATCACCGGGTCGAAGGGCGGGGAGTTCCATTGGTCCAGAGGATCGGCCGGCTGCACGTCATAGTGCCCGTAGTACAGCACCGTCGGGGCATCGTCGGAAGGCGCCTTGCGTTCGGCGAACACCATCGGATGACCGGGGGTGTCGACGACCTCGCACGAGAAACCAAGGTGCTCGAACTCGCGTCCGAACCACTCGGCCGCGGCCCGGACGTCATCGACGTGGGCTGGATCAGTGCTGATGGACGGCACTCGGAGAATCGCCTGAAGCCTGGCGACGGAATCATCGAAGTGCGCTTCGATGGAGTCCATCACCTTGGAGGTGGTCTGGGTCGTGGAGGTCATGCGGACACGATACCGGCTCGACGCGGTCGTGATCCATTCGTGCTCAGTGTCGCCAGAAGAACAGAATGGCCGCGCAACAAAGCCCGCCGGTGAAGAGGAACCACAGCCATCGCTCGACGCGTCGCTGTTCGAGCCATCCCTCCCATGCGAGGTCGATGCCGGAGACCGGTCGTGAGGAGGCGTCTGGCGTCAGCGCGGGGGGATGAATGCTGGTATCGCAGATCGGGCAACGACAATCCGCGTCGCGAGGGCCCAAGGTCGCGTGGCGATCATCTTCGGGATGCATGGATGAGCTGGAATGAAGCGCGGGCGCGAATCCACAGTTCGGGCACCGGGCCGCCTCGAGCGTGTGGTCGATCTCTTCGCGACCGAATCGGTTTTCGTTCTCCATTCCTCAAGCCTACGGGGAGAACGTCGTGAAGCAATGCAAAACGACGTGCTGCCCCCAATTCCCAGAGCATTTCCACCCTGATGCGGGGCGGCGAGGCAAGATGGGCGACTTTCGGCGTGTCCGGTTCCGTCGCGACAGGGAGCCTCGGAGGGGCCGCAAGGACTCAAGATGTGGAGCCGAATTCGCCGACGCGGGTAGCATGCCACTGGAGATCAACGGTGCCAAACGAACCCGAACCTTCCATCGTGCGGATCATGAAGCCAGCTGGCGAACCGGTCTCCGGCATCTGGAGTGACGCCCGTCAGGTCGCCGCCGCGGCCTTCGCATCGGCTCGCCCGGAACGTCTTCTTCTTGGGTGGTGCTGTCTGATCCTCACTCTGATGGTCGGTTCGCTCTGGGACGTGTCGACTCCCACGACCATGCCGCCGTTGGGCGCATCAGAGCCGGGAGAGTCACTGCCGGCGTTGTTCCGGGAGTACGTCGAGGAGTTCGAACGTCCGCATGGTTGGGACACCGATGAAGTGGATGGCATCGAGGCGCAACGGGCATTCGCATCGGCCCCGGAGGAGGTTCGTGACCGGGTCGAACGATTGCGGCGTCGCGACGCGTTCGAGTCTCTTCGCGGTGGCCTGAGTGAAGGCTTCGAGGAGATCCGTCTCGGGGTCGTCGGCCTTCGGCCGTCGATGATCATCCAGGGAATCGACGCCGCATTCGTCTCCAACATCGGGAGCCTCTGG
>JABABZ010000279.1 GCA_014237965.1 Phycisphaerales bacterium | reverse complement strand
GCTCGTTCCGATGCTCTGGGATCTCGGAAGCGGGACGATACGCGCACCGGCGACCAGCGACCGGGTCGTCAAGGCGATGCGGGACCTGTTCCAGACGACCTTCGGCGCGAAGATCCAGTCGCCGGGGTCCGGCGGCCTCGCGCTCGACCTGCTTGCCGCGAAGGGCGTCGCCAGTGCGTTCGACGATGCGATGCCCGACGCCTTCACCGCGGCACCCACGCCGCGCAACCTCGAGCAATCGGCGGAGGTCGGCGAACGACCGGAGATCCCGTGGGCGATGGCGGGCCCGGAGCCGAAGGACTTCCTCGGAAACGTGTTCCTGCTCTGGCTCTGGTGGCATGCGGAGGTCAACGAAGGCGTCTTCGATCTGGCCGACGGACGCGGGCTCTCGATCCTGGTCGATCGCACCCTCGACATGGAGTGCGCCTGGGGCGTGACCGGTCGGCAATCGCTCCGTGGAGATGGTCCCGGACGAAGTGCGGAGGTCGCCAAGGCGTTGCAGCAGGGGAAGTGGCCGCGGAAGATGGGGTTCACCTTCGCCGATGGCGAGGTCGAATGGACCTTCGACCTGCAGGGAGATCTCTTCCGCGTGGGCGGCCTGAAGCTGCCTCGCCCGGAGGAGCGACCGGGAAGCGAGCACGAAGCAGCCGCACAGCGGATCGAATCGACCATCGATCTCGACGGCATCCTCGTCGAACTCTACGGACGGTTTCTCGACGAGCGGTTCAGCGGTACCTGGAACACTCGTCGAGGCGAGCTTCGCGAGTGGATCGCGGCCAAGGGCGCGACTCGGGTGATGGCGACGGTCTGATCACGACGAACGTGGCGTATGGTGGTGGCGTCAGCCCCGCGCCGCCGTGACGAAGGCGCGGATGCGGTCGTGGTCCTTGACGCCGCGCGTCGATTCGACCCCGCTTGAGACGTCGACCCCGAACGGTTCCAGATTCCGCACCACGTCGCCGACGATCTCGGGATCGAGCCCGCCGGCGATGACCACCGGCTTCGCGAGTTCCGGCAGGATCGCGGCGAGGGCCGCATGATCGAACCGCATTCCGCCGCCACCGGACGGCCCGTCGACCAGAAGCACCTCGACATCGGGATGTTCGTCCCACGCCCGGACGGCATCGACGTCAAAGGGGATGGCCTTGATGATCCGGTGCCCGGTCATCGCGGCGATCGCGGTGACCCGCTCCGGTGTCTCTTCGCCATGAAGCTGGATCCAGGCGCCCGGCCATGCATCGACGAGATCGTTGGCCGGATCGACGAACAAGGCGATGGGCTCGAGCGCGTCGGGCATCTCCGTGATGAGATCGACCACATCCGCGGGATCGAGTTCTCGGGGAGATCCGGGCGCGAACACCAGGCCGACCGCATCAGCGCCGGCCTCGGCGCAGGCCACGAGATCGGCGGGGGTCTTCACTCCGCAGATCTTCACCAACGGAAGCGAGGTGGGCAGCAACAGGTCGCGGTCGAGGCTCATGCGTCGTTCATCTCCTCCTTCAAGGCATCTCGAAGGGCGATTCCCTCGGGAGAAAGAGGTCGGGTGTCGAGAATATGGAGATGGGATCGGGCCTCCGAGGGGCGTCCGAGCCGTCTGATCAGAATCGATGACAAGAGGAGTCGGATCTCGTCGCTCGAACCACCCGGGCCGTTGGTCCGTTCACCGCGTCGCTCGAGCAGGTCGGTGTAGGCCCGCACCGCGGTCTCCGCGTCGCCGATCGCCATCGCCCGGTTGCCGATCTCCGCCTGATCGCCGTCTGCGAGTCGGATCTTCCCCGGGGCGGCCCGGTACGCCTCCACGGCGGCGGACGAGTCGTCGCGTCGCAGGGCTTCGGTGATGGTGCGGCGGTCTTCCGCGTGTTCGTCGGGGGCGACCGGAACGAGTTCCGGCACCGCGTCCTTGCGCTTCTCCGATTCGATTCCCCGAGGAGGCGCCGTGTCGGGCGTCGTGGAGTCGAAGCCGCTTCCGAACTCCCGAGTCGCCGACCGCATCGCCGCGCGTCTTCGATACTGCTTGAAGAGGAACAGGGCGTCGAGATCCGTGCGGGGCAGCACGCCGATCGCCAACAAGGCGATCGAGGTCGAGAATCCGAAGAGATAGCCGCCGAGGTGGGCGGCGTTGGCGACGCCGTTGCTCCGTCCGAAGAAGCCGGCGAACTGACTGAAGATGTCGATCGCGATGTAGAACGCGATGAACCAGAGGGCGGGGATGTGATAGATGCCGATCAGGAAGAAGAACAGGAGCACTCGGACCGTGGCCCTCGGGAAGAGGGCGAGGAACGCCCCGCTGACCGCGGCGACCGATCCGGAGGCGCCGATCGCGGGTGCCGGAGAAGCCGCCATGTGTGCGAGGGCGGCCGCGATCCCACCGATCAGGTAGAAGGCTGCGAAGCCCCAG
>JABABZ010000278.1 GCA_014237965.1 Phycisphaerales bacterium | reverse complement strand
CTCCTGGCGGACGCGCAACGCGGACATGATGCCGCCGATCAGCAACGCCGCCATGAGCAGGTTCGCCGCCACCGGATGTCCGGCCATCCACGCGATGGGGCCGCCGTCCTTCTTCGGCTCGGTCATCGAGTGCTCTTTCCGTCGCCCGATTCACCGACGACCACTTCGTCGGATTCGCCGGCAACGCCGTCGGCGTTGAGCCGTTCCAGCAGCATTCCGGGAATCGCGGCGGGGAGGGGGCTGGTGACGATCTCGTCTCCGGGTTCGAGCGCCACTCTCGCGAGGACGGTGTCCGGTCGGCCGACGATCGCGGTCAATTTCCGGAATCGCAGCGTGGAGTCGACATCCATGACCCAGACGTTCTGGTCGTTCCGGATCACCGAGCGGGGAAGTTCGATCACGTCATCTACCACCGGTCCGGCGATTTCCACGCGCACGTACGCGCCGAGCAGGAGCGGATCGATGGAATCGGAGGCGTTGGTCGCGAGTCCGAGGGGGTCTTCGACGAGGACCCGCACTCGGGCGAGCCGGCCCGCGCGTTCCACCTCGCCGAGCAGGCGATCGACCCGCCCCGTCCGCTCGATGCGGCGACCGTCTCCGAGTTCGAGGATGATCGTCGCCGCGGAGTTGTTTTCCGGGTTGGCGGAGTCGAGCTTGAGCCATTCCAGCTTGTCGAGCGGAATCGCGACCATCACGTCGAATCGATCCGTGCCGACGATCGACGCGATTCGGGCCTGTGGAGTCACGACCTGGCCGATTTCGACGTCGTCTTCTCGAACCAGACCGTTGAACGGCGCCGTGATGACCGTGCGTTCGAGATCGAGTTGAGCGGCATCGAGCCGACTCTTCGCTGCCAGGAGCATCGCTTCCTTTTCGAGCCGTTGCGGACCGCGACGAGCGAGTTCGCGGCCGATGTCGGACGTCTCGACCGAGTCGCCGAGCAGTTCCCATTCTCGTTCCGCCACCAGTCGTCGGGCATCCTCGAGTTGCAGGGCGACCGACGCGTTGGCCACGTCCGCCTCCCGTTGTCGAACCATGAGTTGGTAGTCGCGGTCGTCGATGGTGAGCAGTCGCTCGCCCGACTTCACGATGCCTCCGGCTTGAAGCGCCTCGTTGAGGCCGACGACCAGTCCGCCGACCTGGGCCTGCAGCGTGAGAATCCGATTGGGTTCCACCGTTCCGTAGGCGATGATCTCCGCGACGTCTTTCCCCGGTGATGGAACGATGGTCTCGACCAGGGTCGCGATCGCCTCGACCTGATTCCGCTCCGGTTTCGGCGTGCGATCGAGGAGCATCATCGCACCGTAGGCGCCCAGGGCGATCACCACGATCGGGATCGCGACCCGGAGGAATGCGACGAACCATCGCACTCCTTTCGGAGGCGGGGTCGGACGGTCGGAAGGCGATTCGGAGGTCGGTTCGTGATTCATGCGTCGGAGTTCCGGAGCGAACGAGATTCGGTGGCGACGGTGTCGCTCTCATCGGAAGAGTCGGTCGGAGAGTCGGTGGGAGTCTTCTGGTCGGGTTCTTCGAAGTCGGGAGGTGCGAGGGATCGGGTCCACTCGCCGCCGAGGGCGAGGAGCAGCGAGGCTCGATTCGCGAGCACCGATCGTTGCACGCTCACATCTCGCCGCTGCAGTTCCTGAAGGGAACGGATGGCGGTGATGACGTCCAGGTACTCGATCTGGCCGTTGGCGAATCGACGTCGACTCTCGGAGAGCGTCTTGTTCGCCAGTTCGACCTGGTTTTGAATCTGTTGCAGGAGGTCGACCAGATTGCGTTCGCGATCGATCGCGTCTTCGACCTCGCGAAGCGCCACCAGGAACCGCTCGGTGAATGCATCGAGACGTTCATCGAGAATGGCACGGCGTCGGTCCGCTTCCGCTTCGCGGCGGTCTCCGTCGAAGACCGGTTGGAGAAGGCTTCCGGTGATGCTGGCGACGGTGCTGTCGAAGAGACTGGAGAACTGATCGCTTCTGAAACTCCCGGTGAGGGAGAATCGGATCGCGGGGAGCATGTCGGCGATGGCCACGGCCACTTCGAGGTCGGCCGCGGCGACCCGGTCATAGGCGGCTCTGAGGTCGGGGCGACGGTCGAGGAGATCCTTCGGTGTCGGGAGCGTGGGGAAGGGAGGGAGCTCCGGAAGAGTCGGATCGACGGCGACGGAGAGTTCGGCCTCGATGGACTGCGGGGCGCGAGCGAGCAGGACCGACAGTTGATTCCGACTGGTCTCCAGGGTGTTTCGTATCTCGGGAAGCGCCGAGGCCACGGACTCGAGCTGAAGACGCTGCTGGAGGACCTGGAGCGCATCGCCGACGCCCTGTCCGTACCGAAGCTCGGTGAGCTCGAGGAGGGTTCGGCTCAGTTCGATCTGTTCGGCGATCAACGCCAGGAGTTGTTGCTTCTCC
>JABABZ010000277.1 GCA_014237965.1 Phycisphaerales bacterium | reverse complement strand
CGTTCCTCCAAGCGCTGATGCATACCGGCGAAGCCAAGACGCCCGGCGGCCGAGCCGGCGAAGGAACCGGCCGCGAGTCTCGAGTCCGAAGTCGCCGCCGCCCTGGCCGGCGTTGATCTGATGGCGCTGGCCAACGAGTCGACCCCCGCGACCGGGACCCGCATCAATCTCGAAGGCGGACGTCGCACCCGGACCGGGCAGATCGTCTCGATCCGGAACCGAGAAGTACTCGTCGAATTCGGCCCGAAGAAACAAGGGGTATGCCCCTTGTCACAGTTCGACGAAGCACCGATTGAAGGCTCCAACGCGGAGTTCCTCGTCGAACGACTCGACTCCGAAGGGCTCTACGTCCTCAGTGTTCCTGGCGCCGTGCAGAAGGTCGACTGGGGAAATCTGGACGTCGGCCAGACGGTCGAGGGCAAGGTGATCGGCGTGAACAAGGGAGGCCTCGAAGTGGAGGTCGCTCATCACACCGGATTCATGCCCGCCGGCCAGATCGACATCCGCCACATTCCGGACATCTCGATCATGCTCAACGAGCGGGTCACCTGCCGCGTGACCCGGCTCGAAAAGCGGAAGGGAAGACTGGTCCTCAGCCGGCGGGCGATCATCGAGGAGGAACGGGCCAAGAATCGCGAGTCGATCCTCGCCACCCTCGAGCCGGGACAACGCAAGACCGTGGTCGTCACCAGCATCCAGCCGTACGGGGTCTTCGCGGATCTGGGCGGAATCGACGGCCTGATCCATGTCAGCGAGATCTCGCACGATCGAGTCCGGGATCCCGGTGACCACGTCAAGGTGGGCGAAGAGCTGGAGGTCGTGGTCACGAAGATCGATACCTCGGGCGACCAACCGAAGATCGGCTTGAGCCGGAAGGCCGTGGTCGCCGATCCGAGAGCCGCGATCGCCGACACCCTCGAAGTGGGTGCCACCGTGAGCGGAACCGTGCGAAAAATCGCGGATTTCGGGGCATTCGTGGAGGTTGCCGAGGGCGTCGAAGGACTTCTTCACATCTCCGAGATCAGCCACCAGCGAATCGATCGGATCGAGGGCGTCCTTCGCGAAGGCGAAGTTCTTCAGGTCAAGATCCTGTCGATCGACTCCGGCAAGGGCCGAGTGAGCCTCTCGAAGAAGGCCCTCGAAGCTCGCCCCGCAGGAGCCGACCGAGGCAAGGGCCACGATCGCGGCGAACCCGATCGGCCGGAAGATCCGGAGATGCGAAAACTCCGAGCCCGATTCAGCGGCGATCTCAAGGGCGGTCTCGGCTGACGCCCGAAGCCCTCGAGGGCGATCATTCATGCTGACGGTCCACCTCGCGACGACGGGTCCGGCGCACTCAATCTTCGCCGATCATTCCTGCAATCAACCCGGCGACCCCGTCGGCCGAGGCCAGAGGGACGTCACCCCCACGGATCAGATTCGGGGCATCGATCATGACCTGACCCGGCGGACATCGTCGAAGATCGAATTCGACGCCATCCAGGATTCCGTGCATCGTTTCCAACATTCCGTATCGGCTCCGGGTGATGGAGAATCGAATCTCGACGACGTCGATGAACTCCAGCTCCGCGGCGAGGTCGCGAATCTCCCGAACACCGTGATACCGCAGGTGGAGCCGGTCCTCCGGTTCGATCTGTCCTCTCGCCGCTCTTCCCGCGAGTCGGCTCCCGAGATAAGGACTTCCTTGATCGGCGAAGCGATCCTCGAGGGAATCAAGGCATTCGAGGATCTCCATTCCGGCTCGGAGTCGATCCGCTCGAAGCCGGTTCAATCCCAACTCTCCGATCGATGCGGCCCGCATCGCCGCCAGGTGCCGCTTCACGAGCCCTTCCAGCTCGGACGGCGCATTCCGGAGCAGCATCGCTCGACTCAATGAAGACGCTCGGCCGGTGTGAACATCCGTGGCGATCGACTGCGCCAGTCGATCATCCTCGAGACGACGAGGATCGGCCTCGGGCCGATTCGACGATTCAGATTCCGGGTTCTTCGGGCACATGATGGAGGTCTCGACCCTGAAGATCGGCGTGAGAGCGTCGACTCAACCGGCTTCCGGACCTGGCGTTCCAAGTTCGTCGAGTTGAAGACGTTCGACCGCCCGCCGCTGGAGAAGGTAGATCCGTCCGCCGGCGGCAGCGGAGAAGGCGATGATCCACCCGGTGCAGACCGTGACCACGAGCCATCGCCATCCGTCGAGGATGGTGACGGCGAGACCACGGGTACCAGAAGACTCTTCGACCATCTCCCCGGGGCTGACGGAAGCCAGCGAAGGCCAGGCGGTGCCCTGGGCCTCGGAGAACGGCCCTCCGAACATGCTTCCCGCGGAACGCGCGCGTTCCAGCTGGAGGATTCTTGGGCTTGATGCGCAGGGCGGTGGCCGCTCCGTCGCCCCTTCCGCCGCCCAGAGCGTCGAC
>JABABZ010000276.1 GCA_014237965.1 Phycisphaerales bacterium | reverse complement strand
GAGGTCGCCGGGCCCTGGAGGCCGCGACCGTCGTCGGCGGTCGGGCATCGGACTGACGCGCGAGCACGTGGGTCACCGGCTTGAGGAATCGAGTGTCATTCCACGTCGAGCGTGGGCTTGAGCGCCTCTTCCATCGCGAGAACCGCATAGATCGTCGCGAGTTCGGGTCGAGATTCCTCCCACCGATCTTCGTCGTTCCTCCAACTGCCGTCCGCTCGTTGGAGATCCACGAGCGTCGCGATCAACTCACGTCGCCAGTCATGCAGCGTTCCATCCGGACTCTGGATCTGATCGAGTCCGGATGCTCGCAACGCTCGGGCCATCGCATGAAGGTAGTAGTAGAGTCCCTGGCCACCGAGGCCGGGATTCTCGGTCAGCGTCCAGTGCTGCTGGATCCAACCGATCGCGGCAGCGACGCGGGGATCGTCGGCGGTGAGGCCGGCATACAACAGACTCTTGAATCCGGCGTACGTCATCGAGCCGTAGCTTCGGAGACTGCGAGCGACCCCTTCGGGCATCGTTTCGCCGTAGCGGCCTTCACCGGCCACGGCGCTGCCGAAGGACTCGCCGTCGTTGGCGGGGGTGTAGATGAATCCTCCGTCGTCACCGCCGGCTTGCGCCCAGGCGGCGGGGTTCGTCGCTTTCAGGTTCTGCGTTCGAGTGAGGAAGACGAGCGCCTTCTGGACGACCGGCTCTTCCGGACTGACTCCGGCGTCGTAGAGCGCATCGAGCATCATCTGGGTGTTCGAGAGGTCAGGGCGTCCACGGCTTCCGTAACCCGCGCCGCCGTACCAGTCCTGTTTCGGCGAGACACCCTCCGCTCGATCCCATTGACTGGTCCGAAGGAAGATCACCGCATCGCCCAGAGCTCGTGCGTCTCCCGGGTCCGACAGCGAGCCGTGGGCGGAAAGACCCATCGTCACCGAACTGGCGACGTAGTTGCCCAGCCCGGCCGCCGCAAGACCTTCGAAGCCGTACTCTTCGAGCGCGCTTCGCACGAAGCCGAGCGCGCGGGTGACGGCCTCTGGAGAGTCGGCAAGGGCGGGGGCCTGTGCGAACGCCTTCAAACCGAGGCCGGTGACCGCCACGGCGGCGGCAGCTTCGCGAGGCGGTTGATCCGTTGCGACCACCTCCGCACCCTCCATCCAACCGCCGCGGCGCGACTGCGTGGACTCGAGCCAGGCCAGCCCTCGTCGGGTGGCGGTTCGGCCGCTCGTCCAGCTCGCGTCGTCAAGGCGGGTTTCACTCCGATCGACCGCAATTCGATGGACGGGCGGAGCCGGAAGTACCACGGTGGTCGGAACCGAAGGGACGGGCAGCTCGGTGATCTTCTCAACGTTGACTCGGGGATCGGTCGGGAGTTCATCCTCACCGGGGGCTTCGATGGCCTTGCGGATGCGTTCGGGTACCACTTTGGGCTCTGAGGACGGCGGTTCCCAAGAGAGGGAGGACGCCCAGACGAGCGCGGAGATCAGGATGGGTTGGAAGACTGCAGGCATCAAGTCAGTCTAGACTCTCCGGCGTCTCTCTTGGAAGAGAAGCCGAAATGCCGGTCATCCGAAGTTCCTTCGATCAGGACCCACCCATGAAGAAGCATGAAGAATTCGAGCCGGACTCCACATCGGGCGGATCATCGGATTCTGATCCCGTGCTGGACCCGGCCGTGTCGCCGGTGGCCTGGATGCGGGAATTCGCCGCCGGATTCATGACCACCGACGGAGGTTCGCCCGACGGCGAGAAGTCCAAGGCCGAGGACGGTGAGGCCATCGGCGCTTCCTGGATCGAGCGGGGGCGAGCCGGGCTCGATCCCATCGAGCGACGGTTGTCGGAGTTCATGGCCGAATCGAGTCGGGCCGCGATCGCGGCGTCGGAGGCTCGAATCATGGAACGGCTCGATCGGATCGAGTCTCGACTCTCGAGTCTGGAATCGAAGGACTGAACCGTCGCGTCATGTCCGTCGGAGGACTTCGGGGTTACCTGATCGTTCCCACGACGTACATGACTTCACTGCCGGCGGTCGTGTCCATCCTCACCGGAACCATGAAGACGCCCGTCCGTCCGGTGAGCGGCGTGACGGCGATCTTGATGCGGACACGGTCTCCATCACCCTCCACCTGCTCCAGAAGGTCCGTGCGGAAGTCCGCATTTTCAGAGATCGCCGCGTTGACTCGCTTTCCCGCAAACTGCTTCAGCTCGATGTTGAACGTCGCGTTTCCGCCCGGGGCGAGCGTGCCGACGTTGGCGATGTATCCATCGAACTGAAGTGTGACGGGTCGAGTCTGGTGCGGAAGTTTCGAGAAGGGGTGCCGGATTCGCAATTCGATCACCGAGGCATCCGGGTGATCGGTCTCGAAGAGCATCCACTTCGGGAAGGCGTCGACGACGCCGGTCCGTTGAGCCTCTGCGGTGTCCGCGGTGAGGTCGTATCGAATGACATGGTTCGTC